>NZ_JBEZHS010000005.1:0-415155 GCF_040650695.1 Amycolatopsis sp. NPDC048633
GCGGACGGCTACCGGCAGCGCGCGCAGGACACCGTGACGCTGCTGGAAACCGCTCAGAAGGGCTGCGAAGGCGCGTCCAGCGGTGTCAAGACCGCGGGCGAGGTCGTCGCGGCGGTGCGGGCGCTGGTGCGCGACATCATCGCCGAGCTGATCGGGCACCTGATCAGCTGGGCGTTGCAGGTGGTGTTCACCCTCGGCATCGGCCTGACCTGGGTGGTCCCGCAGGTGATCGGCGCGGTGGCGAAGACGGCGTCGAAGATCGCGGACCTGGTCAAGCGGCTCGTCACGGCCCTGAAGGCGCTGGTCCCGCTGCTCAAGCGGGCCGGTGACCTGTTCGGGGACGCGGCCAAGGCGCTGAAGAACATCAAGCCGGGCAAGGCCGCCCCGACACCGAAGAACATCGACATCAAGGGCAACCCGAAGGGCCTGGACGGGCCGAAGGGCAAGGGCGGGGACTCCACCACGCCGTCCGGCGCGAAGGGCGACGGCGACGGCACCCACTCCTCGGGGGCGGACGCGCCGCCGAAGACCGACCCGCCACCCGCGTCGAAGGGCCCCGACGACACCCCGAAGAGCCCGGACCCGACGCCTCCGCCGGCGTCGAAGGGTCCGGACGCGAACACGACCCCGTCGAGTACGCCGAAGGGCGACCCCAAGGGCGACGGGTCGCGGATCAAGGACAACAACCCCAAGCCGGACGAACACACCACGCAGACGAAGGACAAGACCGACTGCGGCGACCCGATCGACGTCGCGACCGGCGCCGTGATGCTGGTGCAGGAGGACGTCTCGCTGCCCGGCGCGCTGCCGCTCGTCATCGAGCGCACGCACCTGTCGACCTACCGGGCGGGCCGGCTCTTCGGCCCGACCTGGGCCTCGACCCTGGACGAGCGCCTCGAAGTGGAGCCGGACGGGCTGCACCTGGCGCTGGCCGACGGCACGCTGCTCCGCTACCCGGTCCCGCGCGGGGTGGAGGCGGTCGTCCCGGAGAGCGGCCCATACCTGGCGCTGCGCCGGGTCCGGCACGGCTACATCGTCGGCGACCCGCAGTCCGACCGCATGCGCTACTTCGCGGGTCAGCGCGGCGACACCACGCTGCCGCTGCGCGCGGTCGTCGACGGCGCGGGGAACCGGATCGTGCTGCGCTACCGCGACGGCGTGCCCGTGGCGATCGAGCACTCCGGCGGCTACCGCGTCGAGATCGACAGCGCCGACGGCCTGGTCACGGCGTTGCGCACGGCGGGTTCGCCGGTCCCCCTTGCCGAGTACGGCTACGACGCCGCGCGCCGGCTGGTCCAGGTCGTCGACGCCGTCGGCACCCCGCAGAAGTTCACCTACGACGCCGACGGCCGGCTGGTGCGCTGGGACGACGTCAACGGACGCTGGTACGGCTACGGCTACGACGCCCAGGGTCGCTGCGTGCGGGCCCAGGGCACCGGCGGCTACCTGGACACGACGCTGGCCTACGAGCCCGGCGTCACGACCGTCACCGACTCCCTCGGCGCCGTCACCCGCTACCGGCTCGACGAGCGGCTGCGGGTGATCGGGCAGACCGACCCGCTCGGCAACAGCACCAGCGCCGAGCGGGACCGCTTCGGGCGCGTGCTCGCCGAGACCGACGAGCTCGGCCACGTCACGCGCTGGGACTACGACGAGGTCGGCAACCTCGCCGCGGTGACGCGTCCGGACGGCGGCCTCGTGGTCATCGCCTACGACGAGCGGCACCGGCCCGCCGCGGTGACCGGACCGGACGGCGCCCGGTGGCGCTACGAATACGACCCGCGCGGCAGCCTCGCCCGCGTCGTCGACCCGGCCGGCGCGGCGACCTCCTACACCTACGACCCCTTCACCGGCACCGTGGACTCGGTGACCGACGCCCTCGGCGGGGTCACCCGGATCCAGGCCAACGCGGCGGGCCTGCCTGTGCTCGTCACCGAGCCGGACGGCGCCGTGTGGCGGTACGGCTACGACGCGCTCGGCAACACCAGCAGCGAGACCGACCCGCTGGGCAACACCACCACCACGGTCAGGGACGCCGCCGGCCACGTCGTGCAGGCGCGCGACGCCGACGGCGCGGTCGAGCGGTTCGCGTCGACGGCGCGGGGCAGCTTCGAGGAGCGGACGGACGCGCGCGGCGGGGTCAGCCGCATCGAGTACGCCCAGTTCGACCTGCCGGTCAGCGAGCGGGGTCCCGACGGGGGCACGCTGAAGTACGGCTACGACACCGAGCTGCGGCTCACCTCGGTCACCAACGAACGCGGCCTGGTGTGGCACTACGAGTACGACGCCGCGGGCCGGAAGGTGGGCGAGACCGACTACAACGGGCGCGTTCTGCGCTACGGCTACGACGCCGCGGGGCGGCTCGTGCTCCGCACCAACGGCGCCGGGCAGACCATCACCCTCGAGCGCGACAGCGTGGGCCGCGTCGTGCGGCGCAGCAGCGCCGACGAGGTCGCCGTGTTCACCTACGACGGGGCCGACCGGATGGTCTCGGCGGCCAACGCGCACAGCGAGGTCCGGTTCACCTACGACGGGCTCGGCCGCGTGCTGTCCGAGTCGATCAACGGCCGGGTCGTGCACTTCCGCTACGACGCCCTCGGCCGCCGCGTCGGCCGCCGGACGCCGTCGGGAGCGGAGTCGGTGGTCGGCTACGACACCGGCGCCCGCCCGGTCGTGCTGACCACCGCCGGACGCACCCTGCGGTTCGGTTACGACGCCGTGGGCCGGGAGACGGTGCGCAGCCTGCTCAACGGCACCTCGCCGGTGGCGGAACTGCGCCAGGACTGGACCCCGACCGGGCAGCTGTCGGCGCAGACGGTGCTCCGCGGCGCGGACACCGTGCAGCGGCGCGAATACGGCTACCTGCCCGACGGCTACCTCGCCGGGGTCAGCGACCTGATCTCCGGCCCGCGCACCCTCGACGTCGACGCGAGCGGACGGGTCCGCGCCGTGCGCGGCCCGCGCTGGCAGGAGAACTACGACTACGACGTGACCGGTGCCGTCACCGGAGCCGGCTGGTCCGGCGCGCCCGAAGCCAGCGGTCCCCGCGCCTACACCGGCACCCTGCTCACCGCCGCCGGCCCCACCGGCTACACCCACGACGCGGACGGGCGCGTCGTCGCCCGCGAGCGCGGCGGGAAGCGCTGGACGTATGAGTGGAGCGCGGAGAACCGGCTGATCGGCGTGCGCACGCCGGAGGGCGTGGTGTGGCACTACCGCTACGACCCGTTCGGCCGGCGGATCGCCAAGCAGCGCCTGGACACCGCCACCGGCATGGTCGCCGAGCAGGTCGAGTTCGCCTGGGACGGGCAGCTGCCCGCCGAGCAGGTCCACAGTGGACCGGGCCGGCCGCTGGTCGCCACGGTGTGGGAGTACGCGCCCGGCGCGCGGCTTCCGCTCACCCAGACCGAACGCGTCCTCGGCACCGGCGGCGCGGACCGGTTCCACGCGATCGTCGCCGACCTGGTCGGCGCGCCCGCGGAGCTGGTCGACGACACCGGCACGCTGGCCGGCCACCTGCACACGGCGTTGTGGGGCCCGGCCGCCTCGGCCGGCGGAACGGCGAGCACCCCGCTGCGGTTCCCGGGCCAGTACCACGACCCCGAGACCGGGCTGCACTACAACCGGTACCGCTACTACGATCCCGAGACCGGGCGCTACCTCTCCCACGACCCGCTGGGCCTGACCCCGGCGCCGGACTCGCTGGCCTACGTCGGCAACCCGACCGCCATGATCGACCCGCTCGGCCTGGCGCCGACCCGGACCACGCCCTGCGCGGCCGCCCGCGCCCAGGCCCACCCCTACGCCAGGGGGAACTCCGGGCCGTCGACGAGCACCCGCACGTATCCGGAAAGCACCTACGGCGACAAGAAGGTCGAGCGCAAGCGCCTCGACGACAAGTACGACTACAAGATCAACGGCAACAAGACGCACCAGTCCGAGCACGCCGGCGGCTTCGACATCCTGAGCGACAACGGCGGCGCGAAGGCGGCTCGCAAGGACCAAGGTCCACTGGAGAACAACGCCTACGCGTACTACGAGGACCTGCCCAACCACCGGTACCACCCGGGCACGGGCGCCGGCAGCGCCAGCCACGAATCCGGGTTCACCAAGGGCGACGTCCGGAAGGAGCCCAATACGACCCCGGACGACAACCTCGGTTACAACGACCGCCTCGGTTCGTACCGGAACGCGCAGCGCAACGCCATCGAGGCCAACGACCCGAGCACCGCGGTCCAGCTCAACCAGCTCGGCTACAGCCACCAGCAGGGCTTCCACACGCAGGAGATCGGGAAGGCGGGGCACCCCGACCCCGTCAGCTTCTCCGACAACGTCTACCACGGCAACGACAAGAACCACGTCCACCACGAAGATCACCCGCTGTACGACAAGGACACGGCCGACGCGGCGAAGGCCGAACAGGACCGGCGGGACGCCATCAAGGCCGACCCGAACCACCCGGGCCACGCCACCTACGACGCCGAGCAGAAGCGGATGGCCGTCGCCGACGACTCGTACCACAAGATGATCGACGACATGCACTCCAGCGGCGAGGGCATGCGGTACAACCCGCAGGCCGGCGCCGCCACCCCGGCGGGCGGGCACACGGTGGACGGCGGCCACGTGACCACCAAGCCGATCGACAAGTGGGACGCGGCCGAGATGCACGGCGCGCGCGACGCGGGCCGGACCGGAGAATGGCCGGGCTACGGCGGCTTCTACAAGAACCCGACGGCCGACGACTGGGCCGCCCTCGACCGCGGCGACCTCGACCCACCGCAGCTCAAGAACATCACGGACCAGGACATCGCGGACTTCAAGGCGAAGAAGGACCCCAACGCGATGGACCTCGACTGAGCGACGGCCCGCTCAGCCGGCCCCGGGCGCGACCGGATCGGACGGCGTCGTCAGTTCGAGCGTCTCGTGGGCCAGCCGGGCCGCGCCGTCGCGGAGGTCTTCGTCGAGCTTGCGGAACAGCTGCTCGGCCGGGATCGCGGGCCAGTCGCGGGGCAGGTGCTCGGCCGGGAGGTGGGGATCCTGCCGGACGACGTGCAGCCAGTCCGCGTGCAGCATCAGCTGCCGCGTGAGGTCGTCCGGCCACGGTGCCCGGCCGGTGTCCCACTTCGCCAGGAAGTCGTGGTACCGCAAGGCGATCGTCTCGGTGTCGAAGGCCTTGCGGACGAGCTCGGCCGCTTCCGTCGGCCGCGCGGGATGCGCCGTGAAGACCGTGACGTGCCCGTCGAGGCCGAGCTGCTCGACGATCGCCGTCACGTCCCGGACGCCCGGCGCGACCCACAAACCGTTCTGCACCGGGCCGAACCCCGCCCAGGTCAGCTGCCGGCGCAGGTCGTGCCGGTCGCCGCGGCGGGTGTCCGGCAGCGAGAAGCCGACCAGCGTCCAGCCGCCGTCGCCGGACCGGTTGACCGCGCCGGTCTCCCAGATCCGCCGCCTGCCGTCCTCGAGGACCGCGGCGAGCCGCTCGCTGAGTCCGAAGTAGACCTTGCGGCCCTGCCGGTGGCGCGTCAGCAGCCCGCTGCCCGCCATCCGGGTCAGCGTCGAGCGCACCGCCTCCTCCGAGACGCGGACGCGGCCGAACACGTCGATCACGCTGCCCGAGTAGATGGCCGTCGCCCGGTCGAGCAGGTGGATGCCCAGGAAGGTCAGCATGACGGACTTCGGGCGGGGCCCGGAGCCGGTTTCGTCGAGGTGCACCACGATCGCCACTTTAACCCGGCGAGACCGCCACCTGATGTTGTGCAGAACGTTGACGGCCGTCATGGCGATGACTAACGTTTGTGACTCGCGTCACCGTCGTCCGCTCCCGGACGAACCTGCCTCCCGTCGCAACGGCCCCCAACGACGAGGGTGACCTCCATGAGCACGCAGCTCCGCAGAGCGGTCGCGTCCAGCTTCCTCGGCAGCCTGATCGAGTACTACGACTTCCTCCTCTACGCCACGGCCAGCGCGGTGGTCTTCGGCAAGGTCTTCTTCGCCGACCTCGATCCGGCGCTGGCCACGGTCGCCAGCTTCGGCACGTTCGCCACCGGCTACCTCGCCCGCCCGCTCGGCGGCCTCATCTTCGGCCACTTCGGCGACCGGCTGGGCCGCAAGCGGATGCTCGTGCTGACCATGACCCTGATGGGCGTGTCGAGCTTCCTCATCGGCCTGCTCCCCGGCTACGACAAGATCGGCTCGGTCGCTCCCGTCGGCCTGGTCGTGCTCCGCGTGGTCCAGGGCATCGCCGTCGGCGGCGAGTGGGGCGGCGCCGTGCTGATGTCCGCCGAACACGCCCGGTCCCGCCGCGGCCTGTGGGCCGGCTTCACCAACGCCGGCGCGCCGAGCGGCATGGTCGTGTCGACGCTCGCGATGTCCGGCACCGCCGCGCTCACCTCCGAGGCGGACTTCCTCGCCTGGGGCTGGCGGATCCCGTTCCTGCTCAGCATCGTCCTGCTCGGGATCGGCCTGTTCGTGCGCTCCCGCGTCGACGAGACGCCCGCGTTCCTGGCCGCCGCGAAGAAGGAGGAACGCCGCCGGCTGCCGGTGGTCGCCGTCCTGCGCGACCACCCGCGCGTGCTCCTGCTGGGCATCGGCGTCGGCCTCGCCGCGTTCGTCGTCCAGGCCACGCTGACCACGTTCGTGCTCGCTTACGGCGTCCAGCAAGGACATCCGAGGCAGGAGGTGCTCAACGCGCTCACCGTGTCCTCCGCCTGCGCGGTGGTGGGGATCCTGCTGTGGTCCGCGCTGTCCGACCGCGTCGGCCGCCGCCCGGTCGTCCTGGCCGGGGTGGTCGTCATGGCGGTGTTCGGGTTCCTGCTGTTCCCGATGGTCCGCAGCGGCAGCGGCTTCCTGCTCGTCCTCGCGCTGGTGATCGGCCAGGGCGTGATCCACCCGATGATGTACGGCCCGCTGGCCGCCCTCTACTCCGAGCTCTTCGCCACCGAAAACCGCTACACCGGCGCGTCGCTCGGCTACCAGCTCGCCGGGCTCGGCGCCGGCTTCGCGCCGCTGATCTTCGCGCAGCTCCAACGCGCCAACGGCGGCGGCTCGACGACGCCGGTGTCCTGGACGATCGCCGCGTTCTGCGTCCTGTCCGCGGTCTGCGTCCTCGCGCTGAAGGAGACGAACCGCCGCGACCTGACCCCGGACCTGACCGCGAGCACCGCCGATCGGCAGCGGGAGGAAAACCGGCAGTAGGCGGGCGACTTCTCCCCGCACGGAACCCCAGTCACCTGCGACGACGCGGCCCGGGCACCGCCGGCCGTGACCGTTCACCGGAATGCCAGGTTTCGCCCTGCGGCCGCAGGGAATTACTCCCATACGGGCCTGATCGGAACTCCCCCCTCGCGGTCAGGTCCAGGTCCCGGATCCCACCGCGCTCTCCCCTCTGCGCGATGGTGCCGGGACCGCGCGCCGGCCGTGGGTGCGCCGGGCCAGTCCCCGCACCCACGGCCCGGCTACGCCCGGCGGGTCCGGGACGCCACCACCGCGGCGACCACCGTCCAGACCATGCACAGGACCCGGCCGACCGGCAGGAACGCGCTCGCGTAGTAGAACACCAGCGACAGCACCGAAAGCATCGCCAGCGTGCCGGCGACGTAGCCGAACCACCGGGTCGGCGAGCCGGCGAGCCCCGCGCGGCCGAGTGCTTTCGCGGCGACGAAGACGAAGAGCCCCAAGGTGGCGACGTTCGCGACGCCACCGGTGTAGAAGCTCCCCTGCCTCAGCACCTCGATGGTCTCGAAGGACGCCGATGCGGCGACGACCGTCAAGGCGACCGTGAGAGCGCACGAAACCAGCATCGCCAGCACGGACACCACCGCGATGCCGGTGAACCGGCGGACGGCGCGAGCGAAGACGGCGAACCCGAGGACGGAGACGGCCTGCAGCGCGGCGACAGTCACCGCGGCAGCGGGGTTGGCGGCGTAGTAGGCGGCGACGTCGGCCGCCGGCGCGCCGGGCAGCGGCAGGCTGCGATCGCTGAGCCCGCCGGTGAAACTCACCGCGAGGTAGGCGACGAGGAAGACGGCCGCCCCGGTGATCGCGCGGCCGCCGAACGCGGCCCGCGTGGGTGTTCCGGATAGGGATGTGGACACGACGATGTCCCTTCTTGGTCGGGAAGTCCGGCAAAAACGACTTCCCGACCATGCCGCAGCGGCACGGTGGTCCGCGTCGGCACAGAAGCGACACCGGGATACGCAGTCGGACGTACGCCGCCTCAGCGCGTCGAGCAGCTGAGGGACTCGGGAGTGCGGCCGGCTCCGCCGGTTACGGCGACCAGCCCGAACGTGGTCGTGCCGTCGACGGTCACCCTGCCGTTCCAGATCTCGTTGACGACCGTGACCGAGACACCCGAACGCTCGACCTTCGCGTCCCAGAGGTCGTCCACCCGGCGACCGGCGGCGGGTTGCCAGGTGACGGCCCAGCCGGTGATCCCCACCGGTCCCGCGTTCCGCACGGTGACGAGCATCTTGTAGCCGCCGGACCAGGACTCGGTCACCTGCGCCGTCGCCGCGCAGCCCGCCGCGCCGGGCGCCGGCGTGGGCGGGCGGACGATCCCCGGCGAAGCGATGACCGGCCGGTTCGCCGCACCGGTCACCGCCACTCCGATCACCGTGGCCCCCGCGATGACGACGACAGCGGCGGCCACGAGCACGGTCCGGCGCTTCCCGGTCCGGCGCTTCAGGGGCCGCGGGCGCGCGACCGGTGCCGGTTCGAACGGTTTCCGGGGTCCCGCGGCCACTTTGGCGAACATTTCCGCGGCTTCGGCCATACCCGGCCGCCGATCGGGGTCCCGCCGGAGCATCCGCAGCAGGACATCCGCGAGCGGGCCGGTCCGGACCGGCGCGATGACGTCCTCCCGGTCACCCTCGGCCGCTCCGCTGGGCGGGTGCCCCTCGAGCGCCGTGTACAGGGTCGCGCCGAGGGAATAGACGTCGGACCGGGCGGTCGCGTCGGCGCCACCGGCAACCTCGGGCGCCAGATAAGCAATGGCCTCCCCCTTCGCCCGGGCGACGCCGAAATCGGCGATCTTGGCCGTACCGTCGTGGGTCAGGAGCACGGTGCCCGGGTTGACATCGCGATGCAGGATCCCGTCCCGGTGGGCGGCGGCGAGCGCCGCCGCGACCTGCCGGCCGATGCCGGCGACCATGCCCCGCGGCAGCCGCCCGCGTTCGGCCAGTACCTCCGCCAGGCAGGTCGGCAGCAACTCCATGACCAGGAACGGTTTTCCCTGGTGTTCGATCACGTCGTACACGGTGACCGCATGGGGATGCGACAGCTTCGCGGCGACGCGAGCCTCACGCAGCGACGCTTCGCCGGCGGGAACGAGCTGTTTCACCGCGACGTCACGATCCAGCTGTTCGTCGCGCGCCCGCCACACCTCGCCGCGGTCGTCAAGCCCGGCCTTCGCCCGGAGCCGGTAGCGTCCGGCGACCAGGTCTCCCTCGTCCGCCATAGACCCTCCGGCACTCGTCACCACAGCCACCGCACACACGGCTGTGGTGACCGCCCGGTTCAGCCGCACGTCCTCCCGTTCACCGTGAACGACTGCGGACGGGCGTTGCTCCCCGTGTAGCTGCCGTTGAAGCCGATCGACGCCGACTGGCCCGGGGCCAGCGCGCTGTTCCAGGACATGGCGGTCGCGGTCACGTCCGTGCCGGACTGGGCCCACGTCGCCGACCAGCCCTGCGTCACCTTCTGGTCGCCCGGGAAGGTGAAGCCCAGCTTCCAGCCGGTCCACGCCGTCGTGCCCGTGTTCTTGACCGTGACGGCGGCCGTGAAGCCGCCGTTCCACGTGTTCGCCGCGTACGTCACCTCGCAGCCGCCCGCCGGGGTGGCCGGCTGCGTCGTGAACTGCGCGGTGGCCGAGTCCGGGCTCGTCAGGCCCGCGCCGTTGCGCGCCACCACGAGTACGGTGTACGCGGTCGACGGCGCGAGCCCCGTCAAGGTCGCCGTCGTGCCGGTGACGGTGGTGAGGACCGTGCGGGCCGAGCCGGTCACGCGGACCACGTCGTAACTCGCGACGCCGCTCTCCGCGTCCGCGGCCGCCGTCCACGTCAGCGTCGCGCCGCCGCTGGAGACCGCGGACACGGCGGGGGTGCCCGCCGCGGCCGGCGCCGTCGTGTCCACAGTGGACGACGACTTCTCGGCGGTCCAGCCGGTCAGCCAGGCCAGCGCCGCGTTCCAGTTGATCGCGACCTCGTTGACCGAGTACGCCTGGATGTCGTCGACGAAGCACCGCTGGGGCGCGCAGCCGGCCAGCAGCCGCGCCGCGGTCGGGTCCTGCAGGCCGCTGTTGGGGCCGCCCGACAGCGCGCCGGGCGGGGCGGTCGGCAGCGACGCGTCCAGCTGGTGCGCCCAGAACCGGTGGTGCACGTTCGACACCGGCTGGTCCCCGTGGCCGGAGACGTAGGAGTAGTTCGCCGGGTTGCGGCCCAGCAGGTAGTCCAGCGCCGCGAACGCGCCGTCGCGGTACTTGTCCTGCTTCGTGAAGTCGTAGGCCAGGGCGAGCACCACGCCGTTGTTGGCCACCAGGCCGTTGGATCCCCATTCGTACGAGCCGTCGGCCGTGCGGTAGGGCGCCGGGTACCCCATGGCGCGCATCTGCGCCAGGTGGCTGTCGGCGGTCGTGGTGACGGCGGTCTTGATCGCGGCGACGTCCGCCGCGGGCAGGTCGGTGGCCACCAGGGCGAGGGTGATGTCCCCGAGCGCGCCCGTCGAGGC
Source organism: Amycolatopsis sp. NPDC048633 (assembly GCF_040650695.1). Lineage (NCBI taxonomy): Bacteria > Bacillati > Actinomycetota > Actinomycetes > Pseudonocardiales > Pseudonocardiaceae > Amycolatopsis > Amycolatopsis sp. NPDC048633. The sequence continues at coordinate 10,723 of NZ_JBEZHS010000005.1, forward strand.
CCAGTCGAAGCCGTGGGTGGAGAAGCTGACGCCGCGGTACAGCGACGACCCCGTGACGTCGCCGCGGTAGGCGCTCTTTCCCGTGGTGGCGAACAGTTCCGCGGCGGCCCAGTAGAACTCGTCGGTCACGGTGTTGTCGCTGTAGGTACCACCGCCGGTGCCGTCGTTCGGGTCGGCCAGGACGTTCGGGTTGGCCTTCGCCGCCGCGTACGCCTTCTCGGCCGCCGCAAGCAGCTTCGCCGAGTACGCCGGGTCGATGGTCCGCCACAGCCGGGACGCCTGCGCCGCGACGGCGGCCGTGTTCAGCGTCGCGGCCGTGCTCGGCGGCGACAACCGGCGTGGCTGGCTGTCCTGGTCGGGCCGGGTGGGCAGGGACGTCCACTGCGCGTCGTGGATCTTGTGGTGCACCATGCCCGCGCCCGGTTTTCCGTCCGGCACCTGCATTTCCAGCAGGAAGTCGACCTCCCAGCGGGCTTCGTCGAGGATGTCGGGCACGCCGTTGGCGCGCTCCGGGATCGCCAGTTTCCCGTCGCCCAGCGCACTCGCGTCGCCCAGCTTCAGCGCCCGCTCGTACTCGTCGAGCAGCTCCCAGGCCGCGATTCCACCGTTGACGACGTACTTGCCGTGGTCGCCCGCGTCGTACCAGCCGCCGCGCACGTCGAGGGTGTAGCCGCAGGTCAGGTCCGACCGGCAGGGGACGTTGTCGTCACCCTGGTTCGGCGCGACGTTCACGTGCCCCGCCGGGCGCGCGTAGGCCGCGCCGGCGTACTGGGCCTCGATCGCGATCCCGCTGCGCTGGTGGTAGAAGAACGCCAGGGAGTCCTGGCGCAGCTTCTGCAGCTCGTCGGCGGAGATGGCGAACGGGAAGCTGGTTTCGGACCCGACGGTCAGCGTGTAGCCGGTGCCCGCGGTGTCGTAGGCGGAGAAGTCGATCTCGTGCACGTTCTCGCCGGACGGCGCGTCCGCACCCCGGGGCGTGGTCTGCCCGGTGGCCACGGCGGTCCCGGCGGAGTTCTTCAACGTCCACGTCTGCGCCGTGGCCGAGTCGCTGATCAGGGTGGCCCGCTTGGGCAGGCCCGGCACGTAGCTCTCCTGGTTCACCCGGATGCCGCTCGTCGGCGGCAGGCCACCGGGCGGGACGACGCCGCCGACCAGGGAGATGTTGTCCAGGCAGACGGTGTTGGCGGCGGCCTGCCCGCCGAACCAGAAGGCCAGCTGGCCGTTGCCGGCGGCCGGGAAGTCCAAAGTGGACGTGAAGGTGACCGTGAAGTGCTGCGTCGACGGTGTCACCGTCAGGTCGGTCCGCGAGATCTGCCGGTAAGGGGACACGGCTTCGCCCGCGACGGCGGAGATCTGCTGAGTGGTCGTCGCGTGCGCGTCGAAGGTCAGGGTGTAGAGCTGGCCCGCCTCGAACGGGACGCCGTTCTGGCCGGACAGCGCGTCGTAGCCGTTGGCCGTGCCGCCGGGGACGTCGGTGCAGAACTCCCCGCCGGTGACACGACCTGTCGTGCCCGACCCCGCCCACCACGGATCGGGGGTGCCGCCGGAAAAGGTGCCGTTGAGCAGGCGCTCGTACTCCGCGGCCGACGCGGGCACGGCGGTCGCCGTCAGCCCGAGCGCCACCGCGGCCAGCAAGGCCAGCACCTTCTTTGCCCGCATACGCCAGCTCCTCGTCTTCGTCGGCGTGCTGATGGTGATCCGGACTGAGAGCGCTCCCAGCCGACGGTAACCGGCCCCCGCGCCCTTGGCAATCGTCAGCGAAACTTTCGAAGGGTGAAACGGAAAATTGATCACGGCCGAGGTCTTTGCTCGCCGGTTCCCTTGTGGTTTCATCAGAACCTGCCCGAACTGAGAGCGCTCCCAGAGCGCTCCCCACAACGAAGTGGAGGCGGCACGTGAAACTGAAGCACGCCCTGTCCGCGGTAGCACTGATCACGGCCGGCCTCGTCGCTCCGGCCGTCGGCGCGGCTCCGGCCGCCCACGCGGACACCCTCATCTGCGACCAGTACGGCACCACCACGATCGGCGGCCGCTACGTCGTCATGAACAACCGGTGGGGCAGCAGCGCACAGCAGTGCATCAACGTCACCGGCAGCGGGTTCCGGATCCAGACCCAGCAGGGCTCCACCAGCGGCGGCGCCCCCTTGTCGTACCCGGCGGTCTACGCCGGGTGCCACTACGGGAACTGCTCCCCCGGCACGAACCTGCCGCGGCAGCTGAGCCGGATCGGCAGCGTGTCGTCGTCGATCTCCTACACCTACACCAGTGGCACCTTCGACGCCTCCTACGACATCTGGCTGGACCCGACCGCGAAGACCAACGGGGTCAACCAGATGGAGCTGATGATCTGGTTCAACCGCACCGGATCGGTGCAGCCGGTCGGCGGCCGGGTGGGCACCACCAGCATCGGCGGCCGGAGCTGGGAGGTGTGGCAGGGCAACAACGGCGGCAACGACGTGGTCTCCTACGTCGCCCAGTCGCCGATCTCGAGCTGGTCGTTCAGCGTCCTGGACTTCGTCAACGACGTCGACGCCCGCACCCGCGTCGATCGGTCCTGGTACCTGACCAGCATCCAGGCCGGGTTCGAGCCGTGGAGCGGCGGCGTCGGCCTGGCGGTCAACTCGTTCTCGGCCACCGTCAGCTGAAAACCCCGTGTGCGGAAAGGGACGAACATGAAGATCACCTCGCGGTCGTGGTCACGAGCCGCGCTCGCTTCGACGCTCTTGGCGGCCTCGCTCGGGGTGACGCTGGTGCTGGCCACCTCCGCCGGCGCCGCCACGACCCTCGGTGCGTCGGCCGCCCAGACCGGCCGCTACTTCGGCACCGCCGTCTCGGCCGGGAAGCTCGGCGACTCGACCTACGCGGGCATCCTGAGCCGCGAGTTCACTATGGTCACGGCCGAGAACGAGATGAAGTGGGACGCCACCGAGCCCAACCAGAACCAGTTCAGCTACACCAACGGGGACCGCATCCTCAACCAGGCGGTGAGCAACGGCCAGCGGGTCCGCGGGCACGCGTTGCTGTGGCACCAGCAGCAACCGGGCTGGGCCCAGAGCCTGAGCGGCTCCGCCCTGCGGCAAGCCGCGATCAACCACGTCACCCAGGTAGCCACGCACTACAAGGACAAGGTCTACGCCTGGGACGTCGTCAACGAGGCCTTCGCCGACGGCGGGGGCGGCGGCCGGCGTGACTCCAACCTCCAGCGCACCGGCAACGACTGGATCGAAGCCGCCTTCCGCGCGGCGCGGGCCGCCGACCCCGGCGCGAAGCTCTGCTACAACGACTACAACACCGACGGCGTGAACGCCAAGAGCACCGGAATCTACACCATGGTGCAGGACTTCAAGTCCCGCGGCGTCCCGATCGACTGCGTCGGCTTCCAGTCCCACCTGACCAACTCCGCGCCGAGCGACTACCAGGCCAACCTGCAGCGGTTCGCCGACCTCGGCGTCGAAGTCCAGATCACCGAGCTGGACATCTCGGGCTCCAACCAGGCCAGTGTCTACGGCACGGTCACGCGCGCCTGCATGGCCGTCGCCCGCTGCGCCGGCATCACCGTGTGGGGCATCCGCGACAGCGACTCCTGGCGCACCGGTGAGAACCCGCTCCTGTTCGACAACAACGGCAACAAGAAGGCCGCTTACACGAGCGTCCTCGACGCGCTGAACGCCGGCGGCGCGACCACGACCCCGACCACGCCCACCACGACGACGACACCCACCACCCCCACCACTCCGACTACGACGACCACACCTCAGCCGGGCGGATGCAGTGCCGCGGTCTCCTTGAACTCGTGGAACGGCGGGTTCGTGGCGACGGTGAAGGTCACGGCCGGCTCCACCGCGCTCAACGGCTGGTCGGTGACGACGAACCTGCCCTCCGGCGCGGCGGTCACCAACGGCTGGAGCGCCACCAACAGTGGCACCAGCGGCGCCGTGGCCTGGACCAACGTCGGCTACAACGGCAGCGTCGCGGCCGGGCAGTCCACCGAGTTCGGCTTCCAGGGCACGGGCAGTGCCGACGGCATCACGGCGGCCTGCGCGGCAAGCTGATCCGCTCCACCGCCGGGGCCCGGCACCGCACACCGGGCCCCGGCACCTCCCCTCGGTTCAGTGAGCGGCAGGGTACCGCCGGTTGAAGTGCGGAAGTGCGTAGCTCAGGTAGCGTCCCGCCGTGCCGTCCGCGGCGGCCGCCAGCCGGTTCATCGTGCCCGGCGCGGTGTCGGGCCAGTGCCCGGTCCGCAGCCGGGTCAGCATCCGGTCGACGGCGGCCTGCTGTTCGCCGGTCGTGTAGGTGCAGTGCCCGGCCGTCCGCACGTAGGTCTGCCGGAGCAGGGACGCGTTGCCGGCCTCGCGGGCCAACGCGCCGTAGGACTGCTGCTGGGCGACGGTCGAGATCTGGTCGCCGGTGCCGTTGACCGTGAGCACCGGGATCCGCAGGTCACCGGTGAAGACGATGCCCCGCTTCAGGTACGCCGCGGCGGCGGGATCGGCGGATACGCGCGGCTCGGCGGCGAGCCGGCCGAGGTCTGCGCGCAGGTCGAGCCCCGCCCGCTCGTACAGCCGCCGCACCGCGTTCTGCTGGCTCGGCGCCGCCATCGTGAGCTGGCGCGCGTAGTCGACACCCGTGTTCCAGGACGGATTCCCGCCCGACAGCTGCTCGATCGTCCGGCGGCTGCTGACCGCCTGCCCGAGGTACGGCAGCGGACCGCCGGCCAGCGCCAGGAACATGCCCTGTTCGACGCCGGTCACGTCGCGGTCGTCGGGGACGGGGGTCGGCGTACCGTCCGCGGCCAGGCCCCAGCCCGGCAGCTGGCCGATCGCCGCCGCCAACGCGATGCGCGCCTGGCCCGCGGCGGTCGCCTGGGCCGACGTCACGGCCGAAATCCACTGCTGCTGCGTTCCGGGGATGTCGGCGGGGATGCCGGTCACCGGGAGCGCGGTATCGCGGAACAGCAGGGTCTTCAGCGTGAAGACGGTGTCGAGCTTCTGGTTCCACTGCCCGACCGAGCCGCCGAGGCCGCCGCACATCGGGATCGCCGCGTCGAACCGGCCGGGGTACACCTGCGCCACCCCGGCGGCGACCATGCCGCCCATCGAGCGGCCTTCGGCGATCGCGTACCGGGCCCGGCCGAACGCGGTTTCGAAGCGGCCGAGCGCGGCCGCCTGGTTGTCGATGGCGCGCGCGATGGTCCAGCTGGTGATCGTGCGGGTGGTGCCGCCCACCGCGTAGCCGCGTTGCAGGAGGCTCGCGGTGAGCGGGCTCGCCAGGCCGCCCGCGGCGAAGTCGAGGTCCACCAGCACGGCGCCGTTCCACCGGGCGGGCTTGGCGAACGTGTACGGCGTGCCGTCGGTCAGCTGCCCGTCGACGCACCGCGCCGAGACGCCCGGACACGGCGTTCCGGCTTCCGCCGCCTGGGCGGTGGCAGGAAAGGCAGCGGCGACGACCACGGCCGCGGCCGCCAAGGTGATTCCGGTACCCATGAACGCTCCTGTCAGAAGTTCTTGCTGCTGACGGTCCAGCCCGGCGTGGCGCACAGACCGCAGCCCGCGCCGAGGAAGTAGCCGCGCGCGGTGCGGTTGCCGTTGAGGGTGAAGTCGAACCAGGCGACCAGAACCCGGACGGCTTCCTCGCGGACGCTCGGGTCGGGGTTGCCGTCACGCTGGCCGTACACGAACCCGGTGTGGCCCGCGGCCGGGTTGGTCGCCCGGACCGCGGGGACGGTGACCAGGTCGTAGTTGGCCCCGCTGTTGGGGTAGGCGACGTCGTTCGGGCCGCCGTCGACGAACAGCGTGGGCGTGTGCAGCTTCCGCAGGTTCTCCCGGCCGTAGCCGAGGGTGCCGTCTTCGAAGAACCCGCTGTCCAGCGACAGCACGGACTTCACCCGCGGGTCCGCGCCCGCGACGAGCGCTTCGATGCCGCCGCACGAGTGGCCGGTGACGCCGATGCGCCGCGGGTCGAGCCGGTCGCGCAGGTCGCTCCCCCGGCGGTCGTTCTCGCGCCCGGCCCAGGTGATCGCGTCGGTGATCACCTTCGGGTCCGGGCTGCCGTTCTCGGTCAGGGCAGGCTTGTCGAACCCGCCGACGGCCACGACGACGAACCCGTGCGCGGCGAGCAGCGTCTCGACGGTCAGCAGCTCGTCGTTGCTCACGTGCCGGCACGCGCCGTTGCCGAACACCACGACCGGCAGGCGGCCCCGCACCCGGTCCAGGTCGGCAGGCCGGTAGACGGTGTATTCGGCGGCGTAGTTCCCCGTCCTGGCCGCGGCTTCGCGGACCACCGGGTGGAACACCGCGGCGGCGGGCGGCTCGGGCGCGGCCGCCACGGCGATTTCGGTGTCGGAAGGGCGGGTCGCCACCGCCGCGGTGAGCGCGACGACAGCTGTCACCGCGGCGACGAGGGCGGGCTTGAGGAACGCTTTTCCCATCGGGAGTCCTCTCAGGTCAGTTCGTCGAGCCACGCGCTCATCCGCGCGGTCAGGTCGTCCCCGGTGCGGGCGTCGACGTTGTCCGCGTGCAGCTCCAGCACGGGGATCCCCGCCGCGCGCAGGGCACGGGTGGTGAAGTAGCTGCCGCGGGCGTCGTCGGATACGAGGTGGACGACGCCGTCGACGCCGTGGTGCCGCGCCTCCTTGACGTACCACTCGGCCGACCACGGCGGTGTGTAGAGCTGGTCGCTGAAGGCGGCGAAGCGGGCGGCGAGGGCGCGCAGCGGGTCGTCGCCGTAGCGCAGGTAGCCGTCCGCGGCGATGGCGAGGTACATCGACCAGACGAAGACCGCGCCGTGCGAGCGCTGGAACCGTTGGTAGAACTCGAGGTCGAACCACAGGCCGCGGCCGACCCACATCAGCCGCAGGCGCTCGTCCGGGCAGACCGCGACGCCGGCGTCGACCCGGTCGCGCACCTCGTCGTGGAACGCGCGTGCGGCATCGCGCGCCCACTCCGTGCCGCGGTGCCACTGGGGCACCATCACGCTCGGGATGCCGTCGGTGACGGCGATCGGGCACGGCCGGGCCGCGGCGATCAGGTCGCGGGTGCGCCGGTTCCACTCCTGCTGCTCGTTGACCAGTGCCATCACCTCGCGGAACCGGGTCTCGGAGAACACCCGGCCGGTGGTGAGCTCGAGGAACCGGATGAGCCCGGTCAGCTCGCCGGTCATCAGGTCGAGCCGGTCGCTCCCGATCGCCTCTTCCCAGCGGTGCGGCATGAGCTCCCACCACCGCTCGGGCACGGCGTTCTCGGCCGCGCTCTCCAGCGGGTAGTAGGTGACGCCGGGCTGGGCGTCCCAGACGTCGAAGATCTTCCGGGACGCGTCGCCGGTGGTCTCGCCGAGCACGATCGACGGCTTCGGCAGCCCGCCCCACGGTGCCTGCTCGGGATCGTCCTCGAACACCGACGCGAGCGAGGTGGCGCTGTACTGCTCGATGTAGTCGGGGTAACCGCGCTCGCGCAGCAGGCCGAGGTAGCGCTGGGTCTGGCGTTTCGCCGCGACGATCGACGCCCACCACTGGTTGACGACGTACGGGATGCCCATCGTCCGGAAGATCTCCTGGGGCGCGTCGGCGTTGACCAGCGCCAGCGGGCCGCCCTCGTCACGCACCCTGGCGAACCATTCGCGCTGGTAGGCGGTCGCGGTGGTGGCCGACGCCAGCCGGGCCGTCATGCCGCCGCTCCGGCCGGGACCAGCGCCGCCAGCGCTTCGGGCGTCAGCTCGCCGTACGGCTGCCGCTCGGCCAGGACTGCCGGCAGCCCGGTCGCGGCCCGCTGCTCCGGGAAGTCCCACGGCGGCGGGTCGTCGTGGACTCGCGCGTAGGAGAACAGGACTTCCGCGTCGCAGGCCCGCGCGGCCGCGGCGGTGTGCGCCGCCCGCTGCCGGATGGACGCGCGCGGGGCGGCCGGGCCGTTGTGCTGGTAGCGCTCGGCGAGCGCGAGTTCCGTCGGCGCCGCGCAGGTGCGGGCGAAGAGCAGCTCGCCCCAGTCGTGGTCCTCCCCCACGACGAGAAAACCGTTGTGCTCCAACGTTTCGTACACCGCCGGGTGGTCGTGGGAACTCCCGGTGAGGAACAGCCGGGTCCCTTCGACCCCGGGGAGGTCTTCCGCGAGCAGCCGTTCGACGAGCGCGATGGCCTCCGTGATCGGCACCCCGGTGGTCGCGGCGACGGTTTCGAGGAACCGCGTGCCGCTCAGCCGGTTCGCGCGGCGCAGGGCGGCGAGCCGGGCGAGCGACCGGCGCAGGGTGTCGTGCGCGGTGATGGCCGCGGCGAGGTCGTCGTCGCCGATGGGCCGCCAGCGTCCCAGCCATTCGCGCAGCTGGGCGAGCTTCGCGTGGACGTACCGGGTGGTCATGTGGTGCGGCAGGTGCAGGACGTCCACCAGCCGCACCGGCGGCAGCCCCAGCGCCGGTTCGACGCGGTGCAGCTCCCGCAAGGCGTAGAACAGGCGCAAGGACGCCTCGCAGTCGCGCGAGACGACGATGGCCTCGAGCGGGCCGTAGTCGTCGGTGAGGATCCGCGTCAGGATCGACCGGGCGACCGGGTCCACCCCGCGGCCGAGGTAGCGGTCGCCGAGCGCGCTGTCCCGGCCGGGCTTCCCGGTCAGCCGCAGGGGTCGCAGGCCCGCCGCGGTGATCAGTTCGACCGGCACGTCCGCGCCGACGTACCCGACGGAGCTCAAATCACGGCCTCCGCCACGAGTTCCGCCAGCTCCTCTTCGGTGTAGCCGAGCAGCTCCCGGTAGACGTGCTCGTTGTGCTCCCCCAGCCCCGGCGCCGGCCGTTCGAGGGACACGCGGGCGCCGGAGAACCGGATCGGCACCCCGGTCCCGGCCAGGTCGGCCACCGCGCCGTGCCGCGGGTGCGTCAGCGGCACGACCTCTTCACGGGCCAGCACCAGCGGGTCGCGGACGGCTTCACGCGGCTCGCGGACCTCGGCCGCGGGCACGCCTTCGGCCGTGAAAGCGGCGATGATCTCGGCCAGGGGCCGCACCCGGCACCAGTCGCGGATGAGGTCGTGCAGCTCGTCGGCGGCCCGCACCCGCTGGTCCCGCGTGCGGTAGCGGTCGTCCTCGGCCAGCTCCGGACGACCGATCGCGCGGAGCACGCCGTGCGCGAACGCGTCGGTCGGCGCGCAGAGCGCGAGGTAGCCGTCGGCGGCGGGCAGGATCCCGAACGGTGCCAGCCGCGGCACCATCGACCCGGTGCGCTGGGGCAGGCCGACCGCGTCGAAGGCGTCGAACGGCTCGCACGCGACCAGCGAGGTCAGGGCGCCGAGCATCGACACGTCGACACGCTGGCCTTCCCCGGTGTGTTCGGCCTGCAGCAGCGCGGAGACGGTGCCGACCACGGCGAACAGCGGCGCCAGCAGGTCGCCGATCGGCAGGCCGAACCGGACCGGGCCCTCGTCGGGCTCGCCGGCGGTCATCATCACCCCGCTCAGCGCCTGGATGATCGAGTCCATCGCCTTGCCCGAGCCCGGGCCGCCCTGGGCGCCGAACCCGCTGATCGAGGTGTAGACGAGCCGCGGGTTGATCTCGCGGACCTGCTCGTAGGCGATGCCGAGCCGCTCGGTGACCCCCGGGCTGTAGTTCTCCACCAGCACGTCGGCGTCGCGGACGAGATCGGTGAACACGGCCCGCGACCGCGGGTTCTTCAGGTCGAGGGTGACACTGAGCTTGTTGCGGCCGCGCAGCAGCATCGACACCGACAGGTCGTCGTCATGGCGGCGGGCGAGGTTCAGGCCGTCGCGCCCGACGTAGGGCGCGTTGTTGCGGGACGAGTCCCCGCCGGTGGCGGGGTTCTCGACCTTGATCACGGTCGCCCCGAGCCCGGCGAGCAGCAGGGTCGCGTACGGCCCGGCGAGCGCGGTGGTCAGGTCGATCACGGTGCGGCCGGCCAGTGGCTGGTCGGTCATGCGGAAGCTCCTTCGGAGAGATCGACGAGCACTTCGGTGCCGCGGGTGGTGAACCGGCCGTTGAGGCCCGCCCCGCGGGTGATGTCGTCGACGTACTTCGCCACGGCCTCGCCTTCCGGAGTGCCCCCGACCGGCACCGGACGGCCTTGGTCGTCGATCCAGCAGGGCACGAAGCCGGCTTCGTGCAGCCCGGCTTCGTCGAAGCGGCAGAAGGCGATGGCGGTGTTGCGGCTTTCGGGGTGGAACGGGAAGAACGGCATGTCCGGGTCGGGCGCGAAGCCGTAGAGCTTCGTCCGCCGTTCGGCCCACGCGCGGAGTTCGTCGGCTCCCACTCCCGCTCCCGGTGTCAAGGCGTGGGTGACGGTGGCGAAGTTGCCGAGGCCGTGGAAGATCGGCCGTCCTTTGTAGACTTCGATGCCACGCATGATGTGCGGGTGGTGGGAGAACACCGCGTCGGCGCCGGCGTCGACCGCCGCGCGGGCGACCGGGCTTTCGTACATGGCGACGACCATCGGCGTGTGCCCGACGCCCTTGTGCAGCGACACGAGCACGACGTCGACCTCGGCGCGCAGGCGGCGCACGTCGTCGGCCATCGCCTCCAGGCTGTCCGGGTCGGCGAAGGTGTAGATCTTCGGCGGGCCGCCCGGGCTCGCGTGGTCGAGCTCGTAGTGGGTGAGCACGTGGACGTACGCGCAGCCGGGCTTGCGGGACGTCGCCCAGGAGTCGCGCGGGCCGACGCAGTTGTACGACAGCACCCCGATCCGCCGCCCGCCGCGTTCGACGACCGCCGGCCGCCGCGCCTGCGCGAGGTCCGGCCCGGCCCCGGCCGTCACCATCCCCGCCTCGCGGGAATAGGCGATGGTGTCAGCCAGGCCTCCGTCGCCGGCGTCGTAGACGTGGTTGCCCGCCAGGGTGACAACCGCGAACCCGGCGTCGGCCACCGCTTTCAGCGCGGCCGGGTCCGCCGGCGGGGCGGGGACGTCGGTGCTGCGCTGGACCGCCGTGGTCGAGTGCGGCACTTCGACGTGCCCGATGGCCAGGTCCATCCCCCGCAGCACCGGCGCGGCCGGGGCGAGGAAGAACTCCGGATCCGGCTCGTCCAGGATGAGGTCGCCCACGGCGCCGACGGTGATCACGAAACACCCTCCTTTTCGGACAGATGACGGGACAGGAAGGCCCGCAGCCGGTCGGTCCCGGGGCGCGCGAACAGCTCCCCCGGCGGGCCCTCCTCGACGATCCGGCCCGCCTCCATGAACACGCACCGGTCGGCGGCTTCGCGCGCGAACGCCATTTCGTGCGTGACGACGACCATCGTGGTGCCCGCCGCGGCGAGGTCCCGCAGCACGGCCAGGACCTCGTCGACCAGCTCCGGGTCGAGCGCGCTGGTGGGCTCGTCGAACAGCATGACCCGCGGCCGGACCAGCACGGCCCGGGCGATGGCGACCCGCTGCTGCTGCCCGCCGGAGAGCTGCCGCGGGTAGTGGTCCTCGCGGCCGGCCAGGCCGATGCGCTCGAGCAGCTCGCGCGCCTCGGCCTCCACAGTGGACCGATCGCGCCGGTGGACGCGGATCGCCGCGTCGGTCACGTTGCGCAGCACGGTGAACTGCGGGAACAGGTTGAACTGCTGGAAGACCATGCTCATCCGGCGCCGCTGGGCGGCGATCCGCCGCTCGGTCAGCGCACGCAAGCCGCCCGGCGACCGCCGGTGGCCCAGCAGCTCGCCGTCGAGGTACATCGCCCCGCCGTCGATCGACTCCAGCTGGTGAGCGCAGCGGACGAGCGTCGACTTGCCGGAACCGGAAGGGCCGATCACGACGACCGTCTCGCCTTCGTGGACGTCGAGGCTGACCCCCGCCAGCGCGGTCACCGGCCCGAAATCCTTGCGGACATCGCTGATCCGCAGCACCGGCGCGCTCATCGGGCACCCCGGTGGCCGCGGGAGAACCGGCGCTCCAGCCGGCGTTGCCCGGCCGTCAGGAGGGTGACGACGACCAGGTACCAGAAGCACGCGACCAGCAGCATCGGCACGATCTCGTAGGTGCGGTTGTAGATCACCTGCACCGCGTGCAGCAGGTCCGACATCGCGATGACCGACACGAGCGCGGTGCCCTTCAGCACGTTGATGAACTGGCTGCCCGCCGGCGGGATGATGACGCGCATCGCCTGCGGCAGCACGATCCGCACCAGCGTCTGCCCCGGCGGGTACCCCATCGCGCGGGCCGCGTCGCGCTGGCCGGCGTCGACCGACGACACCCCGGCGCGGAAGATCTCCGCCAGGTACGCCGACTCCACGAGCGACAGGCCGATCACCGCGGCGGTCAGCGGCGTGATGACGCTGTTGGCGTCCCACGTCCCGAAGACCGGGCCGAACGGGATGCCGAGCGACAGCTTCGGGAGCAGGTAGGCGAGGTTGAACCAGAAGATGAGCTGCACCAGCGGCGGGATGCCGCGGAACAGGCCCACCCACAGCGTCGCCACCCACCGGGCCGGGCCGAACCCGCTCAGCTGCATGGCCGCGACCACGCCGCCGGCCAGCGAACCGAGCGCCATCGCCGCGACCGCGAGCAGCACCGTCGTGCCCAGGCCGGCCAGGACGCTCTTCTCGAAGAGGTACTTCGCCACGACGTCCCACTGGAACCGGTCGTTGCCGACCAGGAAGACGATCAGCTGGGCGAGCAGCACAGCCAGCACGAGCACGAACAGCCAGCGCAGGGGGCGGAAGCGGCCGCGCGCCGACGCGACGTCGTCGGGGGCGGTCGCCGTCTCCTCCACTGTGGACATCGCGGTCATTTCGCCGAGGCCACGTCGAACAGCGGCTGCGGGACAGTCACGTCCTCGAGGCCCCACTGCTTCATGATCCGGGCGTACGTGCCGTTGCGGAACAGCTCCTCGAAGGCCTTCTGCAGCACGGGGCCGAGCTTCCCGGCCTTCGGGGTGTAGAGCGCGAGGTTGTCCTTGGTGGCGCCCTGTTCCTCGGTCTGCGTCACGTACTCGTACTGCCCCTTCTGCTGGGTGGTCACGTCGATCGCGGCGGCCTGGGTCATCCCGGCGGCGTCGGCCCGGCCGGACTTCGCGGCCAGCAGGGTGGCGTTCGTGTCGTCGAGCCCCACCACCTGCACGGCCGGGCGCTGCTTGCCCTGGCAGAAGGTGGACAGCTTGGCGAGCTGGCCCTCCACCACGCTGGCGGTGACCACCGCGACCCGCTTGCCGCACAGGTCGGCGGTCTGCTTGATCCCGGCGGCCGAGCCTTCGGGGATCACGTAGGCGGTGCGCGTGGTCATCCACGTGACGGTGTCGAACTGCTGCTCGCGTTCGGCGGTGGCCTTGACGGGCCCGTTGAAGGCCTCGTAACGGCCGCTGAGCATGCCCTGCAACGCGGCCGGGAGCCCGGCGACGATGGTGGTTTCCGTGCGCACGCCCAGGAGCTGGCCGAGCGCCTGCTGGAAGTCGGGGTCGATGCCGGTCACCGTCTTGCCGTCCGGGCCGACGGTGCGGTACGGCGGGTGCGAGTCCCCGGCGAACCGGAGCACACCGGAGTCCTTGACCGCCTGCGGCAGCTGGTCGTGCAGCGCCTGATCGGCGGTCAGGGCGGCGGCGGCCGTGGGCGCCGTGGCCGCGCCGTCGTCGACCGTGCACCCGGCCAGGACGAGCCCGGCGGCGGCCACGGCGAGCGAGCTTCGACGCCATTGACGAAGTGAGGAACCCATGTCGTTTTCTTCCTGCGGAAGGCCGCCCTCAGCAGGCGGCGCGGGAACCTGAAGGATCAATTGGTTGCTATCCGGGCGCCGATCGTCGCATGATGTGTCGCGTGATTCAACCCCTCGGTGCGGCCACCCGGCCGGCACTGCCACCATGGACACCCGCGGCGGACACCGGCCGGCCGCCCGGACCGACCCCGGAAGAGGCAGGCGCGCGATGACAGCGACGTCCTCGGGACCGCTGCCCCGCTCACAGCAGGGAGCCGAACCGCAGCTCCTGCTGACGTCCCTGCTCGGCGACTTCTGGTACTGGCGCGACGAGCACATCCCCTCGGCCGCGCTGGTGGAGCTGCTCGGCGAGTTCGACATCAGCCCGGCGAGCGCGCGGGCCGCGATCCGCCGCCTCGCCGCGCGCGGGCTGCTCACCGTGTCGCGCAGCGGGCGGACGACGGCCTACGGCATCCCCGCCCGCACGTCCGAGGTGATCATCGAGCGCACGCACCGGATGCTCACGTTCGGCACGACCGCGCCCGAGTGGGACGGGCAGTGGACCGTCGTGACCTTCTCCGTGCCGGAACAGGACCGCGGCGTGCGCACGGCACTGCGGTCACGGCTGCGGGTCCTGCGCTTCGCCGCCCTCTACGACGGCGTCTGGGTCAGCCCGCACGACCTGACCGACCTGGCGCTCGCCACCCTGCGCGAGCTCGATCTCCGCAGCGCGACGGTCTTCCGCGCCACCGAGGTCCCCGGCGACGCCGGCAGTCCCGTCGCGGCGTTCGACCTCGAGCCCCTCGCCCGGGAGTACGAGCAGTTCGTCGACCAGTACGAACAGGTGCTCACCGGCCTCGACGCCGGCCTGATCAGCCCGGCGCAGGCGTTGCGGACCCGCACCGGGCTGCGCGTGGACTGGCGCCGGTTCCCGGAGACCGACCCCGACCTGCCCGGCGAGCTGCTGCCGGCCGGCTGGGCGCGCGACCGGGCCCAGAAGGTCTTCCTGCAGATCTACGACCGGCTCGGCCCGCTCGCCGAGCTCCGGTTCCGGCAGCTGCTGGCCGCCACCGACCCCGCGCTGGCCGAGTTCGCCTCGCACCACGACTCCGCCAAGGTGGCCGCGCTGTTCGCCGGCCTGGGCGACCGGCACCCGGCGGGCGACACGCCGTTCGAGCAGGCCGCCGAGGCGCGGCGGCTGGACGAGGCCCGCCACCAGTAAGAGCGGCACTTCCCGAGCCGCACGTGCCAGGCACGTGCTCCCGAAACTCGGTCGAAACTCTTTGCCCGATGGGGAAGCAGCGTGTTCTCCTGCTCGCAGAAGGTGAACATCATCGATTCGTCCAGTCACCGACGACTGGGTTCCGCGGGCCGGTCATCGTCGGCGGGGACTCGTCCGGAGGTGGGCTTTCCCTGGGCGTGCGCCTGTGAGGAGACCACGGATGGCAGGAAGTTCTTCGGGCCCGCGCGGCAGAAGGTGGTGGCGGTCCCCGGCCACGCGAGCACTGGCGGGAGTGGCCACCGTGGCCGCGACGGCCGCCGTCCTCGTGACGGCTCCGGGCGCCGATGCCGCGGCCAGCACCCTGGGAGCCGCGGCCGCCCAGTCCGGCCGGTACTTCGGTACGGCGATCGCCGCGAGCAAGCTCGGCAACTCGGCCTACACGACGATCGCGGCGAGTGAGTTCAACATGGTCACGGCCGAGAACGAGATGAAGCCGGACGCGACCGAGCCCAACCAGAACCAGTTCAACTTCTCCTCGGGCGACCAGATCTACAACTGGGCGGTCAGCCACGGCGCCAAGGTCCGCGGCCACACACTGGCCTGGCACGCCCAGCAGCCCGGCTGGATGCAGAACATGGGCGGCAGCTCGCTGCGCAACGCGATGATCAACCACATCCAGAAGGTGATGGCCCACTACCAGGGCAAGCTCGCGTACTGGGACGTCGTCAACGAGGCGTTCAACGAAGACGGCAGCCGTCGTTCGTCGAACCTGCAGAGCACCGGCAACGACTGGATCGAGGTCGCGTTCAAGACCGCGCGCGCCGCCGACCCGTCGACCAAGCTCTGCTACAACGACTACAACATCGACAACTGGAGCTACGGCAAGACCCAGGGTGTCTACAACATGGTGCGGGACTTCAAGTCCCGTGGCGTGCCGATCGACTGCGTGGGCCTGCAGGCCCACTTCACCGGCGGCAGCTCGGTCCCGGGCAACCTCCAGACCACGATCTCCAGTTTCGCGGCGCTCGGCGTCGACGTCGCGCTGACCGAGGTCGACGTCACGAACGCGTCCACCTCGCAGTACGCGGCCCTGACCCAGGCGTGCATGAACGTCGCGCGCTGCGTCGGCATCACCGTGTGGGGCGTGCGGGACAGCGACTCGTGGCGCTCCGGCGAGAGTCCCCTGCTGTTCGACGGCAACGGGAACAAGAAAGCCGCGTACAACTCGGTGCTGAACGTCCTCAACTCCGGCGGAGGCACGACCACCACACCGACGACGACCCCGACCGGCACCACCACCCCGACCACGACTCCCACGACACCGGGCGGGGGCAGTTGCACCGCCTCGCTTTCGGCCGGACAGTCCTGGAGTGACCGATACAACCTGAGCGTCTCGGTCAGCGGCTCCAGCTCGTGGACGGTCACGATGACCGTGCCGAGTCCCGCGAAGGTCATCGCCACCTGGAACGTCAACGCCACTTGGCCCAGCAGTCAGGTCCTCGTCGCCAAACCCAACGGGAGCGGCAACAACTGGGGCGTCACCATCCAGCACAACGGAAACCGGAACTGGCCCAGCGTCAGCTGCAGCAGTTCCTGAGCCGCGGCTCGGCTCGTTCGCGAAGCGTGCGCTTCGCGAACGAGCCGTTTCACCGCCAGGGCACGGCCAAGCGGAAGATCTTCCGGACGACCGACCCGAGCTGGCGCGACAGGGACCCCGTGTTGTACGGCAGGCCGTAGCGCTCGCAGATCTCGCGCACCTCGGTGGCCATCCGCGGGTAGCGGTGGCTGGGCAGGTCCGGGAACAGGTGGTGCTCGATCTGGTGGCTCAGGTTGCCCGACAGCACGTGGAACAGCGCGCTGCCGGTGATGTTCGCCGAGCCGAGCATCTGCCGCAGGTACCACTGCCCGCGGCTCTCGTCTTCGCTCTCCTCTTCGGTGAACACCTCGGCGCCGTCGGGGAAGTGACCGCAGAAGATGATCGAGAACGCCCAGAGGTTGCGGACCACGTTGGCGGTGATGTTCGCCGACAGCGTCAGCGGCGCGAGCGGCCCGGTAAGCAGCGGGTACAGGACGTAGTCGCGGCCGGCCTGCCGGGCGGTCTTGCGCAGCATCGGCGCCAGCAGCGGCCGGACGTCCGCCCAGCCGCGCCGCCCCTGCACGATCCGGTCCACCTCCAGGTCGTGCAGCATGATCCCGTATTCGAAGAACAACGCCTGCGCGGCGGCATAGACCGGGTTGCCCAGGTAGTACGGGTGCCACTCCTGGTCCTCGGTGATGCGGAGGATCCCGTACCCGACGTCCCGGTCCTTGTCGAGGATGTTGGTGTAGGTGTGGTGCATGAAGTTGTGCGAGCGGCGCCACTGCTCGCCCGGGCAGACCATGTCCCACTCGAACGTCCGCGAGTTCAGCGCGGGGTCCTTCATCCAGTCGTACTGGCCGTGCATGACGTTGTGGCCGATCTCCATGTTGTCGAGGATCTTCGACACCGCCAGCGCCGCGACCCCGCCCAGCCAGGCGGGCGGGAACCACCCGGCGAACAGGAGCACCCGGCCGGACACCTCGCACACCCGTTGCGCCGCAACGACGTTGTGGATGTAGTCGGCGTCGGTCGCGCCGAGGTCGTCCACCACCCGCAGGCGGAGGGCGTCCAGTTCCTTGCCCAGCCGGTCGATCTCGGCCGGCTCGAGGCCGGTGGACGTGGTGGACATGAGCGCAGCTCCTCGGATCGGCACGGATTCGGCCGGGCCGCGGCGCCCGATCGCCCCGACCCGGCCGGAGAAACCGTCGCCGGGGCCCGGGGCACGAAGTCCACAGCGTAGCCCCACCGGCCGGCGGAGTAGTCGACCAGGCGGGTGGTCCGCTGTGCCTTCACTCACAGGCGGGTAGCGCGGCCATGATCGTCCACAGAGGACGAAATCGGCCCGGAGCGGGCGTACTGTGACACCTCCGGATCCCTTTCCAGTCCCAGGCCGGAGCGGCAGATGGACTCACCGAGGAAGACCGCGCTCGTCGCGGGCGCGCTGTACCTGCTCACCTTCGTCTCGATCCCGACGCTCGCGCTCTACGGCCCCGTGCGCGACCGGACCTACGTCACCGGCGCCGGCCCGGACACGGCCGCCGTCGTGGGTGGCGTCCTGGAGGTGATCGTCGCGTTCGCCTGCGTGGGGACCGCGGTCGTGCTGTTCCCGGTGGTGAAGCGGCAGAACGAAGCGACCGCGCTGGGCTTCGTCGGCGCCCGGGTCCTGGAAGCCGCCGCCATCATCGCCGGCGTCGCGTGCCTGCTCGCCGTCGTGTCCCTGCGGCGGGCCGGGGCCGGCATCGACGCGGTGGGCACCGGCCAGGCGCTGGTCGCGCTCCACGACCGGCTGTTCCTGCTCGGGCAAAGCCTCATGCCCGTCGTCAACGCGCTGCTGCTGGGTTCGCTGCTGTACCGGTCACGCCTGGTCCCGCGGGCCCTTCCGGTACTCGGCTTCTTCGGCGCACCGCTGCTCGCGGCGGCCACGATCGCGACGATGGCGGGCTTCATCGAACGGAGCTCGGCGTGGGCGGCGGCGGCCGCGCTCCCGATCGCGCTGTGGGAGCTGTCGCTGGGCAGCTGGCTGATCGTCAAGGGCTTCAAGCCGTCAGCCGTCACCGCCCCGGCGGAGTCCCCGGCGCCCTGAGCACGGCCCAGACGACCTTGCCGCCGGACTGCCTCGGCGACCAGCCCGCGGCGTGCGCGAGGTGGGCGACGAGCGGGAGCCCGCTGCCCGGTTCCGGCGCCTTGCGGCCGGGCGGGGGCAGCGAGACCGGGCGCGAGTCGTCATCGGCGACGGCGACGGTGAGCCGGCCCAGCCGCAGCTCCAGGCGCAGGCGGGCCGGCGAACGGGCGTGCTCGGCGGCGTTTTCCACGAGCTCGCCCGCTACGGTGACGGCCGAGCCGGCCAGGGGTCCGATGGTCCAGTTGTCGCAGGTGTCGGTGACGAACCGCCGCGCCGCACGCACGCTCAGCGGCGAAGGCGGCAGCCACAGCTCGGTGCGGCGGCGAGGCGGCGGCTCGCCCAGCTCGGCGAGCGCGGCCGGCACGGTGGGCCGCACCGAAAGGAAGCGCCGCATCGGGCCGTGCCACGACAGGTCCGCGTGCGCCGGGCCGGGAACCACCACCAGCCGCACCGCCGACCACTGCGAGACGCGCAGCCACACGGTGACGAACACGCTGGTCAGGTGGTCGTGGGCGAGCTCGAGCTCGGCGAGGTCGACGACCACCGCGAGCGGCTGGTCGGCCGCGCACTTGAGCAGCAGGTCACGCAACACCGGGTAGGTACGGACGTCCAGCACGCCCGATGGGCGGACGATCGTCGTGCCTTGCAGTTCGGACAGCGCACAGCTCAGCTGTCTGTCCGGATCCATGCCGTAGCCCGCCTCTGGTTGGTCGAGCCCGGATCGCCTCAGAACGGTCAACACTACGGCCGGGCAACCGACCGTGACAGCGGACAGCACCAGCTCCACTCGATCCAGTGATTGCGGCGGACGAAGTGGCTGTAACTGTTGCGAGATCAACGACGACTCATCACAGCCTGGCTTTCGGCGACCGGTGAACCGACCCGAGAAGAGGCGGCCATGCCCGACCTGGCTCACGCACCAGCGGTGGACCCGGAATCGGTGCGCGAGCTGACGGTCGGCGCCCTCCTGCGCGACGCGGCGGAGCGGGCTCCCGCCGCCCCCGCGCTCGTCGAAGGCGTCCCCGACCCCGGGGCCCGGCGCCGCTGGACGTACTCGGACCTGCTGGCGGAAGCCGAAGAGGTGGCCAGGGCCCTGCTCGGCCGGTTCCGGCCGGGCGACCGGATCGCCGTGTGGGCCCACAACATCCCCGAATGGGTGCTGCTGGAGATGGCGGCGGCGCTCGCCGGGACGACGCTGGTGACGGTGAGTCCCGCCCTGCGCGAAGCCGAGCTCCGGCACGTCCTCGGCCAGTCGCGGGCCGCCGGGATCTTCCTGGTGAGGGACTACCGCGGGAACCTGATGGCGGAGCTGCTCGACCGGGTGCGTCCCGACCTCCCGCACCTGCGCGAAACGGTCCTTTTCGAGGACTGGCAAGCGTTTCGCGGATCCGGCTCCCCCACCGAGGTCCTGCCGGTGGTGAGCCCGGACGACCCGGCGCAGATCCAGTACACCTCCGGCACAACCGGCACACCCAAGGGTGCGGTCCTGCACCACCGCGGCATCACCAACAACGCGGTGCTGTCCTACGTGCGGACCCTGGACATGCGGCCCGGCGAAGCCTTCGTCAACCCGATGCCGCTGTTCCACACCGCGGGCTGCGTCCTGGCCACCCTGGCGCCGATCGCCTCGCTGGGCACCCAGGTCCTGCAGCCGTGGTTCGACCCCGGGCTGCAGCTCGAGCTGATCGAATCCGAACGCGGCGCGGTGTTCGGCGGGGTCCCCACCATGCTGCTGGCCCTGCTGAACCACCCGCGGTTCGCCCGGACCGACTTCTCGTCCGTCCGCTACGCCCTCGCCGGCGGCGCGACGGTCCCGCCGGAGGTGGTCCGGCGCGTCGAGGCCGCGCTGGGGGTGCCGATGAGCATCGTCTACGCGCAGACGGAGGCCTCCCCCGGCATCACGATGACCCGGCTGGACGACGCCCCCGAAGACCGGGCGGAAACGCTCGGGAAGCCGTTGCCCGGCTGCGCGGTCAAGATCACCGCCCCCGCCACCGGCGACGTGCTCGCCCGCGGCGAGGTCGGCGAGGTGTGCACCCGCGGCTACCACGTCATGACCGGCTACTTCGACCGGCACGACCAAACGGCCGAAGCGATCGACCCGGAGGGCTGGCTGCACACCGGCGACCTCGCGAGCATGGACGAGCGCGGCTACCTCCGCATCGAGGGCCGCGTCAAGGAGCTGATCATCCGCGGCGGCGAGAACATCTACCCCCGGGAGATCGAACACGCCCTGCTCGACCATCCGGCGGTGGAAGACGTCGCGGTCGTCGGGGTCCCCGACCCCGAATGGGGCGAGCAGGTGGCGGCGTTCGTCCGGCTCGCACCCGGGGAGACCGCCGGGGAAGCCGAGCTCTTCGCCCACGTGCGCGAGCACCTCGCACCCCACAAGGCACCCCGGGTCTGGCGCTTCGTCACCGAGTTCCCGTTGACCGGCTCCGGGAAGATCAAGAAGCACGTCCTCCGCGACTCGGTCTAGAACCGGGACCGGACCGATCACCGGACATCATCGCGGGATCATCTTGACTTCACGGCGGTTCGGGACTTCGCTGTCATAACGGTGCTCGACAACGTTGTCACCGAAGGAGACCCTATGCTCCGCCGGCTCTGCCTCCTGTTCTCGTCCGCCCTGCTCGCCACCACGGCCCTGGTCGTGACCGCGGCGCCCGCCGGTGCGGCGACCACCATCGCCCTCGACGGCGGCAGCACCGGCCGCACCTTCGACGGCGTCGGCGCCATCAGCGGCGGGGGCGGCAACTCCCGCCTCCTGATCGACTACCCGCCCGCGCAACGGGCGCAGCTCCTCGACTACCTGTTCAAGCCGGGCTACGGCGCCGCCGTGCAGCTGCTGAAACTGGAGATCGGCGGGGACGCGAACTCCACCGACGGCGCCGAACCCAGTCACCAGCACGTGCGTGGCGAGATCAACTGCGACGCCGGCTACGAGTTCTGGCTCGGCGAGCAGGCCGTCGCCCGCAACCCGGGGATCAAGCTGGTCGCGCTGCCCTGGGCCGCGCCGGGCTGGATCGGCGGCGGGAACTTCTGGTCGCAGGACATGATCGACTACGACATTTCCTGGCTGGACTGCGCGAAGCAGCACGGCCTGACGATCGGCTACCTCGGCGGCTGGAACGAACGCGGCCACGACAAGACCTGGTACAAGAACCTGCGTTCGGCGCTGAACTCCCGCGGCTACGGCTCGGTGCAGATCGTCGGCGACGACAGCAGCTGGAACACCGCCGACGACATGCTCTCCGACAGCGGGTTCAACGCGGCGGTCGGTGTGGTCGGCTCGCACTACCCGTGTGGCTACCTCTCGGACGCGACGACGTGCGCGTCGTCCGCGAACGCCGTCGCGACCGGGAAACCCCTGTGGGCCAGCGAGTTCGGCTCGCAGGACTTCAACACCGGCTCGGCCGCCTACATCCGGACCATCACCCGGGGCTACCTCGACGGGCAGATGACCGGGTTCATGAACTGGCCGCTCGTGGCCGCGTTGTACTCGAACCTGCCCTACAGCACGGTGGCGCTGGCGACCGCGAACACCCCGTGGTCCGGCACCTACGCGCTCGGGAAGAACCTGTGGGCCAACGCGCAGGTCGCCCAGTTCACCCAGCCCGGCTGGAAGTTCCTCACCGGCTCGGCCAGCGGCTACCTCGGCGGGAACCGCGCGAACGGCAGCTACATCTCCCTGAAGCCCGCCAACGGCACCGACTACTCGACGATCTACGAGACCACCGGCGCGACGGCCGCCCAGACCGTGAACGTCACCGCGTCGGGCGGACTGAAAACCGGCACCGTGCACATCTGGTCCACCGACCTGGGCTCGTCGAACCCCGCCGACTACTTCGTGAAGCAGGCTGACGTCACTCCGGCGTCGGGGACGTACTCCCTGACCCTGCAGCCCAACCGGATCTACACCGTGACCACGACCACCGGCCAGGGCAAGGGCACCGCGACCAGTCCCCCGGCCGGCAACCTGAGCCTGCCGTACTCGGACAACTTCGACGGCTACAGCTCGCACAGCGCCGCGAAGTACTTCTCCGACATGCAGGGTTCGTACGAAGTCCGGCCGTGCGCCGCGGGCCGCGGCGGGCAGTGCCTGCAGCAGGTCGCCCCGGTCCGGCCGATCAACTGGCAGGACGACAGCGACGCCTTCACCCTGGTCGGCGACCCGCGGTGGAGCAACTACACCGTCAGCACCGACGTCGACCTGCAGCAGGCCGGCACGGTGACCCTGCTCGGCCGGGCCAACACGCAGAACCGGCCGCAGAGCCACCAGGCCGCCTACCAGCTGCGCATCGCCGACACCGGCGCCTGGTCGATCGCGAAGAACAGCAGCGGCGGCGTGCTCACCACGCTCACGTCCGGCTCCCACGCGGCGCTGGGCCTGAACACCTGGCACAACGTCAAGCTGGGCTTCAGCGGCAACCAGATCACCGCGAGCCTCGACGGCGCCACGCTCGGCACCGTCACCGACACCTCGTTCACCACCGGTCTCGCCGGGGTGGGCGTCGTGGGCTACCAGACGAACCTCTTCGACAACTTCAGCGTCACGCCGAACGCGGGCGGGAACTTCGGCGGCATCCTCAAGGGCCAGGAGTCGGGGCTGTGTGCCGACGTCCCGGCCGCGAGCCAGGCCGACGGCACCGCCGTCGCGCTGTGGGACTGCACCGGCGGCGCCAACCAGAGCTGGACGGCGACCCCGGCCGGCCGGCTGATGGTCTACGGCACCAAGTGCCTGGACGCCGGCGGCACCACCGACGGGACGCCGGTCCGGATCTCCGGCTGCACCGGCAGCGCCGCCCAGCAGTGGACCGTCAACGCCGACGGTTCGGTCGTCGGCACCGGGTCGGGCAAGTGCCTCGACGCCACCGGCCACGGCACGGTGAACGGCACCGCGCTGGCGCTCTGGGGCTGCAACGGCGGCGCCAACCAGAAGTGGGCGCGCGCCGAAACCGCCGGCATCCTCAAGGCCCAGGAGTCGGGCAAGTGCGCCGACGTCCCCGCCGCGAACCAGGCCGACGGCACTGTCCCGGCGCTCTGGGACTGCAACAACGGCAGCAACCAGGCCTGGACGTCCACCACGAGCAACCAGCTCGAGGTCTTCGACACCAAGTGCCTCGAAACCGCGGGCGGCGGCGCCGCGGACGGCACCCAGGTCCAGATCCACGGCTGCACCGGCGCCGCCACCCAGCAGTGGCGGGTCCAGAGCGGCGGCGCGGTCGTCAACGCCGGGTCCGGCAAGTGCCTCGACGTGACCGGCCACGGGACCGCCAACGGCACCCCGTTCGTCATCTGGACCTGCACCGGAGCCGCGAACCAGCGGTGGTCGCGCGGCTGAGCACGGCCGAGGTTCGTCGACCGGGATCCGGCAGCCGCCCGTTCCAGCGTCAACCACCTTGCGACGCGCGACACCAGCGGCTGAGCACGGCCGCCGGGGCAACGCGGCTGCACGAGCGACCCTCATATACGTCTAGACCATTGACCCACTGAGCGGTACCGGCTTACCGTCGGCTTTCGCTCCCTCGACGATCTTCGGCCCGCGCAACCGGTTCGGCCCGCTCCAGAGTTCCGAGGTGCCCCGCCTCCCTCGTGACGCCTCGCGCGCCGGCGACGTTGTCGCGTCCAGCCTGCGAAATTCGATCCGGAGCCATCCACCCTGACAAAGGAGTCGCCGGTGCGCACTCGAAGAAAGCTGACCGCGATCATCGCCGCTCTCGCGGCGGTCGCGTCGACGGCCGTGTGGGGCGGCGCCACGCCCGCCGCCGCCTCCGGCCCCGCCCTCCTCCCCCTCTCGATCACCAACAACACCGGCCGCGCCGGCGCCGTCTACCTGTACGTCCTCGGGGTCAACCTGAACACGGGCAGGCTCGGCTACGTCAACGCCGGCGGCACCTTCACCCCGTGGAGCGGCGGCGGCAACCCCCCGACGCCGGCGCCGGACGTCTCCATCGCCGGCCCCGGCAACGGCGGCACCACGACGATCCAGGTGCCCCGCTTCATCTCCGGGCGGGTCTACTTCTCCGTCGGTCAGCGCCTGAACTTCTTCCTCACCCCGGACGGCCTGGTCCAGCCGGCGCCGTGGGCGGGCGGCGACTCGAACCGCGACATCCTCTTCGACTGGAGCGAGTTCACCTACAACGACGCCGGCCTCTGGCTGAACAGCTCGCAGGTCGACATGTTCGCCATCCCGCACACCGTGAGCGTCACGACCGGCTCCGGCGCCGTGAACTCCACCGGCACCCCGGTGGCGAACGGCCGCGACAACGTCATCAACGGCATCAAGGCCCAGTCCGGCTGGGGCGGCTCCGTCTACACCCGCTCGGACGGCACGGTGCTGCGCGTGCTGGCGCCGGGCAAGGCGGCCGACGCGGGCCAGCTCAGCACCACCTACCTCGACCCCTACATCACCTCCGCCTGGAACGCCTACACCGGCAAGACGCTGACCGTCGTGCCCTTCGGCGACCAGCCGAACACGAAGTACTTCGGCCGGACATCGGGCAACGTCATGAACTTCACCAACACCGCCGGGCAGCAGGTGGCCTCGTTCAGCAAGCCCAGCTCGGCCAACGTCTGGGGCTGTGACGGCGCGCTGGCCGCCCCGAACGACCAGGTCGTCGGCCCGATCTCCCGCACGCTGTGCGCCGCCCTCAACCGCGGCACGCTGGGCACGATCGACACCCAGCCGAGCACCAACGCCGGCGACTTCTACAGGAACAGCCCGACCAACCAGTACGCGAAGCTGATCCACGCGAACATGGCCGACGGCAAGGCCTACGCGTTCGCCTTCGACGACGTCGGCAACTTCGAGTCGCTGGTCAACGACGGCAGCCCCCGGTCCGCGGGCATCACGCTGACCAGCTTCACCGGCGGTGGCGGCACGACCCCGCCGCCGACCTCGGGCAACCGGGTCATCAGCGACTGGAACGGCAAGTGCATCGACGTGCCGAGCCAGAACTTCGCCGACGGCGTCCCCCTGCAGACCTACGGCTGCAACAACACCATCGCCCAGGACTGGACCTTCACCGGCGGCACGCTGCGCACGCAGAACAACAAGTGCATGGACGTCGCCTGGGGCTCCACGACGAACGGGGCGGTCATCCAGATCGCCACGTGCAGCGGCAACGCGGCCCAGCAGTTCGTCCTCGGCGCGGCGGGTGACCTGGTCAACCCGCAGGCCAACAAGTGCGTCGACATCCAAGGCTGGAACGGCAACGACGGCGCACCCCTGGTCCTGTGGGACTGCGTCGGCGGCGCGAACCAGAAGTGGCACCGGGGCTGACCCCGGGTTTCACCGAAGCGGGGTCCGCATGCCGGGCCCCGCTTCGGCGCGTGCAAGCGGGCCGCGCCGCCTCCGGACGGCCCGCGAAAGGCCCGTCCGGCCGTGCCGATGCACGCCCATCCGCAGGGCTTCCGGCACGTCACAACCGTTGCGCGGCAGTGGAACTTCGTGCATCCGTCACCTGACGGATGTCTGACATGGCCGTAGCGCGAAGCATTGCTCTACGGGGCCCCACGCTCCGAACCTCGACGCCGAGGAGGAGCGATGACGCGTGCTACCACCACCGTCTCCACCGTTGTGATCTTCGTACTGGCCATCAACCTGCGGCCGGCCGTCACGAGCCTCGGCGCGGCCCTGCCGGACATCTCCGTCGCCGACGACCTGGTCGCCGCGGTCCTCGTCGCGTTGCCGCTGTGGGCGATCGGGCTGGGCGGCTGGGCGACACCTTGGCTGTGCGGCCGCGTGGGGACCCACCGGACCGTCACCGTGGCCCTCGTCGGGCTGGTCCTGTCGCTGGCCGGGCGGGTACTGGGGGGCTCGGCGCACCTTCTGGTCGGGACGACACTGGCCTGCCTGTCCATCGCCGTGCTCGGCACCATGTTGCCCCTGCTGGCCAACGGGTCCGCCGCCTTCACCCTCGGGCTCGGGCTCGGCAGCACGGCCGGTGCGCTGATCACGCCCACCGCGGTGATGTCGTCGTCGTGGCAAGTCGGCCTCGGCGTGTGGGCGATCGCGGCGCTGCTGGCCCAGCTGGTGTGGCAGCGCACCCGGGTCGAGCTCATCGCGCCGCCGGCCGTCTCCGCGTCGGCGCCGGCCTCCGCGCTGACCATCCACTTCGGACTCATCTCGACCGTGACGTTCCTGGTCATGGGCTGGCTGCCCGGCATCCTGCGTGACGCGGGGGTTCCGCCGACGACCGCCGGCGCGTGCCTGGCGTTGTCGATGGCCATGGGGCTGCCCATGATGTGGCTGGTCCCGGGCTGGACACGCCGGTGGCGCAACCAGACCCTGCTCGTCATCACCCTGGCCGTACCCAACGTCATCGGCGTGACCGGCCTGCTCGTCGCCCCCGCGGCCGCGCCCTGGGTGTGGGCCGCGGCGACCGGCACGGGCATGGGCTCGCTCGCGTTCGTCCTGACGACGATCTCGTTGCGCAGCCGGGAGAGCTCGCTTTCGCTGTCGGCCATGGTGCAGGGCGTGGGGTACCTCATCGCCGGCTTCGGCGTGCTGGCCTGCGGCTGGCTGCACACCTACACCGGCAGCTGGCAGACTCCGCTGCTGCTGGTGCTGGCGATCCTGCTCGGCCAGGTCGGCAGCGGGCACCTCGCGGTGACGCGGCGGACCCCGGCTACCCCGGCCACGCCGGTTTCGCTCCCGCTCGCCATCCGCCAGGGGGACACTCCGGAGGTCGGGGTCTGAATTCCACCGCCCGCACACCCGGTCGGCCTCGCGGCTCAGCCCGAGGCCGACTGGTGGCGCGCGGCCTCCCGCGCGATGTCGATGCGCGAGTGCACGTCGAGCTTGCTCAGGATGTGGGAGACGTGCGTGCCGACCGTGCGCGGGGACAGGTACAGCCGGGCGGCGATCTGCGGGTTCGACAGGCCTTCGACGACGAGCGCGGCGATCTTGCCCTCGGTCGGGGTGAGGCTGTCCCAGCCGTGCGTGATCTGGCGGTGCTTCACCGTCGGGCCACGCCGGATGCCGAACGCCCGGAACAGGGCGCGCAGCCGCGCCACGTCCCAGTGCGCGCCCAGCTCCGTGTAGAGGTCGAGGGCGTGGGTGAAGGCGGCCCGCGCCGAACCGCGGTCGTCGGACCGGGCTTCGGCGAACACGATCGCGGCGGCTTCCAGCGCTTTGGCCCGGGCGAGCGGCCGGCCCGCGCCGTGGTAGCCGTCGGCGGCCCGCAGCAACAGCGTCCCGTCCCCTTCGAGCAGGCCGCGGCAGAACAGGGCCAGCGCGGCGTGGTGCGGCACCGTGGACGAGGCGGCGAGCGCCCGCACCCGGGTCTCGACCTCCGCCACGGTCCGCGCGTCGCCGATCATCGCGGCCAGCCGGGCGGCGTCGCCCAGCAGGTCCTCCGCCGCGTCCTCGCCGGCCAGCACGTCGGTCAGCACGGCGAGCGCCCGCTCCGGCGCGCCGGCGTGCTCGAGGGCGAGGCTGCGGGCTCGCACCATCGACTCCACGATCCGGTCGCCGAGGCGTTCCGAGTACGGCGCCGCGACGTCGAGGTGCCGGCGTCCCGCGGCCGCCTCGCCGCGGTGGAAGTGGATGATCGCGGCGACGCCGTGGTCGCAGCACACCACGCTCGGGTCCTTGCGATCGTCCGCGACGACGTCGACTTCGGCCAGCGCGTCGTCCCATCGGCCGGCGCGCAGCATCACCCGCCCGAGTGCGCTCTGGGCCTGGGTCAGCCGCATCACGCTGCCGGTGCGGTCGGCCAGTTCCCGCGCCTGCTCGGCGGCGGCGAGCGCGTCGGTGTGACGGTCGAGCGCGCCGTAGGTGACCGACTGGTTGATGCGCAGCAACAGGGTGAGGTCGAACAGCTCGGGGTCGCCCCGCACGATCGCCAGCGCGCGCTCGAACAGCGGCAGCGCGCCGGCCCAGTCCCCGCGCTTCATCGCGACCAGGCTCAGCACGTGCAGCGCCCAGCCGGTCGCCCAGCGATCTTCGGCCGAGCCGAGCTCCACCAGCGCCTCGCCGGCGACCTGGCCCGCGGTGTCGACATCACCGATGTCGCGGTGCGTACGCGCGATGAGCACCAGCAACCGGGCCCGGTGCCGGGCCTCCAACCCCGGCCGGGTCAAGGCCTCCTTCAGCGCGGTGAGGGACTCGGCGGCGCGGCCGGTCGTCCCGCGGCACTGGACGACCGTCGTGTGCAGGTCGACGTGCACGTCGGGATCACGGACGCGGTCCAGGGCGCGGCAGGCGATCCGCTCGGCCTGGGCCACGTTGCCCACCCGGTAGTAGGCGTCGGCCAGCCGGCCGGCCAGCGCGCCGGTCACCGCGTCGTCGAGCGGTGCGTCCCGCACCGCCCGTCTCAGGAGCGCGACGGCGACCACGGGCGCCTGGCCGGTCAGCGGCGCGGCCACGTCCAGCAGCCACCGCACGGCCCAGGGCGGCACCGGCACGCGACTGTCCGTTGTGGACACCATGGGCAGCAGCTGCCGCGCGACCCGTTCGACCGGCGCGCTCGCCTCGGCCAGCGCCCACGCGGCGGCCTGGTGCCAGGCGACCCGGACCGCCGTCGGCATCTCGTCATACAACGCCTTGCGGATCAGCTGGTGCCGGAACGCCAGGTCGTCACCGTCGGCGACCAGCACCCCGGCGGCGCGGGCCTCGTCGAGGGCGGGCAGCAGGTCCGCGAGCGCCGTCTTCGTCACGGTGACGAGCTCCCCGACCGAGAAGCCGTCCCCGAGCAGCGCCGCCGCCCGCAGCACGCCCCGCACCGGCTCCGGCAGGAAGCCGAGCCGGTCGGCGATCGCCTCGGGCAGGGAGTCCGGCGTGGCCGCGCCGGTCAGCTCCGCGACGCCCGCGGCGTCGACCTCCAGGCAGGAGCTCCTGGTCAGCGCGTCGAGGAGTTCGGTGAGGTACAACGGGTTCCCGGCGGCGCCGTCGGCCAGCTTCCCCAGCTCGGCACCCGGGGTGCCGCCGGCCAGCTCGGCGACCAGCTCGAGCACCGCCGGTTCCGCCAGCCGGCCCAGCCGCAGCCGCTCGGCCTGCCCCACGATCCGGAAGAGCGACCGCAGGTCGTCGCGGCGCGGCACCGGGCGCAGCACCCCGATCAGGAGCAGGGGAAGCTGCCGGACCGAGCGGGCGAGCCGGCTCCACACGGCCACCGTGGTGCGGTCGGCCCACTGCAGCTCGTCGACCACCAGCACCGCCGGTCCGTCCTGGCAGATCTCGTCCACCAGCGCGAGCAGCTGCTCGGCGGCCGCGGCGGCGAGGTCGGCACCCTTGCTCGCGACGGCTCCGCCGTGCAGCAGCTCGGAGATGGCGCCCCGGCGGGGATCCCGCGCGGCGGGCGTGACCCGCAAGGCATCCAGGAGCGGGAGCAGCGGAAGCGCCTGCCCGAGCTCGTCGCCGGCTCCCCAGTACACCTGGCAGCCCGCCCGGGTGGCGGCGGCACAGCCGGCCCGGACCAGCGCGGACTTGCCGATGCCCGGCTCGCCGTCCACCAACACGGCACGACCGCGGCCCGCGGCCACCTCACGGATCCAGGCGACCAGCCGGGACAGCTCGCCATCCCGACCGATCAGCAGCTCGGTACCGTCCGTGAGCGGTCGCACACGGCGATAATAGAAGGAAATCCGAGCGCGAACAAGATGTATACTGATCGCCCGGATCATCGGCTGCTACCCAAAACCTCCTCCGGGAAACATGTATTTCGACAATTGATCCGAACCGTGATCCAAGCGTGATTCCGCCACATTCCCGTTGCCGGATCATCAACCGTCGGCCGGACGCCGGCCGCCCTGCCTCGGCAAAGATCCGCCGCGCCCGCACGGCCGGCCGCGCCCGACCGGCCGCCGCAAGATTAATCCGATTCACCAGGCGGCCGTCGGCGCCCTCGAACCCGTTCACCGCAACCATCCTGGGCCCGACGGCGCGGACAGGCCGGACGGAGTGGACGCGATCGGGCCTCGTCAGAAGAAATGATCCGTTCGAAGATTTCGACACTTCGGCGACCGTCGGTTTGCCGATCACTCCGTGACGACGACACCGCGCCGGCGTGCCCCGCCACGAAAGGCGTTCGGTCCGATAGCGGAACTCGCCAGGTCTGTCGCCGCAGGATTATCACGATCGAATCGTGGTTTTCCGTATTGACCGGTGCCCTCGGACCACGTTTTCCGCACTCCACGAGCGTGGCGACGGCGGCGCGGCGACCGGCGGCGACGGAGAGCGACGAATGCCGGCCCGCCGATCATGTCCATTAGGCCAAGCGAGCACCATCCACACCGAGAGTGAACATCACCGCCCGAATCCACGCCGCCCGAATCCGCGATCTCGGCGCCCATCCGTCCCGGAAATCAGTGGTGTGCCCCCTTTCCGCCGCAAAGATCCGTAGAATCCTCCGACACTCGGCGGTCTCGGCAAGATCATTGATCAAGCATTCACGCCGCCATTGTGATGAAATACCCGGCTCGGCGTACACCACGCATTGTCAAGGGATCTCAGGGTGCCTACAGTGGCCTGCCTGACACCGGGGAATGATTCACTGAACTTCCTCGGATTCGGTACATCAACCGACACCTCCTTCGAGGAGCAGGCCTTGTTTGGAATCGCCAGGAGCAGTAGCCGGGTTCGCGCTGGTCACTGCGCGCTCGCCCTCGCGGCCGTCATGGTCGTCACCGGCTGCGGCGCACTCGGCATGGACAGCTCGAACGCCGCGTCGAACAGCGGCGGACTGGAAAAACCTACGCTGAAGATCTCGATCCTGCCCACCACGGACCTCGCGCCGTTTTGGCTGGCCCAGGACGAAGGCTACTTCAAGAACGAGGGCCTCACCGTCGACTCCGTCGTCGCCGCCAGCGGTCAAGCCTCGTTGACCAAGTCGATCTCGGGCGAAGCCGACATCGCGTTCTCGACCTACCCCCCGTTCTTCACCGCGAAGAGCACCGGCGCCGCCGACATGCAGCTGGTCGCCGACGCGACGTCGGTCAACGCGAAGTCCAACGCGATCGTCACGGTGCCGAATTCACCGGTGAAAACAATCTTCGACCTGAAGGACAAGAAGATCGCCATCACGGCGAAGAACACCGCGTCGGATCTGCTCACCCGCTCGGTGATGCAGGACCACGGCGTCGATTTCAGCAAGGTCAAATGGGTCCTGATCCCACTGCCCAACATCGCGGCGGCGCTGCAGCAGGGGCAGGCCGACGCCGCGTACCTGCCGGAGCCGTACATCACGCAGGCCGCCAAGACGGCCGGCGCGATTCCGGTGATCGACATCAACACCGGCGCGACCCAGGACTTCCCGCTGACGGGCTTCGGCGCGACGAAGAAGTGGGTGCGCGAGAACCCGAAGACCCTGGCCGCGTTCCAGCGCGCGATGCAGAAGGCCACCCACGCGGCCCTGAACGACCGCGCCAAGGTCGAGCCGCTGCTGGTCCGGTTCGCCAAGATCGACGAGGACACGGCCAAGCTGCTCACCTTGCCGGGCTACGGCTCGATCCTGGACTCGCGGCGCCTGCAACGGGTACCGGACCTCCTGCTGCAGCTCGGCGCCATCCCGTCTCCGATCGACGTGAACTCGATGATCGGGCCGCAGGTCGGCAGATGACCCGGCGACCGGATCGGTAGGTGTATTTTCCGGGCCGGCCCACGCCTCCTCCAGGCAACGGAACCACGTGAGGGGGCAAGCTCGGATGAAGTCACTCTGGAGCGCGGCGGCAGTGGTCGTGATTTTCGCGGCGGGTTGCAATGGGACATCCGCTCCCGGCAACCCGCCGGACACGCCGGGCGAATCGGCTTCGGCACCGGCTGACTCTTCCGGGGGCCCCTCCCCCGCGCAGCCACGTCCGGAAGGCACCTCCGCTCCCCGGCCACCGGATCCGAACCCGCCCGGAGCACTGGGCAGTCCGATCGACTACGACAGCACCCAAATCGGTCCGGGCGACCGTCCGGCTGCCGAGGTCCGAAGCGATGTTCTGCGAGACCTGGACGAAAAGACCCAAGGCCTGGGGTGCCCGCGACCGCGATGCGGGGTCACCGTCAAGATCGACGGTAGTGGAAAGGCCTGCGCCAAGTCGATCACCCCTCCCCTGAAAGTCCCGCGCGGTGGGGTCGTCCACATCCACACCGGCGATTGCCCGCCCGGTGAGGAACCGCCTGCACCGGACGAAGACACCTCCACCACGCCGGCTCCCTAGAATGACCGGTCGCCGAACCCTCGTCACCGCCGGGTCCTCGCCACGCCGCGGGGTGGCTCGCCACGGCCTGCGGCGGCCGGAGCCCGGCGACGGCGGTGCCGAAAAGGAGGCCGGCTCCGGGGCGTCGCAGGCGCTCAAGGTGATCGCGTCCGTGGCGGCGAACCTGGCGCTGTCGACAGCGCTGCTGTACTTCTTCGGGCTCATCTACACGCAAAAGTTCTTCGACTATTTCCAGGTGCACTACACCGTGCTCGGCCAGACCACGGAGGAGATTCTCGCTCGCGGCGCCTTCGGGCTACACCTGCCCATCGGTGCCGCGGCGGGGCTGGGACTCGCCTTGTTCGGCCTGGTCCGGCTCGCGCATTTCCTGCTACCGGAACGAATCCGGGCAACCCTGCTTCGCGTCGGCACTCCTATCGCGACGGTCGCGGGTCTCGTGCTCATCGGCACCGCCATTCCCGTGGTGCTCGGTCCGGCACCATTCCGGGACCACTCCGGACGTCCCGGGCTCGCGGTCGCGGTCGGCGTGGTGCTCGCGGTGGCCGGCTGGCGCCGGCTGTTTCCCGGCAAGCACGTCGCGGCGTTCCGGGTCGCGGAATGGATCGTCACGTATGTCCTCGTGGCGTTCGGGCTTTTCTGGGCGGTGTCCGACTACTCGGCCCAGACCGGGGTCCGGGAGGCGTTCACCACCGCGGCCCGGATCCCCGCAATGCCGGCCGTGACGCTCTACAGCGCGCGCAGCCTCAACCTCGAGGCGGGTGGCGTGCGGCAAGTCGTGTGCCGGGAGCCGGACGCCGCGTACAAGTACCGGTATTCAGGGCTGAAACTGCTGCTCCAGTCCGGTGGGCAGTACGTGTTCGTCCCCGCGAACTGGCAGGTGTCGAGTGGCGTGTCGTTCGTCGTTCCCCGCTCGGACTCGCTGCGCCTGGAGTTCGCGCCGGCCCGGACGAGGCCGGGCGAAACCTGCTGACCCCGCGGTGCCGGGCGGCCCGGACCACCCGGCACCCTGCGGATCGGAGAGCCTCGCGCTCATACCCGGCCGGCGGCGGTGGGTTCACCCGGTGAGGTCTCCCTCCTCCTCGTTGCGCTTCGCGTAGTACGCCACCTTCTCCTCGTCCACCGTCACGCCCAGCCCCGGCCCGGCCGGGACCCGCAGCCGGCCGCCCGAAAGTTCCAGCGGCTCGACGATGTCGTCCTCGTGCAGGTAGTACATGCTGTCGATCGCGCGGGAGAGCACCGGTGTGCTCGCCACCACCGCGAGGTGCGCGGCCGTCGCGATGCCCAGTTCGCCGCCGCTGTGGAGGTTCATCCCGAGGCCGAACGTCTCGCAGTGCGCGGCCAGCGCCTTCGTCGCCGCGATCCCGCCCCACTTGTAGACGTCGCCGTGGATGACGTCCACCGCGCCGAGCCGGACCGCCGGGGCGAACTCCTCGAAGCGGACCACACACATGTTGGTGCACAACGGGATCCGCACCCTCGCCCGCACCTGGGCCATGCCCTCGATGCCGACGCACGGGTCCTCGAGGTACTCCAGGTCCAGCTCCTCCAGCGACAACCCCGCGCGGATCGAGTCGGGCACCGACCACGCCGCGTTCGGGTCCACCCGCAGCTCGACGTCCGGCAGCGCCCGCCGCAGCTCGCGCATGATCTCGACGTCGCCGCGGACGTCCTTGGTGCCCTTCAGCTTCACCGCCGTGAAGCCGCCTTCCGCGACCACCTTCGCCGCGTGCTCCCCCAGCCCTTGAGCCAGCTCGCGGCCGGACGCGCCGGGCGCGTCGGCGCGGGTGATCAGCGCCGTGATCGGGACCTCGTCGCGCACCGGGCCGCCGAGCAGGTCGGTCACCGACTGGCCGGTGATCTTGCCGATCAGGTCCCAGCACGCGACGTCGAGCGCGGCCAGCGCCGCGTACCCGAGGTAGCCGTGGAAGAACGGCACCATGTGGTGCCGCCGGTGGAACGCCTCCAGCGCGAACGGGCTCGTGCCCACCAGCTCCGCGCCGAGCTTGCGGGTCAGCTCCGCGACCGGGCGGCCCCACATGGTCTCGCCCCAGCCCTCGGCCCCGGTGTCGGTGCGCAGCCGCACGATGGTGCGGGTCTCGCCCGTCTTCGTCTCGAACGAGCTGGTGAACGGGTTGGTCAACGGCAGGTTCACGACCCGCACGTCGACTTCGGTGATCTTCATGCCTCCCCTTCGGCGTGGGTTGTGCGGGTGGCCGCGTCGAACGCGCGGATCGCGTCCGCCAACGCGGTCACCCGGTCTTCGAGCAGGTCCGCCCCGTCCTGGGCGGTCGCGGTGGTGGCGTCGTCGGTGCTGCCGCCCGCGCGGGCCCATTCGCCGTGGCGTTCCACGGTCAGGCCCGGGTACGGCGGGTACGCGAACAGCGGCGGTGGCGTGACGTCGGGACGAGGTTCGCGCGGCCGCACCAGGTCGCCGTGGGCCGCGAGCATCAGCGACGTCTCGAACTTCCCGGCGTGGCCCGGCGAGGAGCCGTCGCCGAGCGAGAAGTAGGAGCACGCCGCGAGCGCGACGTCGGCCCGCAGCGCGTACTCCTTGACGGCGAGCCGCATGATCTCGTCGTTGCCGCCGTGGCCGTTGACCACGAGGACGCGCCGGAACCCGCTGGTCGCGAGCGAGTCCAGGACGTCGGCGAGCACGGCCTGCAGCGTCGAGGCCCGCAGCGACACCGCGGCGGCGAACAGGTGGTGCGGGCTGTGCCCGAACGGCAGCGCGGGCAGCCGCACGATCGCCGGTGCGCCGTCGAGCCGCCGCAACGCGCGGTCGGCGACGGCCTCGGCGAGCATCGTGTCGGTGCCCATCGGCAGGTGGGCGGCGTGTTGCTCCTGCGAGCCGATCGGCAGCAGCGCGATCGCCGAGCCGGCCGCGTCGCGCACCTCCTGCCAGGTCATCCGCGTCAGTTCGGGCACGTGGCCTCCCCTCCCGGGTCGCGGCGTGGCATCGTGACCGCATGAGCACCGGCGAACGCCCGGCCCTGCGGCTGGTCCCGGCGCCGGCCACCCCCGCGGCCGACGCCGGTCCGGTGCTGGGCGCCGTCGAGCTGCTGCCCGGCCGGGTCCGGGCCGCGCTGCTCGACCTGGCCGGCACCGTGCTGTGGCGTGCCGAGGCGACCTACCCGCGCGGCACCGCCGACCGGGCCGACGTCGACACCGCCCTGGCGCAGGTCGCGAAGTTCCCCACGTCGCCGGTGGGCGTCGGGGTGGCCGCCGCGGGCCTGGTGGACGCCGACGCGGGCGTGATCATCGAGGTCAACGAGGTGCCCGCGCTGCACGGCTACCCCGTGGCGGCCGTGCTCGGCGAACTGGTGCACGCCCCCGTCCACATCGAGCACCGGGCGCGCCTGCAGGTCCTGGGCGACCGCTGGTTCGGCCCGGGCCGCGGCCGCACGACGTTCGCGTCGGTGTCGACCGGCGAGGTGCTCGGCGTCGGCCTGCTCTACGACGGCGAGGTGCTGGCCCCGCCGGGTGGCCGCAGCGGCGCGCACATGACGGTGGCCGCCAGCGGCCGCCGCTGCACGTGCGGGGCCCGTGGCTGCTGGAAGACCGTCGCGACGACGCCGTGGCTGCGCGCCGAGGCCGAGCGGCGTGGCCTCGGCGCGAGCACGGTGCGCGAGCTGGCCGGCCACCCGCTGCTGGACGAGTACGCCGCCAACATCGCGCTCGGCCTGGTGAACATCCAGCAGCTCTTCGCCCCCGGCCTGTTCGTCCTCCACGGCGAGGCCGCCGAGGGCGGGGAACGCTTCCGGGCCCGGATCGAGCAGCGGCTGCGGGAGGACTCGTCGTGGGCGCGCACCGCGGAGCCGCCGCGAGTCGTGGTGAACGAAGGACCGGCCGACGACGTCGCGCTGCTCGGCGGCGCGGGTTTGGTCCTGTCCCACCGCTGACGCCGTCACGCCGTCACCCGGCGGCGGGCCAGCCGCGGGTCGGGGTTCGGCACCGCGTCGAGCAGGCTCCGCGTGTACTCGTGCGACGGCGCCGAGAACAGCTGCTTCGAGCCGGCGAGCTCCACGATCTTCCCCGCGCGCATCACCGCGACCCGGTCCGAGATCCGCTGCACCACCGCCAGGTTGTGCGACACGAACACGTAGGTCAGCTTGAGCCGTTCCTGCAGCTCACCCAGGAGATCCAGGACCTGCGCCTGCACCGACACGTCGAGCGCGCTCGTCGGCTCGTCGAGCACCACCAGCCGCGGCTCCAGGGACAGGGCCCGCGCGATGGAGATCCGCTGCCGTTGTCCGCCGGAGAACTCGTGCGGGTACCGGTCCTGGACCTGCGGCGGCAACCCGACCGCCGTCAACAGGCCCGCCACTCGCTCGCGTACCTCCGCCCGGCCCCGACGGCCGCGCAGCGAAGGGTCGTGCGTCACCAGCGGCTCGCTGACGATCTCCGTCACGCGCAGGCGCGGGTTCATGCTCGAGTACGGGTCCTGCAGCACCACCTGCATCTCGCGCCGCACCTTGCGCAGGCTCGCCGCGCCCAGCGAGTACAGGTCCGCGCCGTCGAAGCGCACGGTCCCCGCCGTCGGCTCGATCAGCCGCAGCAGCAGCCGGGTCAGCGTCGTCTTGCCGCTGCCCGACTCACCGACCACGGCCAGCGTCTCGCCCGAGACGACGTCGAGGTCGACACCGTCCACAGCGGACAGTGCGCCGTAGTCCTTGCGCAGCCCGCGGATCTCGACCAGGTTCGTCATACCCGCTCCAGCTTCGGTGTCGCACGCAGCAGCTCCCGCGTGTAGTCCTCGCGCGGCGCCTCGAACAGCGGCACCACGTCCCCGGTCTCGACCACCCGGCCCGACTTGAGCACCACGACCCGGTCGGCGACCTCCGCGACCACCCCGAGGTCATGGGTGATGAGCAGGATCGCCATGCCGTGCCGCCGCTGCAGGTCCACCAGCAGCTCGAGGATCTGGGCCTGCACGGTGACGTCGAGGGCGGTGGTCGGCTCGTCGGCGATGAGCACCCGCGGCCGGCCGACCAGCGCCATCGCGATCATCGCGCGTTGCCGCAGGCCGCCCGAAAGCTGGTGCGGGTACTGCGAAGCACGCCGTTCGGGGTCGGGGATCCCGGCCTCCCGCAACGCTTCCACGGCCGCCGTCCGCGCGGACGACCGGGACGCGCCCTGGTGCTTCCGGACGACCTCGGCCACTTGGGCGCCGATGCGCTTGACGGGGTTGAGACTGGTCATCGGGTCCTGGAAGACCATGGCGACGTCGTTGCCGCGGATCGCGCGCAGGTCCTTTTCGGGCAGCCGGAGGACATCCCGGCCGTCCAGGAGGATCTCGCCGCCCGCGTAGACGCACGGCGGCTCGGGGTTGAGCCGCAGCACCGACAGCGCGGTCGCCGTCTTGCCGCTGCCCGACTCCCCCACCAGGGCGACGGTCTCGCCCTCGGCCACGGACAGGCTCACGCCGTCGGCCGCGGCGACCGTGCCGGTGTCCACCCGGAACTCGATGCTCAGGTCCTTGATCTCCAGCAGGCTCATGAGCGGTACGCCTTCGGGTCCGCGACGTCGCGCAGGACGTCGCCGGTGATGTTGACGGCCAGCGCGGTGAGCATCAGCGCGACGCCGGGGAACACGGCCACCCACCACGACGTGCCGAGGTAGAGCTGGCCGTCGGCGAGCATCCCGCCCCAGGTCACGGTCCGCTTCGGCACGCCGAGGCCGAGGTAGCTCAGCGACGCCTCGGCGACGATCGCCGCGGCGACGTGCAGGGTGCCGATGGTCGCCAGCGGTGCCATCACGTTGGGCAGCAGGTGCCGGCGCATGATCGTGAAGTCCGTGACACCGATGGCGCGTGCCTCGGTGACGTACTCCCTGGTGCGCAACGAAAGCACTTCGGAGCGGATCACGCGGGCGTAGGAGACCCAGCCGGTGAAGCCGAGCACGAGCACGACGTACCAGAGGCCGGAGCCGAGGAACCCGACGATGGCGAGCGCGAGCAGGATCGACGGGAACGCGAGCTGGATGTCGGCGATCCGCATCAGGATCCGGTCGAACCAGCCGCCGAGGAACCCGGCGACCAGGCCGATCACCGCGCCGACCACGCCGGCCAGCAGCGCCGCGCACGCGCCGACGAGCAGCGAGACGCGGGCGCCGTAACAGAGCCGGGAGAGGATGTCGCGGCCCAGCTGGTCGGTGCCGAGCAGGTGCGCCGAGTCGCCTCCGGTCGCCCACGCGGGCGGGTGCAGCCGCACCAGCAGGTCCTGCGCGCCCGGGTCATACGGCGCGATCAGCGGGGCGAGCAGGGCGACGAGGATCATCAGCCCCAGCACGGTCACGGCGACGACGCCGAGCTTGTTGCGCAGCACGGCGCGCACCACGCTGGGGCGGGCCGGGGAAACAGCGATGGCGGTCACGCGGTCACCCGCACCCTCGGGTCGAGAATCGTGTAGGACAGGTCGACGAGCAGGTTCACCACGACGAACGTCGCCGCGAAGAACAGCACCGCGGCCTGCACCACGGGGAAGTCGCGGTTCTGGATCGCCTCGACGGTGAGCCGGCCGAGACCGGGCCAGGAGAACACCTGCTCGGTGAGGATCGCGCCGCCGAGCAGGCTGCCGACCTCCAGGCCGACGACCGTGACGACGGGCAGCGCGGCGTTGCGCAGGCCGTGGCCCAGCACGACGCCGGCGGTGCTGAGCCCCTTGGCGCGCGCGGTGCGGATGTAGTCGGAGCCGAGCACGTCCACCAGGGAACTGCGCAGCAGCCGGGCGATCACCGCCACCGAGTACACCGCCAGCGTGATGGCCGGCAGCACGAGGTGGGCGAACCCGCCGTAGCCGGACGCGGGCAGCACCTGCAGCTGCACGGCGAAGATGAGGATCAGCAGGATCCCGACCCAGAACGCGGGGGTCGACTGCCCGACGAGGACCCCCGTCATCACGCCGGTGTCCCCCGCGCGGCCACGGCGCATCGCCGCGAACGTGCCGGCCGGGACGGCGATCACCAGGGCCACGAGGAGCGCGGCGCCGGCCAGCTCCAGCGTCGCGGGGACGCGGGAGAACAGGACTTCCGAGACCGGCTGGTCGTAGACGAGCGAGGTGCCGAGGTGCAGGCGGGGCAGGCCGCCGAGGTAGTCGAGGTACTGCGTGAGCAGCGGCCGGTCCAGCCCGAGGCTCGCGCGCAGCGTGGCCTCCTGCTGCGCGGTGGCGTCGGGCGGCAGGATGAGCTTCACGGGGTCGCCGGAGAGCCGGACCAGCAGGAACGCCGCCGTGGCCACGAAGAACAGCACCACGATCGCGGTCAGCACCTTGGTGACGACCACGCGCGCCACCCCGCTGCCCGGGGCGGCCGGGCGGGCCACGGCGACGGTGGGCGCGGTCACGGGGTCACCGTCGCCTTCGCCATGCCGAGCACGCCCACCACACCGGGAGTCCACTGTGGACGTGTGTTGACGGCGTAGACGTTGTCGATCTGGAAGAGGAACACGAACGGCGCCTCCTGCTTGAGAAGTTGCTGGAGCCCGGTGAAGGCCCGTTGCCGGTCGGCGGGCACGAGCGACTGCTCTTCGGCGTCGACGAGCCGGTCGGCTTCGGGGTCGGTCCACCGGCTCTGCCGCCGGTCGTGGCGGACGTTGGACTGCACGAGGCTTTCGGCGTCGAGCGTCCAGCCGGTGCTGGCGGCGAGGTAGATCGGGCCGAGCGCGCTGCGGTTCGACGACGTGAGCCGGGTCGTGTAGGTGCCCGGGTCGACCAGGTCCACCCGGGCCCGGACCCCGGCGCGGGCCAGCAGCCCGGAGATGGCTTCGGCGAGGTTCGAGTCGTCGGTCCGCGCGGTGATCGAGGTGTCGAACCCGTCCGGGAAACCGGCCTCGGCGAGCAGCTGTTTCGCCAGCCCGACGTCGCGGGTGAAGGGCGCGATCGCCGGATCGAACCCGAACGACTCGCGCGGGAACATGGTCGGCACCTCGCGCGCCTTGCCGTCGAGCACGGCCTTGATCAGCAGCGGCACGTCCACGGCGTGGTTGAGCGCCCGCCGGACCCGGACGTCGCGCAGCGGGCCGGCGGTGGTGTCGAGCGAGAGGTACGAAGTGCGGATGCCCGGGTAGTTCCGGATGGAGACGCCGGTGTAGCCCTTGAGCTGCAGCGCGGCGTCGGGGGTGAGCCCGGCGACGATGTCGACCTCGTCGCTCTGCAGCGAGGCCAGCGCCGAGGACGGGTCGGGCATCGGCAGGAACACCAGCTCGTCGTAGGCCGGTTTGCCACCCCAGTACGCGAGGTTCGCGCGCATCCGCAGCTGGTGGTCGCGCTGGAACTCCCCGAAGGTGAACGGCCCGGTGCCGACCGGGTGCTTCGCGAAGCCGGCCGAACCGACCTGCTTGAGGTAGTTCGGCGGCACGGCGACCCCACCGAACAGCGAAACCTTGGCCGGGATGATCGGGTCCGGGGCGCTGCAGCGCAGGTCCACGGTGGCCGCGTCGACCACGACGGCCTGCTTCACGTAGCGCAGCTCGACGATCGGCGATTTGGTGGCGGGGTCGAGCAGCCGGTTGATGCTGAACGCGACGGCGTTGGCGTCGCACGGCTCCCCGTTGTGGAACTTCACGCCGGGCCGGAGCTTGAACCGCCAGGTCAGCGGGTCGGGCGAGGACCACGACAGCGCGAGACCGGGCGCGAGCTGGTTGTCCGGGCCGCGCGTGGTGAGCGTGTCGAACAGGTTCGTCAGCACGTTCATCGAGGTCAGGTCGCCCTGCTTCTGCGGGTCGAGCGTCTTGGGGTCCGACGACTGGGCGACGCGCAGCACGGCGCCGGTGGCGCCCGAGGCGCTGCCGCACGCGGACAGCAGGCCGGGCAGGGCCAGCGCCGGGAGCGCGAGGCCGCCGAGCCGGAGGGCGTCGCGGCGCGACAGGCGGGGACGGGCCACGGTCACCACCTTTCTTCCGTCCTGTGAAACAACGTTCCATCAGACGGAACGTTGTTGCGCTAAGCTAGGCCGCGTGAACAACGCTGTCAACACTTCGCCCGCAAGCTCCCGCGGTGCGGTCGAGAAGGCCCTCGAGGTGCTCGCGACTCTGGCGGGCCCAGGTGGACCGCACCGGCTCGCGGACCTCGCACAGGCCTGTGACCTGCCGAAACCGACCGCGCACCGGATGCTGCAGACGTTCACGGAGGCCGGGTACGCGGTGGGCGCGGGCAGCGGGCGCTACACCGTCGGACCGCGGCTGCTGGGTCTTTCGGCGGCGGCGCTGACCAGCACGCGGCCGTTGCGGCCCGTGCTGGCGGACCTGCAGCGGCGCAGCGGGCACACGGTGCACTACGCCATCCGCCACGCGGACCGCGCGGTGTACGTCGAGAAGCTCGAGCCGGACCAGGCGTACCGGCTCAACACCCGGCCGGGCGGCGAGGTGCCGCTGTACTGCACCGCGGTGGGCCGCGCGATCCTCTCGCGCCTGCCCGAGGCCGAGGTCGACGAAGTGCTGACCGCGCCGCTCGCCGCGCGCACGGCCAAGACCCTGACCGACCCGGCCGCGATCCGGCAGGAATTGACCACTGTGGACAGTGCGGGCTACGTCGTCGACGACGAGCAGTTCGAAGCGCACGTGCGCTGCCTCGGCGCCCCGGTGCTGGACGCCGAGGGCGCGGTCGTCGGCGCGGTGAGCGTGTCGGGGCTGACGTTCACGCTGCAGCCGTCGAGTTTCGACGTCCTGGGCCCGCTCGTCGCCGAGGCGGCCAACCGGCTCTCGGCGGTGCTCGCCGGGACGACCCTGCGAGCCGTCGATGCTCGCTGAACTCCTCGCGCAGGCCCGCGAAGAGCGGGTGTTCTCGGCGGCCGCGTGGTCGGTCGGCACCGCGGACGGTGCCCTCTCCCGGGGTGTCCTGGGCACGCGCTGGTGGGACGGTCCGCCCGCCGTCGAGGCGAGCCGCTGGGACCTCGCGTCGGTGACCAAGCCGGTGGTGGGCATCGTGGTGGCGGCCCTGGCCGAGCGCGGCGCGCTGTCCCTCGACGACCCGCTCCCCCGCCACCTGCCGTCCTACGCGGGCACCGACAAGGCGTCGATCACGGTGCGGCAGCTGCTCACCCACACCTCGGGCCTGCCGGGCGGCACGCCGCTGTGGCGCACGCACGGCACAGCCGAGTCACTCCTCGAAGCGATCCGGACGACGCCCCTGCCCGTCGCGCCCGGCAGCCGGGTGGAGTACTCGTCCCAGGGCTTCATCCTGCTGGGCCTCATCGCGTCGGCGGCCACCGGAACGCCGCTGGACGCCCTGGTCGCCGAGTACGTGACGACCCCGGCGGGCCTGCCCGCCACCGGGTTCGGCCCGGTGCCCGACGCGGTGGCGACCGAAGACTGCGGCTGGCGCGGCCACGTGGTGACCGGGCAGGTGCACGACGAGAACGCGGTGGTGCTGGGCGGGATCTGCGGCCACGCCGGGCTGTTCGCCCCGCTGGCCGACGTCGAACGCCTGGGCCGGGTCCTGGCCGGCGGCGCGGCACCGCTGCTGAAACCGGCCACGCACGCCGAGATGATCGCCAACCACACGACCGGCCTGCACCGCGGCCTCGCGTGGCAGGGGCTCGACGTGCCCGGCTCCCCGGTGGGCGTCGCGCTCGAGCCGGACTCGTACGGGCACACCGGGTTCACCGGCACGAGCCTCTGGGTGGAGCCGGGCCGCGGCCGGTACTACGTCCTGCTGACCAACCGCGTCCACCCGGCCCGCACCTCGACAGCCATCACCGAGGTGCGGCGGCGGTTCCACGACGTCGCGGCCCGCCTTTTCTGAGCCTCACCACCCGGCCGGCTCCAGCCGGATCCGGACGTCGAGGTTCCGTTCGACCTCGCTGCGGCTGTAGAGCAGCGGGAACGAACCGCCCGAGGCCCAGAGACCGTTGAGGTCGCGGTAGTGCGGGCTGCGCGGGTCGCCGGACTGCCCGGGCGCGTTGATCGCGGCCGAACCGTTCCAGTTGCCGACGTCCAGGGCCATCTTGAACGTCGCCCCGATGATCTGGGCGTAGGTCAGCGGGTGGAAGAACGACGGGTGGATCGTGTGGTAGTCGCCGCCGATCGGGGTCGGGCCGACGTTCGGGCCGCCCAGCGGGTGCTTGAACTCGTTGTGGTGCAACGTGCCCCAGTGCCACGTCGACGGGTCGGCGCCGAGCTGGGCCGCGACGTCGCGGAACGCCACCGGCAGCGAGTCCAGGATCAGCTTGTCGCGCACCGCCGCGCCGTCCGGCCCGAGCCACCCCACCGGGTCCCGGAAGGACGCGATGATCAGGCTGAAGTCGGGGTTGATGGTGCGCACCAGCGCGTCCGCCGCGGCCTGCGGCAGCACCGCGTGCGCCCACACGTAGTGCAGGTACTTCATGATCCACGTCTCGTACAGCGCGGCCGCCGGCGAATCCGCCGACGCGACGCCGTCCCAGCCGCGAAGCAGCTCCAGTGCCTTCGCCGTGTCCGGGTCCGTCGAGGACAGTCCCCGCACGAACTCGACGAGCTGCGTGGCCGCCAGCGACTTCTCGTCCTTCTGCAGCGCGAGCGAATCGGCGACGGTTGCGCCCGGGTGGGACTCGATCAGCTCGTCGATGCGCTGCTTGCGGTAGGGCAGCTGCCATTCGTAGTTGGACACCACCGGGTGGCCCGGCGGGATGTTGAAGTCGTTGGCCGAGGCGAAGTACCCCGACGGCGGGTTGTACTGGCCCGGCAGCTCGCTGTTGGCGTAGAAGCCGTTCCAGTCGTAGCGCCCGTCACCGGGGACGGGCAGCAGGCCGTCGTAGCCGGCGCCGG
This sequence comes from Amycolatopsis sp. NPDC048633, assembly GCF_040650695.1. Taxonomy (NCBI): domain Bacteria; kingdom Bacillati; phylum Actinomycetota; class Actinomycetes; order Pseudonocardiales; family Pseudonocardiaceae; genus Amycolatopsis; species Amycolatopsis sp. NPDC048633. The sequence continues at coordinate 55,130 of NZ_JBEZHS010000005.1, forward strand.
TGCGGCGCGGCGTCAGCCCCGCCGGGACGTAGCCGATGTTGCCGCGCACGTCGGCGTAGGCGAGGTTCGAGCCCGGCGTGCCCCAGGTGCGCATGCCCGCGGTGAACTCGCGGAAGTTCGCGGCCCGCTGGTAGTTCAGGCTGCCCAGGTACGCGCTGGCGCCCGGCTGCGTCCACGCCGTGCGGACCGCGTACGCCCGGTGCGCCGCCTCGTCGACCTTGACGACCGGGCCGTGCCGGGTGAAGGACAGCTTCCCGGCGGCCGACGTGCCCCCGCGGACCGGGATGGGCTCGGTGACCGTGGTCATCCGCTCCCAGCCGGTGCCGTAGCGGTAGCGCGTGGGGTCGTTCGGGTCGAGGTCGTAGACGTAGAGGTCGGTCTGGTCGATCGGCAGGTTGGTCAGGCCGAACGCGATGTTCTCGTTGTGCCCGATGGCGATCCCCGGGTTCCACGGCTCACCCGCGCCGGCGAGGTTCAGCCCGGGCGCCGACAGCTGCGCGACGTACCGGCCCGAGGGCAGGGCGTCCGCGCCGCGGTGCGGGTCGTTGGCCAGGATCGGCCGGCCCGACGCCGTCCGGCCCGGCCCGATCGCCCAGGCGTTGCTGCCCGCGGTGGCGTCGGCGATGTCCTTGGTCTCGGTCCGGAACCCGCTACCGGTGAAGTTCACCGCGGCGGTCGCCAGGTCGTACACCTTGAGCACGTCGTCCGGCACCGCGCAGGGGTCGAGCCCGGCGGGGACCGCCGCTTCGTGGTCCGGGTGGAGGGAGCGCAGGTAGCGGCTCGCGCCGGGGCCGGCCAGGCAGACCAGCTTCGCGCGGGCGACCTCCCACATCAGGTTCTCCCCGATGGCGTGCGTGCGGATCCGCACCACGTCCTGCGGGCTCCAGTGCGCGGGCTGGTAGCCGAGCTTGACGAACTCCGGCGGGACCGCGGCGGGGTTGCGGGCCAGCCAGTCGACGTAGGAGTTGATGCCCTCGGCGAACCGGGTGGCGGCGAGCCTGCCCTCCGGGCCGTAGGACGCCCACTCGGCGTCCATGTCGCCGCGGTAGAGGAACAGCCGGGCGGCCCGGTCCTGCTCCACGTAGGACGAGCCGAGCACCTCGCTGAGCTGCCCGAGGCCGCGGCGGCGCCAGGTGTCGACCTGGAACAGCCGGTCCCGGGCGATGTTGAAGCCCTGGGCGAAGAAGAGGTCACTGGTGTCGGCCGCGTAGATGTGCGGCACGCCCCAGGTGTCGACGAGCATCTCGACCGGCCGGTGCAGACCGGCTGCGGTGTACCGCTGGCCCGTCGCCGCTTGGACGCCCGGAACCGGCCCCAGGAGGAGTACGACCAAAGCGAGGAGCAGGCCGCGGGCGGCCGGCCGACGTGGGGCCATGGTGTTCTCCTCGTTCGGGGCTCGGGACGGGTTCGTCCGATATGTCTACCGGCCGCCGTGGCCGGTTCACGAGCCCCTTAGGGGTGGCGCGCCGGGGCGGGGCAGCGCGTCCCCGCCCCGGCGGCCGGTGGCGACTTTTCGCCTTGCTGCCGAGGAAAACCCTTCCCGCCGGACCCGTCAGAAGCCGGGGAACACCCGGCGCAGGTCGTCGAGCGTGACGCTGCCCTCGACGATGACGCTCTTGTCGTACGGCGCCTTCAGCCGGCCGCTGACCAGCCGCACGAACGCCTCCGCCGGCCCGTCGAACGTCGCCGACGGCGACTCGAGGTGGTCCACCACGGTCACCGCGTCGTCGATCACCAGTCCGCCGCCGGGGACCGCGACCGACACCGGGTTCGCGAGCTCGGCCGGCTTCGCCAGGAAGCTCAGCATGAAGCCCACGGGCCCGGCCAGGAGGTCGAGCAGGACCTCGGCCGAGCCGGCGTCCACCCCGGTGTCCGGGTCGAAGGCCACCCGCACGTCCCACGAGTGGTTGGCCACCTCGCTGAGCCGCATGCCCAGGGCGGTCAGCAGCGGGACCGGCTCCGGCAGGAAGCCGAGGTCGACGGTCAGCGAGGACCGCTGCTCGGGCGTGAGCGCTTCGACCAGTTCGAGCCACCGGCCGTTGTGCTCGAGGAAGCCTTCGGCCTGCGCTCGCGGCGTGGACCCGTCCCAGCGGGCCCAGATCGTCGGGTTGTCTTCGGCTTCCACGGTCTCTCCGGCGGCCCGGGCGATCGGTGCGCGACCGATCTCGGCGCCGCTGCCGAGGTGGGAAAGTGCCTGCGCGACGGTCCATTCCGAGGCACCGCTGGGAGCGGCCAGCTGATCGTCGGTGAGGGTGCGGACGAGGCCGGCGAGCCCGTCGTGCTCGGCGCGAAGGGCGGTGATCGTGCGGTCCACGAGTTGACTCATGCCCCCCTCAACTCGCGGAGGGGCGCGGGTGTTCCGGTGCGGTGCGCGGGGCGGCGGCCGCGCAGGCTAGTTTGCTCGGATGAGCCTCCTCGATGACGTGGCCGAGCGCGACGGCTGGCGGTGCTGGGTGTGCGACGAACCGGTCGACCCCGGCATGTCGGTGAACGACTCGCGGGGGCCCAGCGTCGACAGCCGGACCGCCGACCGCAAGGCCAAGGTCGCCGAGCGGCTCGCGCACCGCGGGTGCAACACCCGCAAGGGCGCGGTCAAGGTGGTCATCGCCTGGCCGGACCGCCTGCACGTGGCGGAACCCGCACCGCTCATCACCGTGGCCGGCCGGCTCGAGCGCAAGGGGGGCCGCGAGATGGTGGCCCGCTGTCCTACTGAACAGGATGCCCAGGACGCGGCGGACTGGCTCGTGGACCGGTTCTCCCGGCTGGTACCGGGGCTGCCGGTGACGGCCGACGTCGAGCCGGGCGCCGGGCAGTTCCTCGTCATCCTGGCCACCGGCCGCCGCTGACCGAACCGCACAGCGCGCGGTGGACTCCGCGACCGGCACCGTGGTAGAAGTAGAACCTGTTCCACTTCTGACCGCCGGTGCCGGGAGGTGCGCGGATGAGCGTCCCGACGGTGACCGAGCTGCTGCTGGCCCGTGCCGGGGACGAGCGTCCGGGCCTGCGGTTCGAGGACGAGACGTACACCTGGGCCGAGCACGTCGAGGCGTCGGCCCGCGGCGCGGCCGACCTGCGGGCGACGTTGCGCCGCGGCGATCCCCCGCACGTCGGCATCCTGGCCGACAACGTGCCGGCGTTCTCCGTCCTCTTGGGCGCCTGCGCGTTCGCCGGGGCGGTGCTGGTCGGGCTCAACCCCACCCGGCGTGGTGAAGCACTAGCGCGGGACATCCGGCTCGCCGACTGCCAGTTCGTCCTCACCGAGCGGAAGTACCGGCCCCTGCTGGACGGACTGGACCTCGGCGGGATCGGCGTGCGGGACCTGGAGTCGTGGGCGCCGGCGACCGAGCCGATCGATCCCGTCCCCGCGTCGGCGGACGACCTGCTCATGCTGATCTTCACCTCCGGCACCAGCGGCGACCCGAAGGCCGTGCGCTGCACCCACGGCAAGATCGCGTTCCCGGGCGCGATGCTCGCCCAGCGCTTCGGGCTGTCCACATCGGACACGGTCTACGTCACGATGCCGATGTTCCACTCCAACGCCATCATGGCCGGCTGGGCGGTCGGGCTCGCGGCCGGCGCGGGCATCGCCCTGCGCCGCCGGTTCTCCGCTTCCGGGTTCTTGCCCGACGTGCGGAAGTTCGGCGCGACCTACGCGAACTACGTCGGCAAGCCCCTGTCCTACGTCCTCGCCTCTCCCCCGCGGCCGGACGACGCGGACAACTCCCTGCGTCTCGTCTACGGGAACGAAGGAGCGAGCGCCGACCTGACCGCGTTCGAGACCCGCTTCGGCTGCAAGGTCATCGACGCGTTCGGCTCCACCGAGGGCGGAGTGGGTTTCGCCCGCACCGAGGACACGCCGCCCGGCTCACTCGGCAGGCCGACCGAAGACGTCGCCATCCTGCACCCGCTCACCGGCCGTCCGTGCCCCCCGGCCGAGTTCGACCCCGACGGCCGGCTGGTCAACGCCGAGGAAGCCGTCGGCGAACTGGTCAACACCGCGGGCGCCGGCTGGTTCGCCGGGTACTACCGCGACCCCGAAGCCGACGCGGAACGGCTGCGCGACGGCCGGTTCCACACCGGTGACCTCGCCTACGCCGACACCGACGGATTCTGCTACTTCGCCGGGCGGCTCGGCGACTGGCTCCGCGTCGACGGGGAGAACCTGGGCACGGCGCCGATCGAGCGGATCCTGCTGCGCCACCCCGCGATCACCGACACGGCCGTCTACGCGGTGCCGGACCCGGTGACCGGAGACCGGGTGATGGCCGCCATCGTCACCGGCGGCACCCCCCTGGACCCCGCCGACTTCGGCCACTTCCTCGCTGCCCAGCCCGATCTCGGGCCCAAGCAGGTGCCCCAGTACGTGCGCACGGTCCGCGAACTGCCGCGGACGTCGACGTTCAAGGTCCTCAAGCGGCGGCTTTCCGCCGAGGGCCTGCACTGCCCCGACCTGATCTGGGAGCGCGCGGGGCAGGACGTCGCCTACACCGCTTTGTCTTCCGCGGACAACCCCGTCTGAGGGGTCGGCTCGCCCGGCTCGGGCGCCGCGATGGCGGCCGCGCGCGAGGTGTGGATGGCCAGGACCTCGTGCAGCCCGGCGATCCGCAACGGCCGCCACGTGGACCGCGTCGTCGCCACGACGCGCAGATCGGTCTGCCGGTGGCAGGCGGCCAGCACTTCGAGTCCCGCGGAATTCAGGAAGCCGACCTGCGAAAGGTCCACCACGAGCCGCCGCGGGAACCGGCGCAGGGTCAGGTCGACGGCCCGGTCGACCTCGGGTGCGGTGTAGAGGTCGAACTCGCCCTCCAGCGCCAGGATCGCGGTGCGCCCGATCAGCTCCTCCGACAACTTCAGGCCCGACGGCAGCGGCGGTGTCCCGTGGGGGCCGAACATGAGCGGTACCACCGGTTCCGGTGCGAAGCCGGGGCCAAGGCGGATGGTCAGCGCGCTGAGCTTCATGGACGTCCGGTCATCGGCTGTCGGTCGTCGCAAGAGCGGGGACTGGGCACTTCGGCGCTGTCCTCGCGAGCATACCGCTGCCCGTGATCGTTCAGCCCGACTCCCACACCTCGATTCGCCCTCCCCGATTTGGTCCCGCGCCGAGAGGTCTTCCTACCCTGCCGCGCGGGCGCGCCGGAGGACATGCTGGAAGGGGTCGCCGTCCGGGCGGCGGCGGAGGGCAGGAGGCGGCGATGGCCGAACAGGCGAAGGCCGCGGTGATCGTCGGGGTGGACACCTCGGAGGAGTCGCTGCGCGCGGTCCGGTGGGCCGCGCACGAAGCGGCCCGGCGCGGCACGGACCTGCGGTTGCTCCACGCCTGCGTGGTCGATCCGGGCGACGGGTCCGAGTTCCTGCCCGACCACGTGACCCGGCGGATGCGCCACGCGGAGAAGATCGCCCGCACCGCGGCACCGGGCCTCGAGGTCACCACCGACGTGCGGCTCGGGCTCGCCGTCGACCTGCTGCTCGCCGACTCCGTGACCGCGCCCCTGATCGTGCTCGGTTCGCACGGCCTCGGCGGCCTGCGGGGCGCCCTGGCCGGTTCGGTCGCCCTCCGGGTCGCCGCGGCCGCGAAGTGCCCGGTGGTCGTGTTCCGCGGCCACGCCGACCCGAGGGGCCCGGTCGTGGTCGGCGTGGACTCCGCACCGGTGAGCGAGGAAGCGCTGAACTTCGCGGCCGGCGAGGCGGCCTCGCGCGGCGTACCGCTGGTCGTGGCGCACGCCGGCCGCCGGCGGGCACCCAGCATCGAACCCTCCTTCGCCGACCAGCAGGCCGAGGACCGGCGCGACCTCGAGGAGCTGGTCGCCGGCCGGTCACGGAAGCACCCGGAGCTGGAGATCACGACGCTCGTCGTCGAAGACCGCGAGCCGGCTCGCGCGCTCATGGGGGTCACGCCCGGCGCCCAGCTGATCGTGGTCGGCAGCCGCGGCCGCGGCCCGGTCGCCGGCGCGCTGCTGGGGTCGACGGGCAACGACCTGCTCGCGCACGCCACCTGCCCGGTCGCCGTCGTCCACTGAGCGGGGTGGCGGGGACTTTCGCCGGTGCGTCGAGGTCGTTGGCCTCTGCTCCCGAAGCCGCGGCCGCGCGAGGCTGGCCCCATGAGAATCCTCGTCGCGGTGGCCACCCGGCACGGCGCCACCCGGGAAATCGCCGAACACCTCGCCACGTCGCTCGGCTCCGCGCTGACCGGCGCCGGAGTGGCGCCCGAGGTCGAGGTGCGCGACGTCGGGCTCATCCACTCGCTCGAGGGGTTCGATGCGGTCGTCCTCGGCAGCTCCGTGCACCGGGGGCAGTGGCTCGACCCGGCACGGACGTTCGCCGAGTCCTTTTCGGACGGTCTGCGGTGGCTTCCGGTCTGGCTGTTCTCCCACGGTCCGCTGGACGAGCGGAACGAGCCGGCCCGTGAGCTCGTCCGGCAGCTGGCGGCCCGCGACCACCGGGTGTTCGAGGGGACGACCGACCGGCCGCTGATCCGGGCCTGGGGCCACGAGATCGGCGTGACCCTGGCCGCCGCGGCCGTCGCCGGGAGCGCGTCGTGACGGCGCCACCCGGGAATCCGGGCCGGGTCTGGCCGGCACCTCTCGACGACCGGGAGGCATCCCACGGCAACGGTGCCGTCGTCGCCGGGGTCGACGGCTCGTCGTCGGCGGTGCGCGCGGCGGTCTGGGCCGGCACCGAGGCGCTCCGGCGCGGCCGTCCGCTGCGGCTGGTGCAGGTCTACGCGTTGCCGCAGGTGCGCGCCCCGATCGCCGTCGGAACCCGCGAACAGGTGCGCGCCGGGCTGGCCGAGTGCGCCGAAGGCTGGCTGGCCGAAGCGCGGACGGCGGCGCTCGCGGAGTCTCCCGGCCTCGAAATCGACGTGGCCGCACGGGAGTGGAGCCCGGTCACCGCCCTCATCCAGGAGTCTCGGCACGCGGACCTGGTGGTGCTCGGGTCCCGCGGGCTCGGCGGCTTCACCGGGATGCTCGTCGGCTCGACGGCCGTTTCCGTGGTCGCCCACGCGCAGTGCCCGGTCGTGGTGGTGCGCGGCCGGCGCCCCCAGGATCCGCCGCCGGTCGCGGGCCCCGTGCTCGTCGGCACGGACGGATCGTCCGACAGCGACGGCGCACTGGCGTTCGCCTGTGAAGGCGCGCGGCTGAGAGGCGTCGGGCTGACCGTGGTGCACACCTGGAGCGACCTCGTCGCCGACGGAGTGCTCCGGCCCCATCCGTTGCAGGACGACGCCACCGAAATCGACCAGGCCGAACGCGCGAAGCTCACCGACCAGCTCAGGCCGTGGCGGGACAAGTTCCCGGACCTGCCGATCGACCTCGACGTGACCCGCGGGCGCCCGGTCCGGACGTTGCTCGAACGCGCGGAGCACGCGCAGCTGATCGTGGTCGGCTGCCGGGGCCGCGGCGGCTTCACCGGAATGTTGCTCGGCTCGACCAGCCAGGCGCTGATCGTGCACTCGCCGTGCCCGGTCGCGGTGGTCCGGTCGCGGACCACGGGAAACGGGGAGACACGATGACCGACCGGAACCGGACGATCGTGGTGGGCGTCGATGGCTCGGCCGCGTCGGTGACGGCGGTGTCGTGGGCGGCCCGGCTGGCCTCCTCCCGTCGCCTCGGCCTCGACATCGTGCACGGCCTGCAGATCGCCGCGCTCGGCTACGGCGAAGGCATGGCGGGCATCGACGTCCTGATCGACGCGGTCCGCCAGGAAGGCGACCGGGTCGTCGCCGTCTCCCGGAAGGTGGCGACGTCGATCGACGAAGACCTGGTGGTCACGACGGAGACGCTGACCGGAACTCCGGCGCCGCTGCTCATCGAGCGTTCGCGGCGGGCCCGGATGGTCGTCGTCGGCGCGACCGGCTCGGGCGGCTTCGCCGGGATGCTCCTCGGCACCACCCCGGCCACCCTCGTGAGCCACGCGCACTCGCCGGTGGCGGTGATCCGGGGCCGGCACGGCGCGGCCCACGTCCCGGAGTCGGGCCCGGTGGTGGTCGGGCTCGACGGGAGCCCGGCGAGCGAAGCGGCGAACGCCGCGGCGTTCGAGGAAGCGTCGGCGCGCGGTGTGCCCCTCGTCGCGGTACACGCCTGGACGGACGTCACCTACGAAGACTTCTACGGCACCGTCCGGCTCATCCCGCAGTGGGAGTCGATGGCCGACGACGAGGAACGGCTGCTCGCGCAGCGGCTGGCGGGCTGGCAGGAGAAGTACCCGGACGTCGAAATCCGCCGGGTCCTGCGCCGCGACCGCCCCCGGCTCGCTTTGCTCGAAGCCGCGGAGAAGGCCCAGCTGGTCGTGGTGGGCAGCCGCGGGCGCGGCGGGTTCGCCGGGATGCTGCTCGGCTCGACCGGCCAGGCGCTCGTGCAGCACGCCGGCTGCCCGGTGCTCGTGGTCCGGCCGGAGGCGCCGGCCGCGGACTGAAGCGCCGGACCTCTGCCGTCGCGCGGCGGCGGCGTTGGCGTTGGCGTGCGAGGCAACGCCGCCTTCCCACCCGCCGAAGGCCCTCGGAAGTGAGGTCGCACGACTCTAGGCCCGGGCCGCCGCCGGGGAACACAGTCGGCCTCGACGAGAACACCGCCGATCCGAAGGGCCCGTGTGATCACGTTCGGTTCCCTGAGTACCTATCCGCCCACGCTGTGCGGCCTCGCGTCGTTCACCGCCTCGCTGCGCGCCGCGCTGCCGCCGGGATCCGCGGGCGGGGTGGTCCGCGCGGTCGAGTCCACGGAGCCCGGCGGCCGCCCCGAGGTGGTCGGGGACCTGGTCGCCGGCTCGCCGGAGAGCTGGCGCGCGGCGGCGGCCCTGCTCGACCGGGACGACGTGGCGATCGTGCAGCACGAATACGGCATCTACGGCGGCGCCGACGGCGAAGACGTCCTGCGCGTCCTGGAACTGCTGAGCGTGCCCGCGATCGTCGTGCTGCACACCGTCCTCACCACGCCGACCCCGCACCAGCGCGAAGTCCTCGACGGCGTGCTCGCCGCCGCGGCCGCGGTCGTCGTGATGAGCGAGGCCGCGCGCGCCCGGCTCGTCGCCGGCTACGACGTCCCCGCCGGCCGGCTCGTGGTGATCCCGCACGGCGCCCCCGACAACGGCGGCGCGGCGGCGGTGCCGCACCACAGCCAGCACCGCCAGATCCTGACGTGGGGCCTGCTCGGCCCCGGCAAGGGCATCGAATGGGGCATCGACGCGATGGCCCTGCTCCCCGCGCAGTGGCCGGAGCCGCGCTACCTGGTCGCCGGCCGCACCCACCCGAAAGTCCAAGCGCAGCAAGGGGAAAGCTACCGCCGGTCGCTGCAGCTGCGGACCGAGCGGCTCGGCGTGCAGGACCGGGTCCGGTTCGACTCCCGCTACCTCGCCGCCGCGTCGCTGCGGCGCCTGGTGACCCACGCGGAAGTGGTCCTCCTGCCCTACGACTCCCGCGACCAGGTCACCTCCGGGGTGCTCATCGAAGCCGTCACCTCGCGGACGCCGGTCGTGGCGACCCGCTTCCCGCACGCCGTCGAGCTGCTCTCCGGGGGTGCGGGACTGCTCGTGGACCACCGGGACCCGGCGGCCATCGCGGACGCGCTCCAGGAGATCCTCACCGACCGGGCCGCGGCGGGCCGGATGGCCGCGGCCGCCGGGATCGCCGCCCGCAGCCTCGGCTGGGCGTCGGTGGCCACGCAGTACAGCCGGCTCGGCGCCGAGCTCGTGTCCGCCGGGACGCGGGTCGTGGCGTGATGCTGGACGACCGTCACCTGCTGCGCATGTCCGACGACGTCGGGCTCTTCGAGCACGCCTGCGGGGCCATCCCGCGGCGCGAGCACGGGTACTGCCTCGACGACGCCGCTCGCGGCCTGGTGCTGCTGAGCCGCGAACAGGACCTGACCCCCCGGCTGTCCCGGGTGCAGGAAACGCTCTTCGCCTTCACCGCGCACGCCCACGAAGACGGCCGCTTCCGCAACCGGCTCGGCTACGACCGCGGCTGGCAGGACTCCCCCGGCCTCGGCGACTGGTGGGGCCGCGCGCTCTGGGGCCTCGGCAGCACGGCCGCGCACGCCGGCCGCGCGTGGCTGCGCGCCGAAGCCCGGCTGCTGTTCGACGCGGGAGCCCGCCGCCGGTCCCCGGACCTGCGCGCGATGGTGTTCGCCGCGCTGGGCGCCGCCGAGGTGCTGACCCGGTTCCCGGCGGACGAGCCGGCGCGGGCGCTGCTCGGCGGCGCCGTCACGGCGATCGGGCCGGTGCCGCCCGGCGAGGACTGGCCTTGGCCCGAGCCCCGGCTGGAGTACGCCAACGCCGCGGTCGGCGAGGTCCTGGTCGCGGCCGGCGCGCTGCTGCCCGATCCGGGCGCGCTCGCCGACGGCCTGCGGGTCCTGGACTGGCTGGTGGACCGGCAGACCCTGGACGGCAAGCTGTCGGTGGTACCCGCCGGCGGCCGGGCCCGCCACCAGTCGGCGCCGGGGTTCGACCAGCAGCCGATCGAGGTGGCCGCGCTCGCGACGGCCTGCGCGCGGGCCCACGCCGTCACCGGCGACCCCCGCTGGGCGGCCGCCGTGGAGCTGGCCCGCGCCTGGTTCCTGGGCGCCAACGACGCCGGCGCGCCGCTCCTGGACCGGGACACCGGTGGCTGCGGCGACGGGCTCCGCGCCGACGGCGTCAACCGCAACCAGGGTGCCGAATCGATGCTGGCGATGCTCGCGACGTTCCAGCTCCCGCGGCTGCGGGCCGGCGCGCTGACCGGCGCCGGTGCGGCGTGACCGGCGAGAGCGCGGGGCTGGTGACCCGGCACGCGACCGGGTTCCGGCCCGACCCCACGCGGGTCGTGACGAAGCTGTTCGTGCCGGGCGAGGAAGCACCGGAGACCCGGTCGCGGGCGGGCGCGCTGATCACGCGGGTCCTCGGCCTCCCGGACAGCTCGGTCGGTTCCACATTGGACCGGGTACTGGCCGGTTTCTCCGGCCGCCACCGGGATCTGCACGCGGTCCTCGAGCACAACGCGTCGATCATGAGCCACCGGCTCGTCGACCCCCGCTCTCTCGACCCCCGGCGCCGGCTGCTCCTCGGCGCGTACTTCACGCACGAGTACGCGGTCGAGGCGGCCGCGCTGTGCAACCCGTCCCTGGTGGCGCACCCCCGGCAGGACGGGCTGTCGCCCGGGCAGGTGCGGGTGGTCCTCAGCCTGCGCGGGATCGGCGAAGGGCACATCTCCTCGATCGGTTTCGCCACCGGTGTCCTGGGGCCGGGGACCCGCGCCGAGTGGCACCCGCGGACCGGACCGGTGGGCAAGGGCGAGCGCGAACCGGACTCCTGGAGCCGCGCGTGGCTGCGCGCCGCCCTGGAACACGACGGCTGCGACAACGAGATCACGGCCACGGTGACCGCGACCCTCCCCGATCCCTTCGGCCAGCAGGACCTCGACCACGCGCTCGCGACGCTCGACCCGCGGCTGCTCGAACGCGCCGGGGCGGCCGGCACGACCCAGCACATCCGCGAGCTCGCCGCCGCCGGCTACACGGTGCGCTTTCCCGCCGGAACCGATCTCGCGCAACGGCTGCTGTGGCCGGTCGGCGCGTCCGAAAGCCACGGCATGGAAGACGCCCGCTTCGTCCGCTTCACCGACGACACGGGCGTGAGCGGCTATCGGGCCACCTACACCGCGTACAACGGCGCCACCGTGACACCACGGCTGCTGGAAAGCGCCGACCTGACGTCGTTCAGCGCGTTCGCCCTCACCGGGCCGGCGGCCCGCAACAAGGGAATGGCCCTGTTCCCCCGCCTCGTCGGCGGCAAGCACCTCGCGTTGTGCCGCGGGGACGGGGAAACGATGAGCCTGGCGACCTCGGCCGACGGCCGTTCCTGGTCCGGCGAGGTGCCGCTGCACGGGCCGGCGGCGGCCTGGGAGCTGCTGCAGGTCGGCAACTGCGGCTCCCCGCTCGAAACGCCGGCGGGCTGGCTGGTGCTCACCCACGGCGTCGGGCCGATGCGGACCTACGCGATCGGCGCGCTCCTGCTCGACCTCGCCGACCCGGCCCGGATCGTGGGCACGTTGCCCGAGCCGCTGCTCCTGCCGGACGAGGACGAGCGTGAAGGCTACGTCCCGAACGTGGTGTATTCGTGCGGCGGAATGATCCACGACGGCACGCTCTGGCTGCCCTACGGCAGCAGCGACACCCGGGTGGCACTGGCCACCGTACCGGTGGACGCCCTTGTCGCCCGGCTCGAAGAAGCGGGCGCCTGACCCGGCCGGAGACTGACCATTCAGCGGTTCCGGAGCTGAATCCGAGCGGAACTGTGCGTTGGACTCGCTGCCTTCCCGCGCCCAGACTCGATCCATGACAGACACCGAAACCTTCGACCGCATCAGGCTGCAGCGCCAGTTCGGCATCCGCGCGCTCGTGCTGGCGGCGTTCGCCGCGCTCGGCGGGTTCCTCGTCGTGGCGGTGGCCTTGGGGCTCGTCGGAGGTGGGTTGCTGTTCGCCTCCGACGGCCGGTGACCCCTCAGGCCAGCAGGTGCGCCAGCAACGCCCGGGCCGCGGGGTTCGCCGGCCGCGGGCCGCGGCCCGCGAGGTGGATCGCGCGGCTGATGGCGGGCCGTTCGAAGCGCGCGAACGGCAGGCCGGACCGGTCCGCCACGGGCTGCGGCACGATCGACACCCCCAGGCCGGCCGCCACCAGCTCGACCAGCAGCGGCATGTACGTGGCCTCGCAGACCCGGTTCTGGCGCACTCCCGCGTCGGCGAAGCGGTGCGCGACCATTGTCTGGATGCCGCTGCCGCTGAACTCGACGAACGGCTCGCCGTCGAGTTCGGTGAGCCGGACGCGCCGCCGGCGGGCGAGGCGGTGGCCCGGGTGGCTCAGCAGCACGAGCTGCTGGCTCCACTCCCGGAACCCCGTCAGCTCGGCGGACAGGGGCTGGTCGCCGGCGAGGAACGCCAGGTCGAGCTCACCGCTCGCGACGGCGGCCGCCAGCCCGGGGACCTTGCCGTCGCGAACGTGGATGCGGATACCCGGGTAGCGGTCCCGGAATTCGCCGAGCTTGGCCGGCAGGTCCACCACGCTCAGCGCCTGGATCGTCCCGATCGACACGCGTCCGCTCGCCAGCCCGGCCAGCGCCGCGACCTCGCCCCGGGCGGCGACGACGTCCGCGAGGATCCGGTGCGCCATGGGCAGCAGCGCCCGGCCCGCCTCGGTCAGCGCCACCCGGCGCGTCGTGCGCTCGAACAGCGGCAGTCCCAGCTCGGCCTCGAGCTTGCGGATCGACGCGCTCAGCGCCGACTGCACCACGTGCACCTCCTGCGCCGCCGCGGTGAAGCTCCCGCACCGCGCCACCGCGAGGAAGTGTTCGACCTGTCTCAGCTCCATTCAGCGACTGTAGTGCTCAATCGGCTTCGATGAAGCACCAGCCACGCTGATCCGGTCCGCCTACCCGGAAAGCCGTTGCTCGGCACCGCACCACCAGCTGGTGCGGCCGCCGGCCTTCCCCCGCACCATCGGCGCGTGGTCGCGCGGGCACCGCGCACCGGGCTTGCGGAACGGGATGACGTCGAGCGTGTGCACTCCCCCGTGCTCCAGCGCGGCGGACACCGCACCCCGGGTGGCGCGCAGGAGCCGCTCGACGTCCGCGCGGTCGAGCTCGTCGACCGGGCGAGCCGGGTGGAGGCGGGCTCGCCACAGGATTTCGTCCGCGAGCAGGTTGCCGATCCCGGCGATGGCGCGCTGGTCCAGCAGCCGGGCTTTGACGGTCGCGGTTCCCTTGGTGACCGCGGCGCGAAAGGCACCGGCGCTGATGGTCGCGGCGTCCGGGCCGAGCTCGTCGAGCGCGGGATCGAGCACGATCCGGCCCAGCCGCCGCGGGTCGACCAGCATCAGGCGGCCGCCGTCTTCGAACGTCACCGTGAAGCGCGCCCACCGGTAGTCCCCCGGCGCGCGCCGGCCCTCCCAGTAGTCGCCGCCGTCGACCTCGGTGCCGTCCGGATCCGCCACCACGATCTTCCCGGACATTCCCAAGTGGACTCCGAGCAGCGGCCCGCCGCCGGTTTCGCACCACATCGACTTGCCCCGCCGGTACGCGGCCACGAGCCGCCGTCCGGCGAGCGCGTCGCGGATATGCCCGGGCCGGTGCGGCCGGCACACGTAGCCGTCGGAGTCGTCGACGCCGGTGATCAGCCGGCCCAGCGCCGCGCGCTCGATCACCGAGCGAGCGAATTCGACCTCGGGCAGCTCAGGCACCGAGCACCCGCCGGACCAGTTCGCTCTGCTCCTTCTGGTGCCGGTGGTGCGACCCGGTGGCGGGCGACGCCGACGCGGGCCGGGACGCCACCGACAGCCGCTTGCCGCCCGGGAGCTCGAGCTCGCTGTGCAGGAACGTCCATGCGCCCTGGTTCTTCGGCTCCTCCTGCGCCCACACGAACTCCGCGTCCGGGTAGGCCGAGAAGGTCTTCGCCAGCTCGGCCCGCGGCAGCGGGTAGAACTGCTCGAGGCGCACCAGCGCGACGTCCGTCCGGCCGGTCTTTTCCAGCTGCGCGAGGAGGTCGTAGTACAGCTTGCCGGCGGTGAGCACCACGCGGCCGACCCGATCCCGGTCCAGCGGGCGGTGCTCGTCGAGCACCGGGGCGAACGCGCCGTCGGTGAAGTCCGCGACGGAGCTGGTGGCGGCCTTCAGCCGGAGCATGCTCTTCGGGGTGAACACGACCAGCGGCCGGCGCTCCGGCGCGAGCGCCTGGCGGCGCAGCAGGTGGAAGTACGAGGCGGGCGTCGAGGGGCGGGCCACGACCAGGTTGTCTTCGGCGCACAGCTGGAGGAACCGTTCGATCCGCGCCGACGAATGGTCCGGGCCACGGCCTTCGTACCCGTGCGGCAGCAGGAGGACGAGCGAGGAGGACTGGCCCCACTTCTGCTCCGCCGAGCTGATGAACTCGTCGACGATCACCTGGGCGCCGTTGACGAAGTCCCCGAACTGGGCCTCCCACAGGACGAGCGCGTCCGGACGTTCGACGGAGTACCCGTACTCGAAGCCCAGCGCCGCGTATTCGCTCAGCAGGGAGTCGTGGACGCCGAACGGCGCCTGCCCTTCCCCCAGGTGCGCCAGCGGCGTCCACTCCTGCCCGGTGACCTGGTCGTGGAGGACGGCGTGGCGCTGCACGAAGGTCCCGCGGCGGCTGTCCTGGCCGGCGAGCCGCACCGGCACCCCGTCCACCAGCAGCGAGCCGAACGCCAGCAGCTCCGCGAAGGCCCAGTCGATGCCGCCCTTCTCGGCCATCTCCGCCCGCTTCGCCAGCAGGGGCGCGAGCTTGGGGTGCACCGTGAAGCCGGCCGGTGCGTCGCCGAACACGGTGGCGACCTTCTTCACGACGACGTCCGGGACGGCGGTCGGCCGGGCCGGGGCAGCAGGTTCGGCAGTGCGCCGGTCCACCGGGTCGACGCCCGCGGTGCTGCCCCTGGTCTCGGTGAAAGACCGTTCCAGCGTCCGCTGGAAGTCACGGTGCGCCTGCTCGTACTCGTCGGCCGTGATGTCACCGCGCCCCACGAGGGCTTCGGTGTACAGCTCGCGGACCGAGGGCTTGTGCTCGATCAGGGCGTACATCTGCGGCTGCGTCATCGACGGGTCGTCGGCCTCGTTGTGCCCGCGGCGCCGGTAGCAGATCAGGTCGATCACGACGTCGCGCCCGAACTCCTGCCGGTAGGCGAACGCGAGCTGCCCGGCCCGCACGACCGCCTCGGGGTCGTCCCCGTTGACGTGCAGGACCGGCGCCTGGATCGTCTTCGCGACGTCCGTCGAGTACACCGACGAACGGCCGTCCCGCGGCGCGGTCGTGAACCCGACCTGGTTGTTGATGTTGATGCGGATGGTGCCGCCGACGCGGTAGCCGCGCAGCTGCGACATCTGCATCGTCTCGCTCACCACACCCTCACCGGCGAGCGCGGCGTCCCCGTGGACGATGATCGGCAACGTCGAGAAGCGCCCGTCCCCGGCCCGGTCCTGCCGCGCGCGGGTCACGCCGAGCAGGACCCCGTCGACCGCGTCAAGGTGCGAGGGGTTGGCCGCGAGGTGGACCGGCAGCTCGGACCCGTGGAGGCCGGCGAAGACGCCTTCCGTCCCGAGGTGGTACTTGACGTCCCCGGACCCGTCCGCCGTCTCCCAGTCCCGGGTGTCCTCGAACTCGGCGAAGATCTGGCGGTAGGTCTTGCCGGCGATGTTGGCCAGGACGTTGAGCCGCCCGCGGTGCGCCATCGCGATCGTCGCGCCGGCCAGCCCTTCCTCCGCCGCGCGCCGCAGGATCGCGTCGAGGAGCGCGATCGCGGACTCCCCGCCTTCGAGGCTGAACCGCGTCTGCCCGACGTACTTCGTCTGCAGGAAGGTCTCGAACGCTTCGGCTTCGGTGAGCTTGCCGAGGACGCGCATCTGCTCGGTGTGGGTCGGCTTCTCGTACGGCCGTTCGACCCGGTCCTGGATCCAGCGGCGCTGCTCCGGGTCCTCCAGGTGCATGTACTCGATGCCGGTGGTGCGGCAGTAGGCGTCGCGCAGCACGCCGAGGATCTCGCGCAGCGGCAGCCGGCGGCGAGCACCGCCGAAGTCACCGGTGACGAACTCGCGGTCGAGGTCCCACAGGGTGAGCCCGTGGTTCGCCACGTCGAGATCGGGGTGCGACCGCTGCCGGTACACCAGCGGATCGGTGTCGGCCATCAGGTGGCCGCGGACGCGGTAGGCGTTGACGAGCTCGTGCACCCGGGTCTCCTTGCCCGGCTCGACGCCCTCGTCCACGTGGGTGTCCACCGCCCAGCGGATCGGCTCGTACGGGATCCTCAGCGCGGTGAAGATGTCCTCGTAGAAGCCGTGCTCGCCGGTCAGCAGCCCGTGGACCAGGCGGAGGAACTCCCCGCTCCCCGCGCCCTGGATCACCCGGTGGTCGTACGTGCTCGTCAGCGTCATGGTCCGGCCGACGCCGTGCTCTCCCAGCCACGCGTCGCTCGCGCCCTGGAACGCCGCCGGGTACTCGAGCGCCCCCGCGCCGATGATGCACCCCTGCCCGCGGGTCAGGCGCGGCACGGAGTGCTCCGTCCCGATCCCGCCGGGGTTGGTCAGCGTCATCGTGGCGCCGGCGAAGTCGCCCGCCGTCAGCGCGTTCTTCCGGGCGCGGCCGACCAGGTCCTCGTAGGTCGCCAGGAACTCCGCGAAGGTCAGGGTGTCGGCGTCCTTGACCACCGGCACGAGCAGGGATCGCTGCCCGTCCTTCCGGGGCAGGTCGATCGCGATCCCCAGACCCAGGTGCTTCGGCGCGACGACGACCGGCTTGCCGTCCACCAGGTCGTAGTGGACGTTCTGGCCGGGGAACCGCTTCACGGCCTGCACCAGCGCCCAGCCGAGCAGGTGGGTGTAGCTGACCTTGCCGCCCCGCGTGCGGCGCAGGTGGTTGTTGATGACGATGCGGTTGTCGACCATGAGCTTCGCCGGCACGGCGCGGACGCTGGTCGCGGTCGGCACCGCCAGGCTGGCGTCCATGTTCGAGGCGAGCGTCTTCGCCGGTCCGCGGAGCACGGTGACGTCGCCCTGGGGCCGGGAAACCGTCCGCTTCGGGGCGGCGCCGGGGCCGGGACGGTAGTTCTCGAAGACCGGCCACCAGGCCCGGTCCACCGAGTCCCGGTCCCGCAGGTACCGCTCGTAGAGCTCCTCGACCATCCATTCGTTGGCCCCGAAGGCCGCCGGAGTTTCCTCGTCGACGTCTGTTCCAGCCATCTCGACTCGCCTGGTTCCTCTCCACTCGGTGTGAGAACGATCGTTCTCACCGCTCGGCACGAGTCTACGCCCCGGGCAACCGGTCGACGACGTGCACCACAGCCGGAACCTTGTAGGGCGCGAGGCGCGCACGCAGCCAGTCCCGCAATGTCTTGTCCAGCAGGGGATTCGACGAAACCACGAAGGCCACGATGGTCTCACCCCACCGGGCGTCGGCGACTCCGGCGACCCGCACGGCCGACACGTCCGGATGCCCGAGAACCGCCGCTTCGACCTCGTCCGGATAGACGTGGAACGACCCGGTGTTGATCATCCCGTCGAGCCGCCCGGTCAGTTTCAGGTAGCCGTCCTCGGTGAACACCGCGGTGTCCCCGAGCCCGCACCACCCGTCGGCGTCGGCGAAGGTGGCCGACACCATCGGACTGCGGGTGACGACCTCGCCGTCCCGGATGCCCAGTTCGATCGCGTCGATCGGCCGCCCGGTGACCCGCTCGCCGATCGGCCGCCGGTGGTCCTCGGCCGTGAGCACCGTGAGCGGCCAGCCCGCCTCATAGCGTCCGTACAGCTGGCAGAGCGTGTCACCGAAGACCTGGTGCAAGCGGGCGATCTCCGCCGGTTCCACCGGAGCGCCGCCGTAGAGCACCCGCCGCAGCGAACGGAGCCGGCGGCCGTCGCCCAGCACGTCGGCCACCCGGCTGAGCATCCCGGGCACCGCGAACAGCGTGGTGACGCGGTGGCGTTCGACGGCCTCCACCATCGCGTCCGCGCGGAACCTCGGCAGGAACACCTGCGGCAGGCCCAGGTGCAGGAACGGGAAGCTGCCGACCATCCCGGTGGCGTGCATCAGCTGCACGACGGTCAGGTAGCAGTCGTCACCGGCGGGCGCGGGACCGTAGTGCCCGCTCCGGTAGAGGTCGACGTTGACGTCGATGATCGCGCGCCAGTTCGCGTAGCTCGTCGGGATGCCGAAGAGCTCGCCACCGCGCACCGCACGGGGGTAGACGACCAGCGGGTGTCCGGGATGGACGGTCACCCGGTCCCGCCATCGCGGCGCCGATTCCGGCGAGGCGTCGTGGTGCACGAGGGTCGCGGCGCCCAAGGCGGTCTTCGTCCACCCTTCGGCGTCCTCCGCGACGTCGTCGTGGTGGCCGTCGGTCAGCACCGCTTTCGCCCCACCGGCGGCGAAGATCGCCCGGGCCTCGGCCGTGGCCGCCGACGGCTCGACGGGCAGGCGCGTCGCCCCGACCAGCTCGGTCGCGATGAACGCTTCGAGCGCGGCCGCGCTGTTCCGGAAGCACACCCCGACCGTCGCGCGCTCGAGCCCGCGTTCGACGAGCCGGCCCGCGAGCTGTTGCGCGCGGCGCAGCAGATCCGCGCCCGTGCGTACCACCTCGCCGTTCGCGCTGAGCGCCAGCACGGTGTCGCGGGCACGCGTCAGCGCGTCGCGGATCTCCCGGCCGGCTTCGAGCTCCATGGCGTCACCCCGATGATGAGAACGGTCATTCTCACTGGTGGTGGTAGCCTAAGCGGCGTTGCTGTGACCGTCAACGTTTCGAGGTACCGTGACCAGCGTCGAGGAAGCCCCCGACCCCATCCGCGAGCACCTGCTGGACGCCGCCGAGCAGGTGTTCTACTCGCGGGGCGTCCAGGCCGTGGGCATGGACCGGCTGCGGACGGCGGCGAACCTGCCGCTGCGGCGGATCTACCAGCTGTTCCCCAGCAAGGACGAGCTCGTGGTCGCGTTTCTCCGCCGCCGCCACCTG
Organism: Amycolatopsis sp. NPDC048633; assembly: GCF_040650695.1. Classification (NCBI taxonomy): domain Bacteria; kingdom Bacillati; phylum Actinomycetota; class Actinomycetes; order Pseudonocardiales; family Pseudonocardiaceae; genus Amycolatopsis; species Amycolatopsis sp. NPDC048633. Next base: position 74,597 of record NZ_JBEZHS010000005.1, read on the forward strand.
CGCATGATGGCGAGCATCACGGAGTTCGCCGGAAAGGCCGACGAGGGCGCCGCCCAGGTGTCGGCGATCTTCACGTGGCTGCACAAGTGGTTCTGCGAGCCGGACTTCCGCGGCTGCCCGTGGATGAACGTGTTCGGCGAGCTCGGCGCGACCAACCCGGCCGTGGCGGCCGAGGTGCACCACCACCAGCGCGAGTTCCGCAAGCTGCTCTCGGGTATCACGGTGGACGCCGGCTACTCGCGAGAGACCGGGAACGTCATCCACCTGCTGGCCGAGGGAGCGGTCTCGACGGCGGCGGTCCAGCGCACCGCGGCCCCGGCGACCGAGGCTCGCCGCGCGGCTGAAATCCTGATCGCGGCGGAGAAGCCGGGTAAGAAACGCAGCGGCTCGGCCCGCTGAGGTCGGCTCACCCGCCGCGCAGTCCCGGCCGCCCGCGCGCATCTTTCCCACCGACCCGAGGTACTCCCACCGCGGCCGACAATGCCGCAGCTCGGCCCGCTGAGAATCACCTCACCCTCCCCGCGGTCCCGGCCTCCGCGGGGATCCTCTCCCCCGCCCAACCGGTGATCCGCCGGGCGATACCGCTTGCGTCCAGGCCGACCCTGGCCCGGAGGTCCGCGATCGAGCCGTGGTCCAGGAACTCGTCCGGTACCCCGATCTCGCGCAACGGAGTGTCCACACCGGCCGCGTGCAGCTGCTGACCGATCCGCGAGCCGACGCCCCCGGCGAGCACCCCGTCCTCCACCGTGACCACGAGTCCCGCGCCACGCGCCAAATCGACGAGCTCGTCGGGCAGCGGCTTCACCCACCGCGGATCCACGACACGGAGACTGAGCCCCGACGCCACGAGTTCGTTCGCCGCCGCCACGACGTCCGCCGCCGTGTGCCCGATCGCGGCGATGAGCACGTCGACGTCGCCCGTGCCGGTCTCGTACAGGACGTCGACGCTGCCGGCCCGCCGCAGCGTCAGCACGCTCTCGACGAGCGGCGACTTGGGGAAGCGGACCACACTCGGCCCACCCTGGTGCTCGACCGCCGCACGCAGCGCGGCCCGCAGCGTCGCCTCGTCGCGCGGTGCGGCCTGCACCAGCCCGGGCACCATCCCCAGCAGCGCGTAGTCCCACACCCCGTGGTGCGACGGCCCGTCCGCACCGGTGATGCCCGCCCGGTCCAGCACGACCGTGACCGGCAGGCGGTGCAGGGCCACGTCGAAGAGGAGCTGGTCGAACGCCCGGTTGAGGAACGTCGAATACAGCGCCACCACCGGGTGCGCGCCCATGGCCGCGAGCCCGGCGGCGGACGCGACCGCGTGCGGTTCGGCGATGCCGACGTCGTGGAAGCGATCCGGGAACGCCCGGGCGAACCGCCCGAGCCCGGTCGGCTCCCGCATCGCCGCGGTGATCGCGACGAGGTTCTCCCGTTCGGCGCCCAGCGCGGTCAGCTCCTCGGAGAACACCGACGTCCACGTGCGGCCCTTCTTCGCCCGGGCCGCGCCGGTCGCCGGGTCGAAGGCGCCGGGAGCGTGCATCTGCTCGACCTCGTCGGCTTCCGCGGGCGCGTACCCGTTTCCCTTGCGCGTGACCACGTGCACGAGCACCGGGCCGCCGAAGTCCTTGGCGAGCGTCAACGCCTGCTCCAGCGCGCCGAGGTCGTGGCCGTCGACCGGACCGACGTACTTCAGCCCCAGGTCCTCGAACATCCCTTGCGGCGCGAGCAGATCCTTGATGCCGCGCTTCAAGCCGTGCAGCGCGGCGTAAACCGGCGCCCCGACGACCGGAACACGCCCGAGCGCGTCCTTCACGCTGCGCAGCACGCGTTCGTACCCCGGCCGCAGCCGCAGCTCGGCCAGCCGCCCGGCCAGCGCACCCGTCGTCGGCGAGTACGACCGGCCGTTGTCGTTGACCACGATGACGACCGGCCGCCGGGCGCACGCGATGTTGTTCAACGCTTCCCAGCTCATTCCGCCGGTGAGCGCGCCGTCGCCCACCACCGCGACCACGCAGCGGCGTTCACCGCGCAGCGCCAGACCCTTCGCCATACCGTCCGCATGGGACAACGCCGCCGACGCGTGGGAGTGCTCGACCCAGTCGTGGGGACTCTCCGCGCGGCTGGGATAGCCCGAAAGCCCGTTCGTCTGGCGCAGACCGGGGAACTCCGCCGCGCGGCCCGTGAGGATCTTGTGGACGTACGCCTGGTGCCCTACGTCGAACAGGATCGGCTCCGCCGGGGAGTCGAACACGAGGTGGAGTGCCGTGGTGAGCTCGACCACGCCCAGGTTCGGGCCGAGGTGCCCACCGGTCGCCGACACGGACCGGACGAGGAAGTCTCGGATCTCTTCGCACAGCGCCACCCGGTCCGCGGCACTGAGGCGCCGGACGTCCTGGGGGCCGCTGATGCCTTCGAGCAGGGAACCCATGCTTCGATCACGTCGCTTTCGTCGCCAGGCGGAGCCGCTTGCCAGTTCGGCCGAAGTCTACAACACTCTGAGAATGGTCGTTCTCAGTCGCGGCCACCCTCCCACAGGAAGGACGAACCCCTTGCGAGCACTCATCCTCACCGCTCCCGGCACCCCGGAGGTCGTGGAACTTCCCGACCCGCACCCGGGAGCGGGCCAGATCCGGATCAGGACAGCCGGCGCGGCGGTCAACCCGGCCGATCTGCACGTTCTCGACAGCGGGCAGACCGGCCTCGGGCTCGGGCTGGACGTCGCGGGCGTCATCGACGAAGCGGGCTCCGGAGTTCCCGGCCTGGTCGTGGGCACCCGGGTCGCCGCCCTCCAGTTCCCCCACGCTCCCCACGCGGTGGCCGGTGCCGCCGCCGAGTACGTGATCGTCGCGGCGGAGGACGCGGCCGTCGTTCCGGCCGGCGTCGATCTCGTGGACGCCGCCACCGTCCCGACCAACGCGCTGACCGCCCTCCAGCTGCTCGCCCTGCTGGGCCCGCCCGCCGGGCGGCGCCTGCTCGTCACCGGCGCGGCCGGTGCGGTCGGCGGTTACGCGGTCGCACTCGCCGCGCTGGACGGCTGGTCCGTGGTCGGGCTGGCGCGCCGGCGGGACCTCGGGTTCCTGACCCGGGCCGGCGCGGAGCAGGTCGTCACCGACCTGGCCGAGGTGTCCGACGTCGACGCCGTGTTCGACACGGCCCTGCTGAACGAAGCCGCCCTCGGGCCGATCCGGGACGGTGGTGCCTACGCCGGGATCTTCCCCGGCAAGGAGCCGCCCGCCGAACGCGGCATCACCGTCACCTCCGCCGTGGTGCGCCCGGACGGCGCGGCCCTCACGAGGCTGCTCGGACTCACGGCGGACGGCACCCTCGAACCGCGCACGGCCGGCACCGTTCCGCTGAGCAACGCGGTCGCGGCGTACGCGAAGCTCAGGGCCGGCGGTCAGCGTGGCCGCTGGGTGATCACGCCGTAGCCCGTCGTCGGCGGCGCTACCCGGCGCCGCCGGCGTCCAGCGCGGCGCGCACGGATTCCGCGAAGTCTTCGTACGCCGCCGCGATTTCTTCCAGGTCGAGATCCTGCGGCAGGTCGTCGACGTCCTGGCGGGCCAGCAAGTACGCCATGATCGCGCCCACCAGCCGCTGCTCGTCGAGATCGCCGAACTCCAGCCGGGACATCGTCCCGGCGTCGGACCGCAGGCGGATCAGGACGTCGTCCTCACCGCTCGGGACACTGACCAGGAAATCGTGCTCCGCGAGCCACTCGACCTGAACCTGCTGCGCCGCCACTTCCACCAGCTCCGTTCCCACCGACCGTGAGAACGTACGTTCTCACTGCTGCAGCTTAGGAACCAGGAGTCCTCGCGTCAACGTTCCGCGGCGGTCGTGAACCGTTCCCGGTACGCGGCCGGCGTGACGCCGAACTCGCGCGCGAAGGCACGCCGCAAGGAGTCGGGCGAACCGAACCCGGCGCGGCGCGCGATGGTCGTGATGGGTTCGTCGCACGCCTCCAGCCGGGACTTCGCCGCTTCGATCCGCACCTGCTCGACGTAGCGGGCCGGGGTCATGTCCAGCTCCTCGCGGAACAGGCGGTTGAGGTGGCGGACGCTCACCCCCGCGGACCGCGCCATGGCGGTGAGCGAATGCGGCGCTGCCGGGTTCTCGACCACGGTGTCGAGGACCTTGCGCAGGCTCTCGTGCCGCGCGTGGGTGTGGTGCGTCCGGACGCTGAACTGCGACTGCCCGCCGGGGCGCTGGAGGAACACGACCATGTCCTTGGCCGTGCTGCGCGCGACGTCGGCGCCGAAGTGCTCCTCCACCAGCGCGAGGGTCAGGTCGATGCCGGCGCTCACGCCGGCCGAGGTGACCACCTTCCCGTCCCGGACGAACAGGGCGTCGGAGTCGACGGTCGTCTTCGGGAACCGCGACGCCAGCTCCCCGGTGAACCGCCAGTGGGTCGTGGCCCGCCGGCCGTCGAGCAGGCCGGCGGCGCCGAGCAGGAACGCCCCGGCGCAGATGGCGGTGACGCACCCGGACCGCGCGGAAAGATCCCGCACCGCGTCGAGGATTCCCCGGTCGTGGATCACCCGCGGCCAGTTCGGCCCGCCCGGCACGATCACCACGTCGAGGTCACCGGTCAGGTCGGCGATCCGGCCGTCGGCCACGGTCCCGGCCCCGGCGTCGGTGACGACGGGCGCGCCGTCGCGCGACACGATCGTCACGTCGTAGCACGCGCCGAAGCCGTTCGCGGTGGCCAGCACCTCGAGCGGACCGGTGAGGTCCAGCAGCCGGGCGCCGTCGTAGGCCAGCAGCACGACCCGGCGCGCACCCTTCGACAGACTCACCCGGCGATGCTAACCCGAGTCAGTTTGGCTGGACAACTTACCCGCCGGAACGAGGTACGGTGACCCCATGACCCGCGACTGCCCGATTGCCGGCACCCTGGAAACGGTGGGAGACCGGTGGTCCCTGCTCGCCCTGCGCGAGCTGTTCATGGGCGTGCACCGGTTCGAGGGGATCGTCGCGAACACCGGGGTCGCGCGCGACGTGATGACCCGGCGGCTGCGCAAGCTCGAGGACGCCGGGCTGCTCGTGCGGCACCGGTACAGCGAGCGGCCGCCGCGGTTCGAGTACCACCTGACGCGCGCCGGCCACGATCTCGAACCGGTGCTGGTGACCTTGCGCGACTGGGGTTCCCGGCACCTGCCGGACCCGCCGGCGACGCCGGTGATCGTGCACAGCTGCGGAACCCCGGTGGCGCCCAGCGTGCTGTGCCCCGACTGCGGCGAGCCCCTGATGGGACAGCTCACGGTGCAGCACGAACAGGCGGGCTGAACCGTCCACTTCGGACGGTTCAGCCCGCCCTGCCGAAACCTCAGTTCCTCCGGGCAGGCAGGCCGACGGCGGCGACGAGCGCGGTGACGGCCATCAGACCGGCGGTGATCGCGAAGCTGAGCGAGTAGCCGGCCGCGGCGGCGTGGAGATCGTCCGTTCCCGCGAGCGAAAGCGTGCGGGTCCGGGCGTCCCCGACCGCGACGAGGGTCGCCAGCCCCAGTGCCAGGCCGATCTGCTGGGCCGTGTTGTTGATCCCGCTGGCCAGTCCCGCGTCGCTCCCGGTGGCGCCGTCGACGCTGGCGATCATCCCCGAGACGACGGTGAATCCGGCGCCCAGCGCGAACAGCAGCACGCCGATGAGGACGTCCCGCACGTAGGAGCCGCCCACGTGGACGTCGGCGAACAGCACGAACGCGGCGGTGAGCAGCGACGCACCGAGAACCATCACCGCGCGCTGGCCGATCCGCGGGATGAGCCGCGCCGTCAACCAGCCGGTGAACATGAACAGCGGGCCGATCGGCAGGAACGACAGCCCGGCGTACAGCGCGTCCAGGTGGACGACCTGCTGCAGGTACAAGGCCAGGCTGAAGAACAGCACCGCCAGCGCCGCGCTGAACGCCAGCAGCACGAAGTTGCCGACCGCGCGGCGCCTCGAGCGCAGGAAACTCAGGGGCACCAACGGGTTCGCTGCCCGCCGCTGCCACCACCCGAACGCGGCGAGCAGGAAGACACCCGCCGCGAGCGTGCCCACCACCAGCGGGGAAGCCCACGACCGCTCGGACGAGGCCAGCAGTCCGTACACGACCAGCGTCAGCCCCAGGGTCACGAGCACGGCTCCCGTGACGTCGAGCCGGCCGGACCGGGGGCTCCGGCTCTCGGGCACGAGGCCGGGCGCGAACGCGCACGCCAAGGCCGCGATGGGCAGGTTGACGAAGAACACCCACCGCCAGGACAGGTAGGTGACGAGGATCCCGCCCAGCACGGCGCCCGCCATGGCACCCAGGCCGCGCAGCACACCCCACGTCGAGAGCGCGCGGGCCCGCTCGCCGGGTTCGGTGAACAGCACGGTGACCAGCGACAGCGCGGCCGGCGCCACCAGGGCACCGCCGACGCCCTGGAGGACCCGGCTCAGCACCAGCATCGCCGGCGTGACGGCCAGCCCGCCGATCGCGGACGCGACCGCGAACAGCGCGAGGCCGATCAGGAACACCCGCCGGCGGCCGACGGTGTCCGCGATCCGCCCGCCCAGCAACAGCAGCCCGCCGAACGGCAGCGTGTACCCGTTGACCACCCACGAAAGACCGACGTGGGAAAACGGCAGGTCCTGCTGGATCGGCGCGAGGGCGACGTTGACCACCGTGGCGTCGAGCAGCAACATCAGCTGGGCCACGGCCAGGACGATCAGGCCCCACCATCGTCGCCGGTCTGCCGCGGCAGTGGTTGCGGGCTGGGACAACGCTGAGGACATGAAGGAACTCCCGAGTCGCACGGATCCGAGCCGGCGATGATCGCCGACGACGGTGTGCAACGACGGGCTGTGGGACTTCGATGGTCCACAATGTGCCTGGCGGCAAGCAGTTCTGGCCATCAGGGATAGGGAGTCAGCGCCCGGGGTCGTCCGCCCGGTCGCCGTTGGCCGTGACCACCAGGTCGTCCAGCTCCACGACCCGGCCCGACGGGGTCGACGCCGTGATCGTCACCGGCTCCCCGGTGGCGCGGTCGGACAGGCGGAACGGCCCGTCGTCCGGCTGCAGGTGCGCGTTGCCCCACTGCATCAGCCCGAAGACGACCGGGAGCAGCTCCTTGCCGCGGTCGCTGAGGTGGTACTCGAACCGCGTGCGCACCCCCGGCTCGCGGTAGGGCTCCTTGACGAGCACCCCGAGCTCGGTGAGCAGCTTGAGCCGGGCCGAGACGATCGCGTCGGTGCTGTGGGTGCGCCGCACGAAGTCGTCGAACCGGGTCGTGCCGTAGAGCGCTTCCCGCAGCACCAGCATCGTCGAGCGCGTGCCGAGGACGTCGACCGCCCGCGCGATCGAGCAGTGGTCGTTCGCCAGCTGCCACGCGCCGCGATCGGCGAGCGGACCTTCGAACGTGACCGGCATCGCACCTCCAGATCTCACTCCATCTGGCTACTATCTTACATAGCCAGCCTGGCTACCATCAGTGATAGTCAGAGGGAAGGAGAACGCATGACCATCGTCACCGCGGCCGCCGTGCAGCTCAGCCCGGTTCTCCACAGCCGCGAAGGCACCGTGGCCAAGGTCGTCCGGAAGATCGCCGACCTCGGCGCCCAGGGGGTGCGGTTCGCCACCTTCCCCGAGGCGGTGATCCCGTACTACCCGTACTTCTCGTTCGTTCAGCCGCCGTACCGGATGGGCGCGGAGCACCAGCGCCTGCTGGAGCAGTCGGTCACCGTGCCGTCGGCCACCACCGAGGCCATCGGCGAGGCGTGCCGGCAAGCCGGCGTGGTCGTCTCGATCGGCGTCAACGAGCGCCACGGCGGCACCATCTACAACGCCCAGCTCCTGTTCGACGCCGACGGAACCCTGATCCAGCACCGCCGCAAGATCTCTCCGACCTACCACGAGCGGATCGTCTGGGGCCAGGGCGACGGGTCCGGCCTGCGCGCCGTCGACAGTGCTGCCGGGCGCGTCGGGCAGCTCGCGTGCTGGGAGCACTACAACCCCCTCGCCCGCTACGCCCTGATCGCCGACGCCGAGCAGATCCACTCGGCGATGTACCCCGGCTCGTTCTCCGGCGACCTGTTCGCCGAGCAGATGGAGGTGAGCATCCGCCAGCACGCGCTCGAATCGGCGTGTTTCGTCGTCAACGCCACGGCTTGGCTCGACGCCGACCAGCAGGACCGGATCATGCGGGACACCGGCTCCCCGATCGGGCCGATCTCCGGCGGGTGCTTCACCGCGATCGTCTCGCCGTCGGGCGAGATCCTCGGAGAGCCGCTGCGCGAAGGCGAGGGCGAGGTGATCGCCGACCTCGACTTCGCGTTGATCGACAAGCGCAAGCTCCAGATGGACCTGCGCGGCCACTACGCCCGCCCGGAGCTCCTCAGCCTGACCATCGACCGGCGCCCCTCCCGGCACGTCCACGAGCGGGACGAACTCGGCACGGCGGTCGCCGGCCCCGCCGAGCCCTGATCCCGCTCACGGCGTCGCGAGATCGGCGGCGGTCCAGGCCATCGCGATCGCGCCGTCGAGCACGGCCCGGTCGGCGGTCGCGGTGACGCAGGCCGCGGTGAACTCCGGCTGGTGGTTGACCGCCGGCGCGCAGTCGAGGCCGAGCATGGGGTGGATGGCCCGCACCGCGTGGGAGACGTTGCCCATGTCCGTGGCGGCACCGGCTACGCCCCGCGGCAGGTCGGGGAAGACGCGGCCGAGGGCCTCGGCGTTCGCGCGGTAAAGGGCCAGCAGCGCGGGATCGGGGCGCAGGTCCGCGTAGTCCGGCGACGCCGGGGTCAGCGTCAGGTTGCAGCCGGTGGCCAGCGCCCCGGCCTCGAAGCACCGCGCGACCCGGCCCTTCAGCGCGGCCAGCTCCGCCAGCCGGTCGGTCCGGACGATCCAGTTTCCCCGGCCGGCGTCGGGGATGACGTTGGCCGCGGAACCGGCCTCGGTGACGATGCCCTGGATCCGGTCGCCGTCGCCGGTCTGCTGGCGCAGCAGGCCGATGGCCACCTGGGCGACGGTCATCGCGTCGGCGGCGTTGACCCCGAGCTGCGGGTAGGCGCCCGCGTGCGCCGGCTTCCCGCGGTAGGCCACCTCGAACTGGGCGACGGCCGAACCCGGCATCGCCGCCATCTCGACGGCCGCCGGGTGCACCATCATGGCCGCGTCCACACCGTCGAACGCGCCGCGGTCGAGCATCAGCACCTTGCCGCCCCCGCCCTCCTCGGCCGGGGTGCCGAGCACGGTGACGGTGAGGCCGAGATCGTCGGCCAGGCCGGCCAAACCGAGCCCGGCACCCACCGCCGCGGCGGCGATGACGTTGTGCCCGCACGCGTGCCCGATGCCGGGCAGCGCGTCGTATTCAGCGCAGAGCACGACGTGCACCGGACCCGTGCCCACCGTGGCCCGGACGGCGGTGGCCAGGTCGTAACAGCCGTGCTGCACGGCGAACCCGGCGTCGCTCAGCGCGCCGGCCACCCAAGCGCTGGCCTGCACCTCCTCGAAGGCGAGTTCCGGGTGGGCGTGGATCCGGTGCGACAGCGCGACGAGGTCGTCACCCGTCGCCCGGACCCGCCGCTCGATCGTCTCCTTGGCGGTCACGAAGCCGCCGGGATGTGCACCGACGCCGGCCGGGTGGCGGCGTCGAAGGCGGCGCGCGCCCCGGTGGCGCCCATGCCGCTGTCGCCGGCCGGCTCGTACAGCCGCTCGGGGCCGCCGCCCTGCCACTGGTTGACCCAGGTCACGCCGGCCGGGATGCGTGCGGCGGCCTCGATGTGGCCGGGATCGGCGGTGTAGACGGTGGCCGCGAGGCCGTACCGCGACCGGGAAGCCCGCTCCAGCCCCTCCTCGAACGAGTCCACGACCACGACCGGGGCGACCGGCCCGAACGTCTCCTCGGTCATGACCAGCATCGAGTCGTCGACGTCGGTGAGCACCGTGGGCGGGTAGAAGAAGCCCTTCCCCTCAGGGACTGTGCCGCCCGTGCGGATCTTCGCGCCCTTCGCCACGGCGTCCTCGACGTGCCGGGCGACGGTGTCCCGCTGCCGCTCGTCGACCAGCGGGCCGAGCACCACGCCCGCGTCCAGGCCGTTGCCGACCGGGAGGGCCTCGGCCGCGGCGACCAGCGCGTCGACGAACCTCCCGGCGACGTCGCGGTGCACGTAGATCCGCTCCATCGACGTGCAGATCTGCCCGGTGTTGATGAACGCGCCGAACGCGACGGCGCCGGCGGTGGCGACCGGGTCGACCCCGGCGTCGACCACGACCGGGTCCTTGCCGCCCAGTTCGAGCACCGTGCGGTGCAGCCGCTCCCCCGCCGCCGCGCCCACGCGCCTGCCCGAGGCGACCGAGCCGGTGAAGTGCACCAGCTGGATATCCTCGTGCCCGGCCAGCGGCACCCCGGCCCGGGCATCACCGAGCACCAGGTTCACCACGCCGGGCGGCAGCTCGGCCAGCTCCAGCAACCGCACGATGGACAGCGGCGCCCGCTCCGACGGCTTGACCACCACCGTGTTCCCCGCCGCGAGCAGCGGTCCGATCGCCCCGAGCACCGCCGTGACGGGGAAGTTCCAGGGCGTGATGACCGCCGTGGCACCCAGCGGGTGACGCAGGATCCGCGTCCGGCCGCCGTCGGGACGGACGACGACCTTCTCGAAGTCGTAGGAAAGCGCTTCCTCGGCGACCGCGCGCAACCCCGCGACCGCGCCGTCGAGGAACGTCCGCCCGATCCCCAGCGGCTTGCCCATCTCCCGGCATTCCCGTTCAACCAACTGGCCGGCGTGCGCGGCGACGGCGTCGGCCCAGGCGGAGATCCGGGCGGCACGCTCGGCCACCGGCACCGTCGCCCACGCCGGCTGCGCCGCGACCGCCGCGGTCACCGCGCGCTCGACATCCTCGGGCGAGCCCGCGGGATGGCGGGCGATGACCTCCTCGGTCGCCGGGTTCACCAGGTCCAGGACGACGTCGCCGCGCGAGTCCGCCCATCCGCCGTCGATCAGGTTCTGCAAGGTCTGCACAGGGTTTCCTCGGATTCAGTCGAGCCGGTCGGCCATGAGCTCGCCGGCCATGATGGCGGCCAGGTTGGTGTTGGCCCGGGGAACGGACGGGAAGATCGACGCGTCGACCACGCGGAGGCCGGCGAAGCCGAGTACGCGGCAGTCCGGGTCGACCACCGTGCCGGCGTGCCCGGGCTCGCCCATCCGGCACGTGCTCGTCGCGTGCTGCGAGTCGCCGACCGTCGCCAGGAGGTGGTCGTCGAGCTCACTGTCGTTGTCCAGTACGGCGAACAGCGCCGCGTTCTCGCGTTCGATCGAGCCGCCGATGATCGGCGCGGTCTCCTCGCCGCGCGCCAGCTCGACCAACGCCCGCACCCCGTGACGCAGCCGCGGGAGGTCGCGCTCGTCCGAGAGCATTCGCTGGTGCACCAACGGTTGTTCGGCCGGGTCGGCCGAGGTCAGGGTGAGCTCGCCGCGGGAATGGTCGTGGTTGAGCCAAACTCCGTACGCGCCGGCACCGGCTCCGGTGTTCGCGAAGGCCATGGCGAGCACGCTCTGGTTCATCGAGACGAACATCAGGTCGCCGTCCGGCGCGCCGGGGCCGCTGGTGAAGCGGACGCAGACGTTCGTGTGCCGGTCGTCGTGCTTCTTGATCGCCGACGCCTCGGTCAGCGGCAGCTGGATCATGGCGATCGGGTGGTCCTGCAGGCCGCGTCCGACGGGAAGGTCGGCGCGCACGTCGATGCCGAGCGAACGCAGGTGACCGGCCGGGCCGACGCCGGAGCGCAGCAGGATCGCCGGGGAGTGGATCGCACCCGCGCTGAGCACGACGGTGTCGGCGAGTTCCGTGGTCACCGTTCCGGCGGTGACGACGCGGACGCCGACGGCCCGGTCGCCTTCGAAGAGCACCCGGTCCACCAGCGCGTCCCCGCGGATCGTCAGGTTCGCCAAGCCCCGGCCCGGTTCGAGGTAGGCGTCGTTGACCGACACCCGCCGTCCGCCGCGGGAGTTGATCGGGTAGGGCGAGACGCCGGTGGCGCCCGGGGCGTTCACGTCGGGAGCCCAGCCGTGGCCCGCGGCGATCGCCGCGCGGTGCAGGGCGGCGTCCACCGCACCCCAGTCCGCCCGCGGCGTGCGGTGGATCGGGGTCGGACCGCCGCGGCCGTGGTGGGGCTGGTCGCCGAAGTCCTCGTCGTCCTCCAGCTTCGCGAAGTACGGGAGCACGTCTTCCGGTGCCCAGCCGGGCACCGCCCAGTCCGTGAAGTCGGCCATCGGCGGGCGGATCGCGATCTGGCCGTTGATCGCCGAACTGCCACCCACGCCGCGGCCGCGCCAGTACGGCGCCGGCTGCTGCTTCTCCGTCCGGGTGGAGTCCAGGCCCGGCCACATCATGCCCTCGGCCGCCGTCGGGTGCAGCAACGCGACGATCGGGTTTGGCGAGCGCCACGCTTCGTGCATCTCGGCCGACCGGTAGTCGCGCCCGGCCTCGAGCAGCAGGACCCGCTTGCCCTGCTCCGCCGACCGCACCGCGAGCGCCGCTCCCGAAGACCCCGCGCCGACCACGATGAGGTCCCAGCCAGTGTTCGCCACGTGTCTTCTCCTTCGCCGGACGTCGTCGCGGCTAGGATGTGCCCGGGAGTAGTGTTCAGTCAAGAGTGAATGTTCAGTTTTTTCTGAGCTAGAGTGAGGGTATCGATGACCTGGGCAGCTGACGAGGGCGCGCTCATCGAGGACTTCGGCCTGCACATCGGCCGCGCCATGGGGTGGCCGCCGATGGCCGGGCGCACCAGCGGAGTGCTGATGCTCAGCGAGAAACCCCGCACCCTCGCGGAGTTGCAGGAGGCGCTCGACGCGAGCAAGGGGTCGGCGTCGGAGATGACCCGGCTGCTCATCGACAACGGCGTCGTCGAGCGGTTCAAGGAGCCCGGCAGCCGCCAGTTCGTCTACCGCTGGCGCGACGACGCCTGGGTCGGCTGCCTGCAGCACCAGGTGACGGTGAACCGCGAACTGCTGGAGCTGGCCGAAAACGCGCAGGTCCGCGGCGAGCACCTCCCCGCCGAGCAGCGCCGGCGGCTACGGCAGATGCGTGACTACTACGTGTTCATGACCGAACAGCTCGAAACGCTCCTCACCGAGTACACGCGCCACACAAGTCGCTGAGCTGCGAGAAGAGAACAATTCCCGGCAACGGCAACGAGAAGATCCGCCCCGTCGCCTTGGCGGAATGGCCGGGCGAAACTCTTTCGCACTCGCAACTATCCCCGATAACCTGCTGAACGACCGTCGAGAAAAGGAGCCTCGTGACTTCAGCAGGGCACGCGCCGGACCTTCTGTCTCCGGAGTTCGCCGCCGATCCGTACGCCGCCTACGACCTCATGCTCGAGCATTCGCCGGTGATCTGGCACGAAGGAATGCAGAGCTACGTCATTTCGCGCTACGAGGACGTATCGCGCGCCTTCAAGGAAGGCGTGTTCACCACCGAAAACTACGGCTGGCAGCTGGAACCCGTGCACGGCCGGACGATCCTGCAGATGAGCGGCCGGGAGCACTCGGTCCGCCGGGCCCTGGTGGCGCCGGCGTTCCGGGGCAACGAGCTGGAGCAGAAGTTCCGCCCGGTGATCGAACGGAACTCCGCGCAGCTCATCGACGTCTTCCGCGGCCGCGGCTCGGCCGACATCGTCACCGACTACGCCCGCCACTTCCCGATCAACGTCATCGTCGACATGCTGGGGCTGGACCAGAACGACCACGCCCGGTTCCAGCGCTGGTACAGCGCGATCATCGCCTTCCTCGGCAACCTCAGCCAGGACGAGGACGTCACCGCGGCCGGGCTCCGGACGCACGACGAGCTCGCCGCGTACATGATCCCGATCATCCGGGACCGCCGCGAAAACCCCGGCGACGACCTCCTTTCGGCGCTCTGCGCCGCCGAGGTGGACGGCACCAGCATGAGCGACGAGGACATCAAAGCCTTCTGCAGCCTGCTGCTGGCCGCCGGTGGCGAGACCACCGACAAGGCGATCGCGAGCCTGTTCCGGAACCTCCTCGAACACCCCGACCAGCTCGACGCCGTGCGCGCCGACCGCACCCTGGTGCCGAAGGCGTTCGCCGAAACCCTGCGCCACACCCCGCCGGTGCACATGATCATGCGGCAGCCGGCGGAGGCCATCGAAATCGGCGGGGAGAAGATTCCCGCCGGCAGTACGGTGACCTGCCTGATCGGCGCGGCGAACCGCGACCCGCGCCGGTTCGCGAACCCCGGCGCGTTCGACATCTTCCGCACCGATCTCCCGACCGAGACCGCGTTTTCGGCGGCGGCCAGCCACCTGTCCTTCGCACTGGGCCGCCACTTCTGCGTCGGCGCGCTGCTGGCGAAGACCGAGATCGAGGTCGGCGTCAACCAGCTGCTGGACGCGATGCCGGACCTGCGGCTCGCCGAGGGCACGGAACCGGCCGAGCGAGGCGTGTTCACGCGCGGACCGGCGTCGCTGCCGGTGACGTTCACCCCGGCGTAGTCACCGAGCGGTCACCACACCCCCGGTCCCGCCACGTGGACCGGGGTGAAGACCACCGGCAGGCTCTCCAGCCCCCGCATCCACACCGACGGCCGCCACACCAGTTCCTCGACCGGGACCGCGAGCTCGAGGTCCGGGAGGCGGTCCAGCAGGACTTCGACGGTGGTGCGGGCGATGACCTCGGCCACTTCCGGTGCCGGGTAAGGACAACCGTGCTCGCCGTGGCCGAACGACATGTGCGCGTGGTTGCCCAGCGCGCCCGACGCCGCGTCGGGGCGGGCGTGCGGGTCGGCGTTCCCGGCCGCCAGCCCGAGCACCACCAGGTCACCCTGCCGCACGCGGACGCCGCTGAGCACGGTGTCGCGGCTCGCGAAGCGGCCGATGAAGTTCTGCGTGGGCGTGTCGTGCCACAGCACCTCGTTGAGGGCCTGGCCGACACTGCCGCGGCCGCCCGAGAGCGTCATCGCGAACCGGCTGTCGGTCAGCATCAGCCGGATGGTGTTGCCGATCCAGTTCGCCGTCGGCTGCTGCGCCGCGGCGGTCACCACCAGCAGGTCCTGGACGACCTCGTCGTCGGTCAGGTTCGCCGGGTCCTGCATCATGGCCGTGGGCACGTCCGCGCCCGGGCGCTCGTGCTTGACCGCCACCAGCCGCGCCATCGCCTCCTGCACCCGGACGTAGGCGGGCAGCGCCTCGGGGCCGACGTCCAGCGACAGCGCGACGTCGCGCACCAGCGCGGGTGCCTCCGAGTCGGGCATGCCGTACATCTTCGCGATCGCCAGCAGCGGCGCCTGCTGGGCGAACTGGGCGATCAGGTCGGCTTCGCCGGTGCCGGCGAACTGGTCGACCAGCCGGTCCGCGATGCGTTCGCAGTGCGCGCTGAGGTCGAACTGGTCGACGGCGGCGAGCGCGTCGCCGATCGCGCCCGCCCGGCGCCGGTGTTCGGCGGCCTCGGTGAACATCACCGACGGGTTGTGCATCACGTACGGCAGCAGCGGCCAGTCGTCGGGGACGTTGTCCCACTGGTTCCACCGGCGGCTGTCGCGGGCGAACAGCTGCGAGTCCTGGCACACCTGGTGGATCTCGCGGTAGCCGGTCAGCAGCCAGGCCGGGATGTCGCCGTCGAGCAGCGCCGGGACGACCCCGCCGTACTGCTGCCGGATCCGGGCGTACAACGCGGCGGGGTCCTTCTGGAACTCGGGCCCGTACAACCGGACCCGGTCCGCGGCGGCACTCGTCTCCGTCGCCGGAGTGCTGGTCTGGAAACCGGTCACGATGCGCCCTCCCGGACTTTGGACAGGGTGTAGAGGTGGTCGACGAGCGAGATCAGCACCTGCTTGGACGAGTCGCGGTCGCGGGCGTCGCAGTCGACGAGCGGCACCTCGTCGGCCAGGTCGAGCGCGGCGCGGACGTCGTCGAGGCTGTGCTTCGGCGGGCCGAAGTTGTTGCGCGCCACGATGAACGGCGTCCCGTGGTGTTCGAGCCGGTCGATCGCGTACCAGGAGTCGGCCAGCCGCCGGGCGTCCACCAGGACGACGGCGCCGAGGGTGCCGGCGAAGAGGCTGTCCCAGAGGAACCAGAACCGTTCCTGCCCGGGAGCGCCGAACAGGTAGAGCACCAGCTGTTCGTCGAGGCTGATCCGGCCGAAGTCGAACGCCACGGTGGTCGTCGTCTTGCCCTGCACGCCCCGGGT
The DNA here is from genome assembly GCF_040650695.1 of Amycolatopsis sp. NPDC048633. Classification (NCBI taxonomy): domain Bacteria; kingdom Bacillati; phylum Actinomycetota; class Actinomycetes; order Pseudonocardiales; family Pseudonocardiaceae; genus Amycolatopsis; species Amycolatopsis sp. NPDC048633. The sequence continues at coordinate 90,753 of NZ_JBEZHS010000005.1, forward strand.
GCTGTCGACGCCGACCCCGGCCTGGGTCATGGTTTCTTCGGTGCTCAGCGGCCGGATCTCGCTGACCGACCGGACCATGGTCGTCTTCCCGACGCCGAAGCCGCCGACGATGACGATCTTCAGGCCGTCGGTCGCGGTGTCGGCCAGGGGCAGCCGTTCGTCTGTTTCAGAGATTGCGGAGTCCAACGAGCACCTTCTTGAGGAATTCCGAGTCGGAGGTCCGTCCCCCGGCCTGGGCCGACGACGGGTGTCGGGCGGAAACCTTGCCCGTGGCCAGCAGGTCCGCGAGCAGAATCTTGATCACACTCACCGGGAGCGACAGATAGGACGACAGCTCGACGACGGACGTCGGTTTCGCGGCGATCTCGAGAATCCGGACGTGCTCGGACTGCATGCCCGCCGACGGATCCGACTCCCGGACGATCAGCGTCACGAGGTCGAGGTCGATGTCGTCCGCACTGCTGCGCCCGCCCGTGACCGTGTAGAGCCGGTCCGGGTCTTCCCCGTCGAGCGCCGAACGGGTCACGAAGCCGGGTTGTCGGCCGCCGCGAAGCGCGGCGGGGCGGTGAAGACCGAGCCGATCTGCTCCACCAGCTCGTCCATGTTGTGCCCGATCAGGCCCACGTCGGCGTCTTCCGTGGCGATCACGGCCAGGTGCGAGCCGACCCCCGCCTCCACGATGAAGAGGATCCCGCCGTGGAACTCGGTCATCGAGTTCCGCACGCCGCCGGTGCCGTCGCCGAACTCGACCGACGCGCCGTGCGCCAGCGCCTGGACGCCGGCCGCGATCGCGGCCAGCTGGTCGGCGCGGTCGACGGTGAGGCCCTGCGTGTGACAGAGCTTCAAGCCGTCACGGGACAACACGAGGGCGTGGCAGGCACCGGCCGTGTTGCCGACGAGGTTCTCGAGGAGCCATTCGAGGCTCTTGTCCGAATCAGTCATCGAATCCGGGGACCGGTCTGGCGGGTCCCCTCGCTCCAATCTGGCGGGGTGCGGGTGTGGGGGGAAAGCGACGGGTCACGCGTCTTCGCCGGGGTCCGCCGGGGAGGCGGCGTGGCGCGACGGCGCGGCACTGCCGCTGCGCCGCTGCTGGAAGGCCCCGAACCGGGACCCGGTGTCCCGCTCGGCCCGGGCGGTGCTCGGCGTGGGCGACGGCGGCCGGCGCGACGCGGCGGTCAGCGTCTGCCCGCGCGAGCGCTTCGGCAGTTCCGACGGCTCGGCCAGGTCGCCGGCGATCTCGTGGCTCGTGTCGTCGGCGGGGCCGGGCCACGCGACGGCCGCGGGCTGCTCGTCGGATTCCGGCAGCGCCTCGGGCCGGGGCTGCGTGATCAGCTGGGTCGGAATGCGCATGACGACCCCGATCCCCCCACGGGAAGACGGCCGGAAGAAGACGTGCAGCTGGTGCTTGCGGGCCAAGCTGCCCACCACCGCGAGGCCGAGCCGCGTCCCCGACATCGACGTCAGGTCGAGCGGGTGGTCGAGCGACACCGCACGCTCGGCGCGGACGAGGGCCTGCGCCTTCATCCCGAGGCCGCCGTCCTCGATGGTGATGACTGCCCCATTGTGCAGATCTTCGACATAAACGTGCACTTCTTCGGACGGCGCCGAGAACTTCGTCGCGTTGTCCATGAGTTCGGCGAGCGCGTGCATGACGTCTTCCGCCGCGTAGCCGACGACCGCCACCCCGCTCGCGGAATGCACCCGGACCCGCTGATAAGCACCGATGCGGCCGAGCGCGCCACGCAGGATGCTCTCCATCCGGATCGGTTTCGTCCAGCGGCGGCCCGAGCGCGCGCCGGTGAGCACCGCGATGCTGTCGGCCAGCCGGCCCGCCTGTGCGGTGCTGTGATCCACTTTCAGCAGATCCCCGAGCATCGCGTCGGACGATCGGTTTTCCATTTCCCGCAGGTCGCCGAGGGTGCTGGTCGCCAGCGCCTGCAGCCGGCCCGCGGCGTTCGCGCAGGCGGCGGTCGCGGCCGCGCGCCGCCGTTCCCCGATGGCGATCTCGTCGACCAGCAGCCGCAGGACGCGCTGGTGGAGTTCGTCGGCGGGGCGCGGAACTTCGGCGAGCACGCTGTCCGCGGGCGCGCCGCCGCGCAGCCGGCGGACCGCGTCCGGCACCGTCCGGTCGAGCAGCTGAGCCAGTTCACCGCCGCTGAACCGGACGAATTCGAGGGCCTGCCTGGCCTCGTCGAGCGCGGCCTGGGTCTGCCCGGTCGCGTGCGCGACCTGATCGGTGCGGCGCAGCGCGAAGAACACGGCGACACACGCGATGATCCCGGTGAACGCGCCCGCGATGGCGACGACAATCCCCTGACCACCGGAAACCGACAGGGATATCCCGGTCCAGATCCCCGCGACGACGACCGCGGTGACGAGTACCCCGATTACGGCCCGGCCGACTGACTCGCGTTCTTCCCGATGCTGTGCGGGCGGTCGTTCCGACATCGCTCCACTTCCTCGAGTCCGATTGGTGTCCGAACAGTACTCCGTTCGCCGACCGAGATCACGGGTCGGTTTCGGTGCGCCGGCAACGGCGGCGACAGTAACGCCGCCGCCGGAGCCCGGACAGCGCGGGTCCCGTTTTCGGGTAACCGCCCGCTCTTACTCGAATTCGGCCGGGTCCGCAAGACTCGAGGCGGCCAATGCGCATTGGCGACTTCCCGGGGAAACGGCCGGGTCGCCGGATTCTCGCAGGTTCGGAGCAATTCCCCACCGCGGTCATCGAAGGAGCACCAATGCCCACCGCCGGCGGACATCCATCCGAATGGCCTAGTGGGCGGCGGTCAGCCGATCGCGGCGTCGAGGAACCTTTCGAGCTCGACCCGGACGTCGGGCCCACAGGGCTGGAACACGATCTCGGTGACTCCCCGGGCCGCGGCCTCGGCCAGCCGCTGCCGGATCTCTTCGCGCGTACCGCTCATCGTCACGTCCCGCACCATCGAGTGACCGCCGGCCTTCCACGCCGCCTGGTCGGCCTCCCCCAGCTCCACACAGTGACCGGCGTGGACCGCGAGGTGCCGCCGCTCGGGCGAAGTCCGCTCCACCACCTCCAGCCACTCCGGGCCACCCGGGAGCTCGCGCACGGCGGCCGGGCCCCCGAACTCGTACGCGCCGTGGTACGCCAACGCCCAGCCGGGCCCGGCGGCCTGGCGCGCGTGCTCGGTGTCGGTGCGCTCTTCGTCGTCGAGCACCGTGCCCCACACGAGGTAGGGCACCCACGAGTACTCGCTCATGAACTCGGGCAGCTGCAGCGTGACGTACAGCCCGTCGCCGAGCTCCTTGGCCACCTGGTGTCCCTTCGGCCCCAGCGCCCCGATCAGGACGGGGACGTCGACGGGCCGCGCGGGAGCGTGCCCGTCGGGGTGCAGCATCTGCATCTGCGCCCCTTCCCACTCGACGACCTCACCGCGCAGGAGACCGCGGAAGGCGCGGATGTAGGACTCCATGTACGACCAGGTGATCGCGCGGTACCCCATGGCCCGGCGGCCGGTGAACCCGGTGCCGAAGGAGACCGCGACGCGGCCGGGTGCCAGCGCGGCGAGGGTGGCGGTCGCCGCGGCGTTGACCATCGGGTGCCGCAGGCTGGGCACCAGCACGCCGGGGGCGATGCCGATCCGCTCGGTCCGTTCGGCGGCCAGCGCGAGGGTCATCCACACGTCGGGGCTCTGCTGAGGGGTGTCGTAGACCCACGCCCGCCGGTAGCCCAGCTCTTCGGCCAGGGCGATGTGGTCCGGAGTGTCCAGTGCGGTCGGGAAAGCGCAGGAGACGTCCATGACGGCCCTCCAGGGTGGTTCGTCGGATCAGGGCAGGCCGGCGTGCGGGACGTCGACGCCGACCGCGAGCAGCTGGGCCTCCCGGACCGGGCGGCGTTCGTGCTCGGGGAAGGACGGCGCCGCGCAGAGGAACAGCGTCCGCCCGTCGTCGCCGCCGAGCATGCAGGCGAAGACGCCGGTGCCGGCGTCGATCTCGTCGAGGATCCGGCCGCCTTCTTGCACCCGTAGGACGCGGTTGTGGACGGCGTCGGCCACCCAGATCGCGCCTTCGGCGTCGGCGCAGATGCCGTCGGGGGCCACTTCGAGACGCTGCACGGCCTCTCCGACGTCGTCGGTCTGCGGCGTCTGCCCGAACTGCGCCCACACGCGCCGCCCGCTCAGCTCGCCGTCCTCGCCGATGTCGAAGGCGGTCAGCCGCCCGGCGAAGGTCTCGGCGACGACCAGCACGTTGCTGGGCAGGATCACCATGCCGTTGGGGAAGCCGAGATCCTCGGCGGCGACGGAAACACTCCCGTCCGCGTCGACGCGGGTGAGCGTGGTGTAGCGCAACGAAGCGCCGCCCATGAGGTCGAAGCCGAAGTTGCCCACCCACGCACGTCCGCGGTCGTCGACGACCATGTCGTTGAGCACCCCGGACACCACGCCGGACAGGTCGGCGTGCTCCGCCAGCTTTCCGGACTCGTCGCGCACGAGGAGGCGGTGGTCGCGCATCGACACGATGAGCAGGCGCCCGTCGGGCAGGAACCCGAGTCCGGACGGCTGCTGGGGAACCTCGGCGATGACTTCGGTGCCGCCGCGGCTGTCGATCGCCACGACTTTTTCGGTGTAGAAGTCCGACACCCACAGCCTGCCGTCGTGCCACCGCGGGCACTCGAGGTAGGAGAAGCCGTCGGCCACGACGGCCGGCTGCCTGGACGCGGCTTGTCCCATCGCGACCGCTCCTTCGTGTCATCGTCGACAGTTCCGTGAGGTCTTCGCGCCCACTAACTGAGCGCACAGTTACCATGACTGCGACGCGCGGACGTGTCAAGTGCGGCACCCGAGGAGGGGAGGGCGGCGATGCCGGCGAACGAGCGCCGTCGCGGCGGCGGGAGACACCCGGCGGCGGCCGCGATGGAACTGACGACCAACCTCGGGCCGGAGACCGTCCCGGGCGAGTTCTGGGGGGAGCACACCTCCCCGGTGGCTCGCGCTCTCCTGTCCTCAGCCGTGCAATGCTTCGCCCGCAAGGGTTTCCACGCCACCACCACCCGCGACATCACCGCCGTCGTCGGCCTCAGTCCCGGTTCGCTGTACGTGCACTTCGCCTCGAAGGAGGCCGTGCTGTTCCACATCACCCGGACGGGTCACGAGCGCGCCCTCGCGGCCCTGACGGCCCAGCACGACGACGGCGACACCCGCCGCCACGTCCGGCGGCTGGTGGCCGCGCACGTGTCGTGGCACGCCCGCCACCACACCGTGGCCAGGGTCTGCCAGTACGAACTGGCGGCGCTCGAACCCGCGCACTTCGACGAGGTTCTCCAGCTCCGGCAACAGTTTTCCGCGATGGTGCAGATCGCCGTGGAGCGCGGAGCCCGGGAAGGCGTCTTCGACGTGCCCGACATCGACCGGGCGGTGCGCGCGATCCTGTCGCTGGGTGTCGACCTCGTGCGCTGGTACCGCCTCGACGGCGCGGACTCGCCCGAGGCCCTCGGCGAGTCCTACGCGGAGCTCGCGGCCCGGATGCTCGGCGCCCCTTCTCCCGGCGGCGGCTGACGCTGCCTCAGGTCACCCGCGACCGGGGAACGGCTGTGCGCCGGTCATCAGGCCGATCATGCCCGCCACGAGCCGCATCTCCTCCACCGTCCGGATGTCGGCCTCGACGAGCCGGGGCGAGCACACCAGGACCGCCAGCGCCTGCGCCCGCGAAAGGGCCACGTTGAGCCGGTTGCGGGACAACAGGAAGTCGAGCCCGCGGGGCAGGTCGATCGCCGACGACGACGTCATCGTCGTGATCACCACCGGCGCTTCCTGGCCCTGGAACCGGTCGACCGTGCCCACCCGGACCCCCGGGAACCCGGCCTCCTCCAGTGCCCGCGTCACCGTCCGCGCCTGCAGGTTGTAGGGCGCCACGACGACGATGTCGGCGTCACCGAGCGGCCGGGTCGTGCCGTGGTCCGTCCACGGGCGACCGTGCAGGCCGGCCACGATCCCGGTGACGGCGGCGGCTTCCTCCACCGAGCGGGTCGTGTTGCCGTGGTGGTCGACCTCGGCCAGGTACAGCCCCGCGGCGATGCCGTCCAGCCCGCGGCCGGCGGCCGTGGGGTGGGCGTGCAGCCGGCCGGCGTAGGACAGGTTCGACACCGGCTCGCACACGGCCGGGTGCATGCGCCGGGTCTCGTCGAGGAAGTAGCCGAGCGACGCCGGCATGATGTCGGCCTCGCCGATCACGTGGCCCAGCGCCGACGCCTCCGCGCCCGCCGGGTGCGTGCCCTGCACGACCTGGGGCAGCTGCTGCGGATCGCCCAGCAGCAGGACGTTCTTCGCGCACATCGACACCGCGAGCGCGTCGGCGAGGGCGAACTGGCCCGCCTCGTCGATGATCAGCAGGTCGAAGGGCTCCTCCCGGATCGCGGCGTTGGCGAACGTCCACGCCGTCCCGCCGACCAGGTGCCCGTCGTCGTGCTCTTCGCGCCACTTCACCAGCGCCGGGTTGCTCTTCGGCTGCTCCCACGGCGCGGCCGGGTCCGGGGTCTTCTTCGCCCGCTTGGCGCACGGCAGGTCCGGTGCGCTCTTCTTCGCCGCGCTCAACACGTTTTCGACGGCTTTGTGGCTCGTGGAGGTGACCGCGACGGTCCGCCCGGCGCGCACGAGCCGCGCGATCAGCTTGCCCGCGAGGTACGTCTTGCCCGCCCCCGGCGGTCCCTGCACCGCGAGCGCCGAACCGTCGAGCTCCTCGACGGCGTCGAGCACCGCGGCGACCAGGTCGTCCCCCGGTTCCGGCAGCGCGGCACCCATGCGCAGCCGCGGCGGGGTCCGGCGGAGCAGGTCCACGCCGGGGTGCCGCGGCAGCTCCGGGAGCGCGTCGACGACCAGGCGGGCGAGGTCGGCGACCGCCTCGTCCTTCGGCGAGGGCCGCACCGGGCTGCCGGGCAGCACCGCGACCGGCCGGTCCGCGGTGGTGGCGTCCGGCGGGCTGCTCTCCTCGAGCGTCAGCTCCACGGCCGACGCGGCGACGACCTTGGCGTCCCGCGCGGTGGCGCCGTAGCGCAGCCGCACCTCGTCGCCCGGGGTGAACGGGTGCGGCCGGTCCGGGTCGCACGCGACGAGCAGGGTCCTCTTCGCCAGGCGGACGCGCCCGGCGGGGGGCACCCACTCCCCCGCTTCGAGCGACACCGGCACGGCGCACGCGGTGTCGATCTCGAGGTCACCGAGCGGGGCGGCCAGCCGCCGGAAGTACTCCCACCACGCGGGGTTCGTCTCACGGCGGTGGTAGCCGACCGACGCGGCGAGCAGCGCGCGGGCCCGCTCGTCGGCGGTGAAGTCGCCCGGGTCGTCCGGCAGCCCGTCGAGCAGCGGGTCGACCAGCGCGGCCAGCTGCGCGGCGCGTTCGGCGCGGCGTTCGGCGGCGACGTCCTCCTCGGCCGCGCGCAGCAGCGCGTCCTCGGCGGATTCTTCTTCCGGCACCGGCACGTCGATCCCGGCTTCGGCGCGGACCTGGTGCAGGAACTCGAACAGCCGCAGGGCCGAAACGCAGTCGTACTCGGTGTTTTCGCCGATGCCGCGCAGGACCTCGCCCGCCCGCTCCGGCTCGCCCGAGCGCGCGAACGCCAGGTACTCCTCGTACGCCTCGACGTCCGACATCGCGGCCTTCGTGCTGCCGTCGCGGGCGCCGGGCAGGAAGAGCGGCTCGAGGTGCCGGATCGAGTACGACCGCTGCGACACGCGCATCGCCTTGCGCACCACCGCGTGCAGGTCCACGACCGCCCCGCTGCGCAGCAGGTGGTCGACGGTCTCCTCACGGGTGCCGTGCACCGCCGCGAGCCGCTTGATCGCGGTGACCTCGTAGGGCGCGTAGTGGTAGACGTGCGAACCGGGGTGCTCGGCGACCCGCGCCGCGGCGAAGTCCACGAACTCCTCGAACGCCCGTTTCTCCTCGGCCCGGCTGTGCGCCCAGAACGGGGTGAACCGCCGGTCGCCCTCCGCGGTGAGCGCGCCGAAGAGGTACTCGAGCCCTTCGCCCGACAACGCGTGCGGATCCCCCGCCAAGTCGAGGAACACGTCCCCCGGCGCGGGGGCGGGCAGGACGGCCAGCGCGCCGGGGTCGACGATCTCGTAGGCGACCTCGCCGGTGGCGTCCTGCCGGACCTGGAGCGCGGCCTGGGCGCGCAGCGTCTCGAACGCCGTGACGGACAGGTCGCGCGGCCGGTCGCCCGGCGCGGCCGCGGCCAGCGCGTCGACCGAGCCCAGCCCGGCGGCCACCAGCTTGCGGCGCTGGTCGCCGCGCATCCCGGCCACGAGCGACAGGTCGCGGTCGGCTTCACGGCCCGACGCGCAGTGGCGGTCGAAGACGCAGCCGGCACAGGCCGGGCGTTCGTCGGCCCAGAGCCGGGCCGGCAGCTCCGGCGCCCGGCCGCGCAGCCGGGTCCGCAGGCGGTTCACCAGCGGCAGGAAGTCCTCGACCCGCAACGTCCGGGTGCTGCCGTCGCCGAGGCCCAGGTGCAGGTGGGGCCCGGCCGGCCAGCCGGCCCGCCGCACGGCGTCGGCGCACGCGGTCAGCTCCACCACCGCGGCGGGCTTCGCCTGCCGAGCCGGCTTCGCGCCGTAGACCTCGTAGCGGCCTTCGCCGTCCCGGACCAGGAAGTCCGCGCGCCCCGAGAACTCGCCGTCCCCGACGACGGCCCGGTGGATCACCGGCACCCCCGCCCGCACGGCCTCTTCGGTCGCTTTCGCGGCCGCCACCGGGTCCCGGACGTCGATCTCGACGACGGTGCGCCCCTCGCCCCGGAACCGGGCGAGCAGCGCCGCCACGGCCGCGCGGCCCCGCCGCACCTCGGGCTGATCGGGCCCGGGACCAGGCCGCGGCGCCCCGGGCAGGCCCGCGGCGAGCGCCTGGTTGAGCACGCTGCGGTGCTCGCATTCGAGCAGGTCGGCGAGATCGGCTGGGGTGTCCATCGAAGCGGAGTCTGACACGCGCGGGCACCCCGGCCGGAGCACGGTGCACCCGACACGCCGACCGCCGGTGGGCTCCGCCGCATGACCTCCGGGGGCGCCGGAGCCGGCGAAACGCGAGAGCCGTGAAGCGCGACCTCAGGCGGTGGTCGTCCGGTGGGCGGCCGCGTAGTGCGCGGTGCCGATCGCCCCGGCGACGGCCAGGACGAAGCCCACCGCCGCCGCGGCCGTGAAGCCCTCCCGGACCCGGTCGTCCAGCACCACCACGCCGATGAGCGAGGACACCGCCGTGTTGGTGGTGAACACGATGGCGGTGACCGCCGTCGCCCGGCCGCGTTGCAGGGCCATCGCGAACGCCACCGCCGCGACGAGCCCGTTGGCGATCATCGCCCAGAGCGCCGGCTCCAGGGCGAGGCGCCAGATCGGCCCGGACGCGTCGAGCGTCCGCGCCGCGATCCCGACGCAGCTGAACCCCAGCCCACCGCAGAACCCGAGCACGATCGGCGCCCAGCGCCGCCCGACACTGCGCTGGGCGATGAACGCGATCGCCGCGATCACCACCGCCACGCCCACCAGCACCAGCTTCCACCCGGTCGAGAGCGGCTGCGCGGCGGTCGGATCCGCCGACAGGCCGAGCAGGACCAGGCCCGTCGCACCGACCCCGAGCGCGGCCCACCCGGCGCCCACCAGCCGGACGCCGAGGATCGCGGAGATCGTCGCGGTCACGCCGACGCTGAACGCGAGCACCGACTGGACCAGGAACAGCGGCAGGCGGTGCAGCGCGGCGGCGGCGAAGACGAACCCGAGCAGGTCGACGCCCACCCCGAGGAAGTAGAGCGGCTGACGGCGCAGCGCGACCAGGTCCTGGGGCGAGCCACCGTAGGCACCGGCCCGCCGGACCCCGGCCGACTCCAGGATCGAGCCACTGCCCGAGGCGACGGCAGCCAGCACGGCGAGGATGTATCCCAGGATCACGACCCGAGTCTGTCAGCCCGCCCGTGACCAGCGCGCGGCCGGTCAGGGCTTGCGGGCGACGACCCCGGCGATCAACCGCTGGGCGGAGTTCAGCGGCTGCAGGTTCGGCCCGTCCGACCACCAGTTCGCCAGCAGCACGATGCCGGGCGGCACCAGCTCCAGGCCGGGCAGCAGCTCCTTGATCTCGGCCTCGGTCCGCGCGGTCGCCCCGCCGAGCGACCCGCGGGCGACGGCCTCCTGGAACGTCGCCATCGTCTCGTGGTCGGCGCCGTCACCCGGGTCGAACAAGTGCGAAAGGGCGACGTACGAACCCGGCGGGAGCGCCTCGACGTACTCGCGCATGATCTCGGCCGGACGGCCCCGGTCGCCCTTGAAGTGGTGCAGCGTCGCCACGAACATCAACGCGATCGGCCGCGACCAGTCGAGGTGGTCCCGCACGACGTCGTGGCCGAGGATCGTCTTGGGCTCGAAGATGTCACCGGCGATGAACCGGGTCCGGTCGTTCTCCTCGAGCAGCGCCCGGCCGTGCGCGACGACGACCGGGTCGTTGTCGACGTAGACGACCTTGGACAGCTTCTCGACGCGCTGCACGACCTGGTGCACGTTCTCCGTCGTCGGCAGGCCGGACCCGCAGTCGAGGTACTGGTCGACGCCCGCCCGCTCGGCGAGGAAGCGGCAGACCCGGACCAGGTACCGGCGGTTCTCCAGCGCCAGGTCCGCGACCTCGGGCATCACCTGCCGCAGCCGGTCCAGCTCGTCCCGGTCGACCTGGTAGTGGTCCTTGCCGCCCAGCACGTAGTCGTACATCCGCGCGATGCTGGCCCGGCCCGGATCCACTCCGACCGGCGTGTTCGCACCGGCCCCCGCCTCGGCTGACACGACCATCTCCTTGCTCCGGTGACGAAGATCGCACCCAGCGTAGTGGAAGTGCCCGGCCCCGTGAAGGCGCCTCGGCGGGCGGTCGGTGAGCGGCGTGTCCTACCGGAGGGAAACCCCGGGACCCAGCGGAATCCCCAGGCCGTACCAGAGCGCGAACAACGCCGACCAGGCGATCAGGAAGACGAACGCGATCGGCACGGTGAAGGACATCAGGGTCCCGATCCCCGCGTTCTTCCGGTACTGCTGCACGAATCCCAGGGCCAGCACGAAGTACGGGCTCATCGGCGTCACCGCGTTGGTGACCGAGTCGCCGATCATGAACGCGCCCATCGCCGCTTCCGGGCGCACCTGCAGGTACATCATCATCGGCACCAGGATCGGCGCGAGGATCGCCCACATCGCCGACCCGCTGGTCACGAGCATGTTGAGCAGGGCGACGGCCAGCACGATGGCGAGCAGCACCACCAGGTGCGGCGCGTTCAGCGAGCGCAGGAGGTCCGCGCCCCCGACCGCCACGACCGACCCGATGCCGGTCCACGTGAAGTAGGCCAGGAACTGCGAGACGGCGAAGAACAGCACGATCACCGGAGCGATCTTGGCCACTCCCCCGGCCATGATCACCGGGATGTCCGACAGTGACGGGATGGTCCCGGTGATCCGGCCGTAGCCGAAGCCCAGGACCGCGAACAGCAGGGCGATGAACACGCTGATGTTCACCACCACCACCGACTGCACGATGCCGCCGCCGCCCATCAGCGGCGAGCCCGGCAGCACCAGCAGCACCGAGACCACCGCCACGAACAGCACGAACACGCCGGCGGTCACCTTCATCGCCCGGCGTTCCACGGCGGTGAGCTTGATGGCCGGGGCGTCCGCGGCCGGGTCGCCGTCCTCTTCCGACGGCGCGAACTCGGGCCGCTTGGCCAGGACGAGCTCGACCACCAGGGTGATGAGCCCCGCCAGGACCACCGACGACACCGCGGAGAAGAAGTACGTGGCGACGGGCGTCACCACGTAGCCCGGGTCGACGGTCTTCGCCGCCGCGGCGGTCAGCGACGACCGGATGGCGTCGGACGGGGTGACCAGCGGGCTCGCGTTGAACCCCGCCGACACCGCGACGTAGGCGACCATCACGCCGAGCACGGGGCTGCGGCCGGCCGCGCGGAAAGCGAGCGCCCCCAACGGGATCATCACGAGGTACGCGGAGTCGCTCATGATGTGCGCGATCATCCCGCTGAACGCGATCGCGAACGTCACCCAGCGCGCCGGGAGGCGGACCACCGTGATCCGCAGGAGGGCCTCGAGCAGGCCGCTCTTCTCGGCGACGCTCACCCCGAGCAGCATGACGAGGATGACCGCCAGCGGCGGGAACTTCGCGAGGTTGTCCAATGCGGACTTCGCGGCGAAGCCGATCCCGTCCAGCGAAAGGAGGTTCTTGACCTCGACGACCTCGCCGGTCTTCGGCAGGGTGACGTGGACGCCGGCCAGGGCCAGCACGAGGCTGGTGACCGCCAGCACCGCGGCCAGGATCCAGAACAGCCAGAACGGGTGCGGGAGCTTGTTCCCCGCGCGTTCGATCGCGCCGATGACGCGGAAGAGGAGGGTCATCCCGGTTTTGGGACCGGTGGTGCTTCGCTGCGTTTCCGTCATCCCGATCGGCCTTCCGTGGTGGGGACTTATTGCTCACCCAGCCGGGTGGCGTGCTGGTCGGCCTCGAAGTCCGCGCGCCGCCGGCCGGCGAACCGGGTGGGGCGGAACGCGTCGAGGAGGTCTTCGCCGCGGCCGGTCACGAGCTCGGTCGCGACCAGGCGGCCCAGGAGCGGCCCCAGGGTGACGCCGCTGTGCGAGACGAGGCAGTAGACCCTCGGCGAGGCGTAGCCGGCGATCGTGTGGCCGTCCGCGGGCAAAGAACGAAACCCGACCCGCAGGTCGATTTCCGGGGCCGGCGCATGGTCGGGCAGCAGCGCCGACAGCCGCCGGGCGATCGTGCGCGCGATCGGCCCGTCCGGGGCCGGCGGGTCGGCGGGGTCCACGGCGGCGTTCAGGTCGAGCGCCTGCACGACGGTGTGCCCGTCGGCGGCGGGGCGCAGGTTGAGCATCGGCGAGTGGACCACGCAGCGCAGGTCGATCCCGGGCGCCCGCACGTAGCCGAGCAGCCCGATGCTCGGCGATCCCGGCTCGACGTCCGTCAGCATGGGCAGGTCGATCCCGGCGCCCGCGGCGAGCCGCTCGCTCCAGCGGCCGGTCGCCAGGACGACCCGGTCGGCCTCGTGCACTTCGCCGCCGGCCAGCGTGACGGACACTCCGGCCGGACCGTCGCCGACGGCGACGACCTCGCCGATCGCGAAGGTCGCGCCGTGCCGCTCGGCGTCCGTGAGCAGGTTCGCCGGCAGCCGGTCCGGCAGGACGTACCCCTCGGTGGGGAAGTGCGCGAACGACACCGCGTCCGCCGGGATCCGGAGGGCGCCGGCGATCCGCGTCGCTTCGTCGCGCTCGACCCAGCGCACCGGATATCCGAGGGCCGACAACCGGTCGACGTTGTCCGCGAGCCAGGGCGCGCTCGCGGAGTTCGCCCAGTGCAAGGCGCCGCTGGGGAAGTACGAGGGCGGGCCGGGGAGCTGCCGGGCGAGCTCCGCGTGCTCGGTCATCCCCGCGACGTTCAGCCGGTGGTAGGCCGGGTCGAGCTTCCGGTTCGCGTTGGTCCACGCGAACGTCGTCGACGTCGTCCCGGCGCCCGCTCCCCGCCGGTCCAGCAGCAGCACTTCCGCGCCGGCGACCGCGAGCGCCCGGGCGACACCGGTGCCCAGCACGCCGGCTCCGACCACGACGACCTTCATCTTCGAACCTTCCTTTCCGAGGGTGCTCACACGGCCGAGGCGGGCAGCTCGACGAAGAACTCCGCGGTGCCCGGGCGGACGGTCGCCGTGACCACCTCGACGACGGTCCCGTCGGTGACGCGCAGCTCCCGGCGTCGCCGCATGGTGGCCGTGCCCGGCTCGCTGTCCAGCAGCTCCGCGTCGTGCTCGTCGAGGCTCACCGGGTCGAGGTAGAGCCGGATCGTGTCGACCGGCACGCCCCGGCGCCGCAGGTACGCCAGGCTCACGAGGTGCTCGAGGTCCTCGTCCAGCAGGTCGGGAGCCACCGAGAAGAGCACGACGTGCCGCTCGATCGACTGCGGCCGTTCGCGCAGGTCCAGCTTGCGGCGGACCAGTTCCACCACCGCGGTGTCCGGCTCCGCGCCGGGCAGGGCGAGCACGGCGTCGCCGGCCGTGGTGATCCGCGCGGACACGATCTCGTGGCGGCCCGGAGCCCCCTTCTCGGCGGTCCCGGGCACGACGAAGTTGAGCAGGTTGACCTGGCGCACGCCGTCGGCGACGAAGGTGCCGTGCCGCCGCCGGCGCACGGCCAAGCCCGCTTTCGCGAGGTCGTTGAGCACGCGCTGGGCGGTGGCGCGGCTGACGCCGTACTGCTCGCACAGGTCCTTCTCGGTCGGCAGCCGCGCTCCGGCGGGCAGCGCCCCGGAGTGGATCTGCTCTTCGATCACCCGCTTGATCCGCAGGTGCAAGGCGTCAGGCATGATTTGACCGTACAATTGAGCAAATGTCCGGTCAAGTGCCATCTTCCCGTGGGGAACAGACCAACCATCACCGATGTCCGGTTCGTTGAAGTTTTTCCGGATCACGGATACCCTGTGACGCACGCTGGGAGCGCTCCCAATGGTCACCACCACTCACCCCACGACTGGAGGCCCATTCATGCGTACACGGACCACCACCCGCCGGCGGAGCGTCATCGCCGTGCTCGTCGCCGCTCTAGCCGGGTTGTTCCTCTGGGTGCCGGCGGCCTCGGCACACGGCACCATCGTCGGCCCCGCCACCCGCGCCTACCAGTGCTGGCAGGACTGGGGCAGCCAGCACACCAACCCGGCCATGCAGCAGCAGGACCCCATGTGCTGGCAGGCTTTCCAGGCCAACGCCGACACGATGTGGAACTGGATGAGCGCGCTGCGGGACGGGCTCGGCGGCAACTTCCAGGGCGCGACGCCCGATGGCCAGCTCTGCAGCAACGCCCTGTCGCGCAACAACTCCCTGAACACCACCGGCCCGTGGCGGACCACCAGCCTGGGCAGCAGCTTCTCGATGCACCTCTACGACCAGGCCAGCCACGGGGCCGACTATCTCCGGGTCTACATCAGCAAGAACGGGTTCGACCCCACCACCCAGCAACTCGGCTGGGGCAACCTCGACTTCATCACCCAGACCGGCAAGTACGCCCCGGCCAAGGACATCACGTTCACCGTCCAGACGTCGGGCGCCTACACGGGACACCACGTCGTGTTCACCATCTGGCAGGCGTCCCACCAGGACCAGACCTACATGTGGTGCAGTGACGTGAACTTCGGCTGACCCCTTCGGCCGGAATCCGCAGGGCCCGGTCCGGTGCCGACAGCACCGGACCGGGCCTCTGCTTCGAATCAGGCCTGGGCCACCAGCTCGCGGACGGCCGGCACGACCTCGGCGGCGAACCGGCGGAGGACGTCCGCCGAATCGGCGCGGTAGAGGAAGAACGTGTCGATCCGGTGGTTCAGCGCCACCTCGGCCAGCTGTTCGGCCCACACCGACGGCGTCCCCTGCAGGAACCCGGGGCCGGCGTCGAACCGGCCTTCGATGTTGTACCCGCGGCGGATGCTCGCGGGTGCGCGGCCGGCGGCCAGCGCGGCCTCGTCGATGACCTTGTTGGCCGCGGGCAGTGCTTCCGGCGGGAAGTACGGCGAGCTCGGGATCCAGCCGTCGCCGATGGCGCCGGTCAGGCGCAGCAACCGCGGCTGGTAGGCGCCGAACCAGATGCTCATCTCGTGCCGGGGCGCCGGGCCGGGCTTGGCGCCGGAAAGCTGGTAGTGCTTGCCCGCGAACTCGACGTCCGCCTTCGAGGTCCACAGTGCACGGATGACGTGGACGGCTTCTTCGAGGGCCTCGATCGACTCGCCGGCGGTGCGGCGCGGGCCGCCTTCCGCGACGATGCCGTCCCACATCTGCTGGGCGCCGGTGCCGAGGCCGAGTTCGAAGCGGCCGCCGCTGAGGATGTCGAGTGTCGCCGCGGTGCGGGCCAGCACGGCGGGCGGGCGCAGCGGGAGGTTGAGGAGGTTGGGCAGCACCGTGATCCGCGTCGTCCGGGCCACGATCGCCGCCAGCAGCGCGATGGTGTCCAGCCGCTCGGGCCAGTACGGGTGGTCGGACAGGGTGACGACGTCGTACCCCAGTTCCTCCATCAGCTCGGCCAGTCCGACGACGTCCTGCGGGCGCTCCGCGGGCGGCTCGAGCAGGGCACCGAACTTCACCTCGTGCGCGGTCACTGTGCTCCCCCGACGCGCTCGGGCGTGGCGGTGCCGTGCACCCGCTGCGCGTGCGCCACGAAGGCTTCGGCGGCCAGGTCCCCGATGACCGAACCGACCTCGGGCGGCATCGACGCGACGATGTCCCGGACGGTGCCGGGGTCGGCCTCGTAGGCCATCAGCCCGAATATCAGCGGCATCCGCTCCGGCGCGACGTCGGCCGCACTGGCGGCGATCATCTGCCCCCACTCGGCGGCCGTGATGTGCTTCCCGATGAGAGGAAGCGCTTTCTCTTCCTCGACGGCGAGGTGTTCGACGAGCCGCTCGTGCAGCCGGGTCACCGATTCGGCGAGCGCTTCGCCCTGCACCGGGTCGGCGCTGTCGCGCCACAGCGCGAGTTCGGTGCGCACCTCGTCCAGCAGCTTGTCGATGGCTCCGTGCTGCTCCGCCATCACCTGCACGACGGGCTCGGCGTCGGCACCGGCCCGGTCGAGCAGGCGGTGCCACAGGTGCTCGTCCTCACCTTCGTGGTGGTGGTGCAGGACGGTGTCCACGAGCTGCATGTGGTCGGCGACGATCGCGGCGCGCTCGACGTCTCCGTCGGCCACGCCGCGGATCAACGCCGAGGCGAGGCCGATCTCCCGGCGGAACATGGTGTGCGCCATATACATGTCGCGCACGTCGGCAAGGGGTTCGTTGCTCATGGCTCGCTTTCCCGAATGGTTCCGGATCACTTCCGTGCCGCGGAAGCTAGCAGGGAAACGCTCGCACACAAGGAAACTGTCCAGGATGCGCAGCCGGCTATCCGCGAAGCGTACGCAGCGGTTTCTGGCCGTACTTGGCCTCGTGCGCGGCGGCGAACCGGCCGAGGTGGGTGAAGCCCCAGCGGCGGGCCACGCCGGCGACCGACTCGGCGGACGGGTCCGCGGCGCGCAGCTCCTCGTGCGCCCGGCGCAGCCGGACGTCGCGGACGTACTCCATCGGCGACATCCCGAGGTGCTGCTGGAACCCTTTCTGCAGGGTGCGCGGGCCGACCCCGCACCGCGTCGCCAGCACGGTCAGCGTGAGCGGCGCCCGCGGATCCGATTCGATGAGATCGATGGCGGCGCGGACCGACGCCGGCCGCGCGGCGACGACCGGGCCCGCGAGCGCCTCGGCGTGGGAATGGGACGCGGCGAGCACGAAGCCGTTGAGCATGCTCTCGGCGAGCGGCGCCGCGACGAGGGGCTGGGAAAGCAGCCCGCCCGCGACC
Organism: Amycolatopsis sp. NPDC048633; assembly: GCF_040650695.1. Taxonomy (NCBI): domain Bacteria; kingdom Bacillati; phylum Actinomycetota; class Actinomycetes; order Pseudonocardiales; family Pseudonocardiaceae; genus Amycolatopsis; species Amycolatopsis sp. NPDC048633. The sequence continues at coordinate 108,118 of NZ_JBEZHS010000005.1, forward strand.
GACAGCTGCCGGTTGACGGAGAACAGCAGGTCGGCCCAGCCGCGGCCGTAGCCGTCCCGGGTGTTCATCACCGGGTCGAAGGTGACGCGGCCCGAGGTGCGGTCGCCGACCAGCCGAGCCAGCGCGGACTCCACGGCCGGCAGGTCGATCCGCACGCACAGGGCGCGGTAGCCGGCCGGCCACCGCGCGGCGAACTCCCCGCCGCCGGGCACGTACACGGCCGAGGACTGGTTGGTGACGATCAGGTCGACGCCGCGGTGCCGGGACTCGAACCGGCCGGTGATCGGCAGGTGGACGTAGAACCCGGTGCCGACGTCGTCGGTCTCGAGCCGCAGCTCGTCCTGGAACGCGACCTCGCCGATGGTGATCGGCCCGAGTGCGGCGTCCCGGTAGGTGGAGACGGTCACCTCCGCCTGCGGCACGGTTTCGATCGTGGCCGTGCGCACGAACATCGGCTTCCCCCGGCGTGGCGCGTTCATCGCCGTGGAGCATACGGACGCGCCCGCAAGGTCTCCGCTCACCCGCCGACGCCGGTCAGCTTGACCGAGAGGTCCCACAGCCGGCGCGCGTTGCCGGGGTCGAGAGCGTAGTCCGCGACGCCCCGGCGGACGCCGGGCGTGAACGGCTCAGCCTCCTGACAATCCTCGAAGTAGGTGCCCGTGACGCCTTTGACGAGCGGGGACGCGGCCAGCAGTACCGAGGTCGCGGCCCCCTGCGCGATGTTCTTCTCCGACACGCCGGTCTGGCCCGAGGGATCGAAGGTCGGCGGCGGGGCGTCGATGTGACGGCCCAGGTTGGTCTCCCAGATCCGGCCGGGGTTGAGCGCGTTCACCGTGATGCCGTCACCGGCCCACCGCTTGGCCGCCTCGACCGCGAAGAGGATGTTGGCCGTCTTCGACTGCGCGTAGGCCAACCACGGGTCGTAGGGCTCCTTGACGAAGTCGAGGTCGTCGAAGCGGACGGGTCCGTTGACGTGCCCGACCGAGCTCAGCACCACGACCCGGGCGTCTCCGGCAGCCGCGAGCGCGTCGTGGAGGCCCACGGTGAGCGCGAAGTGCCCGAGGTGGTTCGTGGCGAACTGGAGTTCGCGGCCCTCGGGCGTGCGCTGCTCGGGACTCGCCATGACGCCCGCGTTGTCGACCAGGATGTGCAGCGGACCGGTCCAGCTCTCGACGAACCCGGCGACCGACGCGAGGTCGGCGAGGTCCAGCCGGGCCGCGTGGACGTTCGGGTTGCCGATCTCTTGCACGGCCTGCGTGGCCGCGTCGAGGTTGCGCGCCGCGATGGTGACGTCCGCCCCCGCCGACGCCAGCACGCGCGCGGTCTCACGACCCAGGCCGCTCGCTCCGCCCGTGACGATCGCCCGACGTCCGGTGAGGTCGACGCCCGCGATCACCTCATCGGCGGTCGACTGGGCGCCGAACGGCGTGGTGATGCGTTCTGTCATGACCCTGTCCTTCACTCGGAAATCTTCCCCTAGGATGTAAGTGGAGTCGCGTCCGCTTACCTCCTCAGCATAAGCGGATGCGCGTCCGCTTGCAAGGAGGAGGACTGATGTCGCGCTCACTTCGCGCCGATGCCCAGGCCAACTACGAGCGACTGCTGGAGGTGTCCGCGCAGGTGTTCGCCCGCGAGGGCGCCGACACCTCGATGAAGGCGATCGCCCGCGAGGCGGGGGTCGGCATCGGCACGCTCTACCGCCGGTTCCCCACCCGGGAGGACCTGATCGAGGCCACCTACCGAAGCCGGACCGATCTCCTGTGCGACTCGGCGTCAAGCCTCCTCCAGGAGCTCCCGCCGGTGGAGGCCCTGCGCACGTGGATGGAACGGTTCGTCGACTACATGCTCACCAAGCAGGGCATGGCCGACGCGCTGCCGGCGATCCTCGCGACCCGCGAGGGACTTCGCCTGCACAGCCGCGAAGCACTCGCGGGCGCGGTCACCGAACTGCTGACCGCCGGCATCTCCGCCGGGCGTTTCCGCGCGGACGTCTCCCCGTCCGACGCGCTGATGGCACTCGGCGGCATCACCCTCATCAGCGGCCACGAGCACCAGCGCGACCTGGCGAGCCGGCTGATCGACCTGCTGCTGGCCGGACTCGCCCCGGTTTGAGCCGGCCGCCCCCGTGGTACTGACCGAGTTCATCGCTGTCCCGCTTTGGAGGGTGCTCGTGCAGATCCAGGTCAACACCGACCACAACATCCACGGTGGCGAACGACTGGCCACCTTTGTGACCACCGACCTGGAGACCAGCCTCTCCCGGTTCGGCGGCTGGTTGACCCGGGTGGAGGTGCACCTCAGCGAGGACGGCGGCGGCAAGCCGGACGACAAGAAGTGCGTGATCGAGGCGCGGCCCGGCGGCAAGCAACCGGTCGCGGTCACCCACCACGCGACCACTGTGGACGACGCGTACGCCGGGGCGGCGCACAAACTGGGACGGGTACTGGATTCCCGGTACACCCGCGCCCACGACCACAAGGGCAGCGACAGCATCCGGCACATGCCCGCTCCGGAGGACCCGGAGCAGGTCGGCGTGATCGAGGACGAGCCGAAAGCCTGAGCAAGAGCCCCGCTACTGCCGCGCGACCGCCCACGGCATGAGCTTCTCCGCGAGCGCCCGGCTGAACGGCCGCACGAGTGTCTGCAGTTCGTCGCAGGCGGCCTCGCCGATGTGGGCGTAGGGGGTGACGCTGTTCTCGTCGGTCGCCTTCTCGATCTCCGCTCGGCGGGCCGCGCCGGAGGGCGTGAACGTCGGGGCGGAGTCGTCGGTGAGCCAGTCGCGCTCGCGGAGGCCGGTGATGGCCCCGGTCCAGTCGTCCTCGGACCAGGCCCGGGACGTGCGCAGGGTCTCGGCGGGCACGGCCCCGGCGGCCGCGTGGGTGACGAGGGCTTCGATGCCGCTCAGGCCGGCCGTCAGCAGCGCGGCGACGTGCGCGTCGCCGCGGTACTCCCGGAGCAGGGTCTGCGCGTGCCACAGCACCAGATGGGGCTCGGCGGGCCACGGCAGGGCGGCGTGGGCGGCGAAGAGCGGGCGGCCGGTGACGTCGCCGGTGACCGTCTCGGCGGCCGCACGGAGGAGAGCGGCGGCCCGGTGCATCCCGGGCGAGCTGATCGCGTCGCCCAGGACGCCGCGCAGGGCCTGGTCGGCCGCGGTGTAGCGGGCGGTGAGGACAGCGGCCGGGTCGGTGGTGGCCCAGGCGGTGGTGATCGACTCCCCCACGAGAACGGGGTTGAAGTTGTAGAAGGTCGCGACCACGACCGGCGCCGGGACGGCACCGAGCGCCGCCGACCGCGACGCGAAGTAGCCGGCGCGGCCGGTGAGCCCGAGCGCCTTGTAGGCGGCCGCGGCTTCCGGGGCGAAGTAGATCATTCCGTGGTAGGGCTCGAGGAATCGCCAGGTCCGGCGCGCCGCTTCGATCACGGCGTCAACATACCATCCGGTCGGTACGGCGTCGGTCACGTCGGGTACGAGCCCCTCACCGCCGCGGCGGCATCTGGCCTTCGAGAATTCCTCGCACCCTCGTTCCCACCACCCTTCCGGCTTTCAGCTCGTTGACCGAGTTGATCGCGTTGACGACTCCCGACAGGATTCCCGTGACACCTTGAGCCACCTCCCCCATCGGCAGTTCTCCGATCTTTTCCAGCACCTCCACGGCCTGCTCGGCACTCGTCGGATCCGGTCCGGGAGACTCCGGAAAAGGGCGCGAGAACGCGACGACCTTTTTCACGCCATCGAGCTTGATCCGGATCGCGGCCCCGGTGAAGATCTTGGGCCAGTCGAACGCGGCCCCGGCAATCGCCCCACTGAGGCGAAGGCCACCCGAGTCCGCGAAGGCAAAAGACGTCCGATCCAGCGCGAACACCCCGAAGTCGAAAGCGTTCGCCTTGTCCCAGAAGAAGATCTTGTCCGGACCCAGCCACGCCGGTACCACCAGTGACGCTTGGTCGTGCACGGGCAACCACCTTCGTTCACAGAGGCAACGACAGGAAGGTGGTCGTTTCGATCAATTGCCTCGTTACTCGATTCGCGCCGCCGTTCGCCGACGCGCCCGCGCGGTCAGTGCGGCTGGGAGAGGTCGCCGGGCTTGAAGGCCTTCACCGTGTCCGTGACCGGCTTGTCGAGCTCCGCCTTGTGGGCGGCCGGGTAGAGCCAGCGCAGCCCGGCCGCCGAACCGGCTCCGCTGGCCTCGTGCTCGTAGAAGATCCGGCCGTCGCCCTGGTAGCCGGAAGCCGTGTAGCCGTCGGCGTCGACGGAGCGGAAGGTCACCCGGCCGTCGTTGCCTTCCACCGCGGCGACCAGCTGGGCCAGCTTCTCCGCCGGCCCGAGGCCTGCCGAGTTGGTTCCCCACACCGTCAGCGTCGCGCCGAGAGCGGCATTCCTGAACATCATCCCGTCGCCGTTCTCCGGGACCGACGACGACGCGGTGTAGCCCGGCGGCACCTGCGTGGTGAACCCGAAACGGGCGTTCGTGTACGTGGTCCCGGCACCCGGCTGCCCCGAGGTCGGCGGTGGTGTCGAGGAAGCAGCCGGCGCCGTCTTGCCCAGCATCGTCAGGAACTTCGGCTGCAGCAGGTCGCCGAGCTCCTCGTACGGCAGCGCCACGGTCTCGTTCCCGTCCGCCGACGCGCAGCCGAGCTCGTACCACAGGATCTCGAACTCGGCCCCGGTCTCGGTGAATCCGAACGTCGCCGCCGGCACGTGGTCACCGCCGCCGGGCCGCTCCGCCGCGTCCATGCTGACCTGCTTCTCCTGATCCCCGGCGACCGTGGGCACGGTGCAGAAACCGTTCTTCGTGTGCGGCGTCAGCCGCTGGGTCAGGGTCCGCATGCCGGCGGCCGTCAGGATCTCGGGCCGGAACACGTCCTGCGGCCCCAGCACCCGCCCCGTGGCGAGGTCGACGGACAACGCTTCGGGGAACCGCCAGGTGGTGTGCCCCAGCACCGTCGATTCGAGATCGTGCTCGTACCGCACGGAAAGCAGGTCCGGCGTCTGCCGCAGGACCCGCGCGGACGTGCGCAACGCGGGCGTTTCGCCCTCCTCCCGGATCCGCTCGAGCGTGCTCGGGTCCGCGACGGTGTCCCGCACGGTTTTCAGCCGCTTGTCGACCGGCGCCCGCAACGCGTCGTTGATCCGTTGCCGGACCGCGGCGTCCGGGCCGCCGGACACCTGCGGGTACTGGAGCTCGTGGCTGATCGGCAGCGCCGGGTCCCGCCCGGACAGGGTCTGCACGTTGACCGACAGCGCCGCCGCCGGCGGGGCGGGCGGGTCGTCGTCCCCGGGCGGGAAGAGCACCAGCCCGCCGGCGACGAGCCCGCCGAGGATCGCGACCGCGATGGCGATCTTGCCCGCCAGCACCGCGGTCATGCCCGTCCCGGTGCCCGCGGCCGTCACGCCGGCCCCGGCTCCGGCCGCCGCGACCGGTGCGGCGGCGGTGCCGGCGGCCGTCAGGAGCGCCAACGGCGTCAGCGCCGTCAGCGCCGCGGCCGAGGTGGCCAGCCGCTTCCAGCCGCGCTTCTCCCAGTTCTTCCCGTAAGCCTTGCGGGCGACGGTTTCCAGTTCGGTCACGAAGGCTTCCGCCGTCGCCGGCCGCCACGCCGGGTCCTTCGCCATGCCCCGCGCGATCAGCGGGCGCAACGCCTCGGGCACCGATTCCAGCGGCACCGGCGCTCCCCCGTGCAGGGTGCGCAGCTGTTCGCTCGTCTCCGCTTCGAACGGCCGGCGCCCGGTGATGCACTGGTAGAACACGCACGTGGCCGCGTACACGTCGGTGGCGGGCCGGCCGGGGTGACCGGCCCACTGCTCCGGCGCCATGTAGGCCGGGGAACCGGCGGTCAGTCCGTTGTGGCCGTCCAAAGTGGCCAGTCCGAAGTCGACCAGCTTCGACTCGCCCTCCCGTGACACCAGCACGTTCCCCGGCTTGTAGTCCCGGTGGACCACGCCGGCCGCGTGCGCGGCGGCAAGGCCGAGCAGCGAGCCCTTCAGGATCGCCAGCGCCGCCTCGGGCGCCAGGACGTCCTCCGCCACCAGCAGCGCGCGCAGCGACACGCCGGGCACCGCCTCCATGACCAGCGCGGCGCCCTGCGGTGTCTCGACGAAGTCGAAGAGCCGGACCACGTGCGGGCTCCGCACGCCGGACAGCAGCCACGCCTCCTGCCGGAACCCGTCCGCGATCCGCGCGTCGGCGAGGAACTCCGCGCGCAGGTACTTGATCGCCGCCATCTTCCCCGAGGCCTCGTGCTTGGCCAGCACGACCCGCCCGAAACCGCCGGTGCCGAGCACGTCCACTTCGGCGTACCCGGGCACGTGCCAGGTGTCGTTCATCTCCCGATCACTTCTCCACCGGGTACGCCACGGGTGCGTTGCGCTGCTTGTCGAAGGTGATCCCGGCGTACTTGCTGACCAGGACCGGGGCGGCGCCGACATTGTCGACGGACAGGTCCTTGCCCGTCTTGGCGTCCAGCACGATCGGCTGGCCTCCCTGCGTGACGCCGTAGAGGGCGCCGTGCCACACGACGGTGAGGCCGGGCGCCACCCGGTTGGCCGCCTGGTCCGGCAGCGACCAGAGCTTCCCCGCGGTCTTGGCGTCGTAGCCGGTGAGCACGCCGTCCGACTGGCACACGAGCACGGACTGCTGGTCGTAAAAGCAGTCGCCGTAAGGCAAGCTGCCGAAGGACTTCTCGCCGTCGAGCTTCAGCTTCTCGGCGCCGGTGGCGGGATCGAGGAACAGCAGGGACGAGTCGCCGCTGCCGTAGTCGGTCCGGGTGAGCACGACCAGCGCCGGGTCGGCCGGGATCGCGGTGAGCTCCGAGGACTTCGCGGCGCCCACCCACTTCTGCTGCCCGGTGGCCAGGTCCACGGCGGTGGCCTGGGTCATCGAAGAGTTCTCGGCCACGTTGTGGTCGGTGCCGACGAGGATGTCGCCGTGGACGCTGCCGGCGTCGTAGTCCTTGCGCTCCCAGAGGGTCTTGCCGCTCGCGGGGTCGAGCGCGACCGTCACGTGCTCCTCGTCCTGGCGGCTGTAGCGGGCGATGACGGCCTTGTCCGTGACGGCGACGACCTGGGTGACGGCGTTGCCGGCGTCGGCGTACTGGTCCTCCGACACCTTGATGTCGGCCTGCCAGGCCTTGACGCCCTTGTCCGGGTCCGCGGCGACCACCGACAGCGCGATGGAGGCCGGCGTGGTGCCTTTCTCCGGCACGACGACCGGGACGGCGGCGACCGCGAGCCGGTCGGTGACCACGGGCGGGCGCGGTCCGGTGGTGTTGACGAACGGCCCGCGCTGGTTGTTCGGGTCGCCGGGTTCCCGCTCGACCGCGACGGTCCACTTTTCCTTGCCGGTCAGCACGTCCACCGCGTTCAGTGCGGTGGGGGTGACGACGTAGCCGGTGCGGTCGCGCAAGGTGAGGAACGTCGAGGTGACGTGGCCGGCCACGTTGGAGCTCAGTGCGCCGGCGGGCAACGCGACGGCCGCGCCGGCGGCGAAGGCCATCGGCGGGTCGGCGGTCTTGGCCTCGGGCGCGGCCGAGGCCGGCGGCGCGGCGGATCCCGGTGCGCCCGGCGCCGCCCCCGGATCGCCGTCGGTCCCGCCGCAGCCGGCGACGGCGACCGCCGCCAGGCACGTCACGACAACCAGATTTCGCCGCATGGGCTTGTACCTTCCCCCGAGTGATTCTCACCCCGATCGGGGCCACGGGCTGCACCCTAACGGAGGGTCGACCACGCGCGGAGCAGTTCACACAAAAGTGTCACTTCTTCCTGCTCGCGGCCGCTGGTCATGCTCGATTCGAGGACACTGGCCGGATCCGGCCAGTTCGGCCCGGAGTTTCCGTTCCACCCCACAGCCCCGCTCGCAGTCACTTATGCTGCAGCCGTTTTCCCGACTCGAAAGGTGTTCCATGCCGGCTCGCGCACTACCGTTCCTGGCCACAGGCGTCATCCTGCTGATCGCCGGATGTTCGGGCGGAGAAGACGGCGTGGCGGCCCCGGCGTCGTCGAGCACCGCGCCGCCACCCACCTCGGCCGCGCCGCCCTCGACTCCGGCGACTCCGGCGACTCCGGCGACGGCACCGCAAACCACCACCACCCCGGCGAAATCGGCCGCCGGAGCGGTCGAGCGGTACGAGACCTACCTGCACGCGGTCGGCAAGGAAGACGTCGCCACCGCCTGCGAAATCGCCGCGCCCGCCGCCAAGAAAGCGGAAGACGAAGGCTTCGGGCCCTGCGAGCAGACGCTCCCGATCACCTTCCGGATGTTCTCCGCGGCACAGCGGAAAGCCCTGCAGAGCGCCACGGTGGACCGGGGCAGCGTCACCGAGCGCACAGCGAAGACCGAGATCCCCGCCAAGGCGGTGCGCGCCGGAGCCAAGTTCACCGACCACGACCTGGGCGACGCCGTCCTGGAACTGCGCAACGGCGCGTGGTACGTCACCGACTGACCGGAAGTCCTCATCGGACGGTCACTGTGGACCCCGCTCGCCCAGGAGCCGCACTTTCGCCCAGGTTTCCTCGTCCACCGGCGTGTAGGTGACGAGCTTGATCGCCGAACGCTCGCCCACGGACAGCTGCGTGTAGTCCAGCGTCAGCAGGCCGGCCTCGGGGTGCAGGAAGCGCTTCGTGAAGTTCTCCGGGCCACGCACGTCGTGCTGCTCCCACAGGCGCTCGAACTCCGGTGACTCCTGCCGCAACCGCCTGACCAGCCCCTTCCACCCGGACTCGGTGGCGTGGTCCGCCATGCCGGACCGGAACCGGGCGACCAGGCGCGCGGCGGCGTCCTCCCAGTCGAGCACGCTCGCCCGCCACCTCGGCGATGTGAACATCAGCAGCAGCCAGTTGCGGTCCTCGAACGGCAGGTGGTCCACGCCCCCGACCAGCCGCTCGTAGGTGCGGTTGCCGGCGAGCAGGTCGAACCGGGCGTTGATCACCGCGGCCGGAATCGGCTCGAGCTGACGCACCATCACCAGCACGGCGGCCGGAATGGCCGCGGAGTCGCGGTCCATCGGCGGCGCGGGGTGCCCGGCCAGCGTGTAGAGGTGGGCCCGCTCGTGCGGATCGAGCCGCAGCGTGCTCGCGATCGCGGCGAGCACCTGCTCGGAAACCTTGATGTCCCGGCCCTGCTCCAGCCACGTGTACCAGGTCACGCCCATCCCGGCGAGGTGCGCGACCTCCTCGCGGCGCAACCCCGGCGTCCGCCTGCGGCCGGTGAGCGGCAGCCCGGCCTGCTCGGGAGAGATGCGTTCGCGCCTGCTGCGCAGGAACGACGCCAGCTCCCGCCGCCGGACCTGCTCATCGGTCGCCTCGGCCGGCACGGAGGTCGTCATACGTCCCACTGTGCCACCGCGCGGAGCCTGTTACCAGGTGGCCCGGATACCTGGATAAGCACGCTCTGGCACCCCCATGAACCACGACGCACAGTAGAACCATGCCCACCATTGCGGAAGACACCACCGCCCTCACCTCGACGGTCGCCCTGGTCACCGGCGCCAGCAGCGGCATCGGCCGAGCCACCGCCCGCCGGCTCGCCGGCCGCGGCGCCGCCGTCGTGCTCGTCGCCCGCCGCCAGGACCGCCTCGACACGCTCGCCAAGGAGATCGCCGAGCTGGGCGGCCAGGCGGTCACCCTGGCCGCCGACCTGACCGACGCCGACGCGGCCGCCGACGTCGTCGCCACCACCGTCGAACGGCTCGGCCGGCTGGACACCCTCGTCAACGCGGCCGGCGTGATGCTCACCGGCGACTCCGGCACGTCCCCGCTGACCGAGTGGCAGCGGATGGTCGACATCAACCTCAACGGGCTGCTCTACGTCACCAAAGCCGCCCTGCCCCACCTCGTCGAGGCCGCCGCCACCAGCCCGCGCCGGGTCGCCGACGTGGTCAACATCAGCTCCATCGCCGGCCGCTGGGTCATCCCCCACGCCGCGGTGTACAACGCCACCAAGTTCGGCGTCACCGCCGCCACCGAGGCCTGGCGCCAGGAGTACGCCCGGCGCAACGTCCGCTTCGCCGTCGTCGAACCGGGCCTCGTGCAGACCGAACTGCTCGGCCACCAGCAGACCGCTGTGCACGAACGCATGGTGGCCAGGTTCGCCGACGTCGAACAGCTGCCCGCCGACGACATCGCCGAAGCCGTCGCCTACATCGTCACCGGCCCGCGTCGCCGGGCCGTGGCCGAAATCGTCATCCGCCCCACCGACCAGGTCTGAGCTACCCCTCGCTCAGCAGTGCTTTCACCCAGTCGTTGATCCGCCGCTGGGCCGGCACCCCGGTCGGCGGCGTCATCCCGACGAAGCCGTGCGGCGACTCCGGCCACACCGCCAGCTCGCTCGCTCCCCCGGCGGCCCGCCAGCGCGCGGCCATGAACAGCGAATCGTCCAGCAGCGGGTCGCGGTCCCCGACCGTGAACAGCGCGGGCGGCATCCCGTGCAGGTCGGCATACAGCGGGGACACATCGCCGTCGCGCAGCTGCTCCTGGCCGAGCCCGGGGAACGCCATCCCGACGAACTGGCCGATCCACCGCGGCGGCAGCACCGGGGTGTCCGGCGCGGCCGAGCGCGAGCTCGGCGTCCGCGCCAGGTCGTAGACCCCGAACACCAGGCTGGCCCCCACGAACCGCCGGAACAGCTCGGGGAACCCGTCGCGCAGGCGCAGCAACGTCTGCACCGCCAGGTGCCCGCCCGCCGAATACCCGGACACCACGATCCGGTCGGTGCCGAATTCTTCTTCGACCGCCCCGGCCAGCCATACCGCCGCCGCGAGGCAGTCGTCGAGGTGGGCCGGGAACGGGTGCTCCGGCGCGAGCCGGTAGCGGGCAGACACCACAGCGACGCCGGCCGTGCGGGCCAGCAGGTCGTTGACCGCGTCGTCGTCGGTGGGCGCGCCGAGCACGAAACCGCCGCCGTGCACGTGGAAAACCACGCCGTGCACCGGGCCGGCCGGCCGGATGATCCGCACGGACGCCTCGCCCGCGGGCCCGGACGCCGTCCGGTCGACCGGGGTCAGCTCGGTCGCCACCGGAACCTGGAACGTCGTCCCGCGCAGCACCGCCAGCCCTTCGGCGGTGGTGGGGTCCGGGAGTCCGGCGGCGGCGAGCCGCGCGTTGATCTCTTTCATCTCGTCCACAGTGGATTCGGGAACGGACTCGAGCTGGAAAGTCATGGCGGGAAAACCCTTTCACTGGAATGAGTACGTGACGTGCGTCAGCTCTTCGGACAGCTCCCACAACCGCCGTCCGGCGACGGGGTCGGTGGCGGCGGCGGGCAGTTCGGCGACGTGGGGCGCTCCGCGCAGCTCGCCGCGCCCGTCCGGCACGACGAAGTCGCCCGGCTTCACGGCGGGGTTCGTCGCGGCGTACAGGGAAGGCCGGGCCGCGTCGGCGGGACTCTGGCCCACGAACCGGTCGAGCAGCGCGGACACGAGCACCCGCAGGTACTTCGGCAGGTGCTGCTGGAGCCCGGTCGCGCTCGTGCCGGGGTGCACGGCGACGGCGGTGATCCCGGTCCCGCTCGCCCGCCGGGCCAGCTCCAGCGTGAAGACCACGTTCGCCAGCTTCGACTTCGTGTAGGCGACCATCCCCGAGTCGTAGGACACCGAGCTCAGCGGGTCCTCCAGCGTTGCGCCCTTGTTGCGCGCCACCTTCGCGCTGACAGTGACGACGCGGGCCGCGGGCGCGGCCAGCAGAGCCGGCAGCAGGCGTCCGGTCAGCGCGAAGTGCCCGAGGTGGTTCGTGCCGAACGTCAGCTCGAACCCGTCCGCCGTCTCCCGGCGTTCCGGCACGGCCATGACACCCGCGTTGTTGACCAGCAGGTCCAATGGCCGCCCGGCGGCGAGCAGGTCGGCGGCGGCGCTCTCGATCGAGGCCAGCGAAGCGAGGTCGAGCACCAGCCCCGCCACCTTGGCGGTGCCGACGGCCTCCCGGACGGCGGCGACGGCGTGGTCGACCTTCGTCTTCGCGCGCCCGGCGACCACCACCTCGGCGCCGGCCCCGGCCAGCGCCACCGCCGTCTCGAACCCGATCCCACCGGTGGCACCGGTGACCAACGCACGTTTGCCGACCTGCGGAGGGATGTCCATCCCGACTCCTGACTGAACGTTCATTCAATTCGACGTAACCAGGTAAGCACCGGCCGTCCCCAGTTGTCAAATGAACGTTCACTCAATACAGTGGAAGCATGGCACCCCGAGACCCCGAGGCGAAGCGCCGCGCCCTGCTGAAGGCCGCCCGGGCCGAGTTCGCCGAACACGGCATCGCCGGCGCGAGGATCGACCGGCTCGCCGGCCGGGCGGGGTGCAGCGCGGGCCTCGTCTACACCTACTTCGGCAGCAAGGAAGAGCTCTTCACCGCCGTGTTCGACCAGGTCGTCGTGCAGGCCGCCGAGCAGGCCCCGATCTCCCCCGACGACCTGCCGGGCTACGCGGGCGCCCTCTTCGACGGCCAGACCGCCCACCCGGACGTGATGCGCCTCGCCACCTGGCACCGGCTGGAACAGCAGGGTGGCCGGCCCCCGATCGAGGCCATCACCCGGTCGATCCAGGAGAAGGTCGACGCGATCCGGAAAGCTCAGCGGGACGGCAGGCTGTCCACTCGCTTCTCCGCCCCGGAGCTGCTGATGCTCACGATCAACACGGCCTCGATGTGGGCGCTGCAAAGCCCGGAAATCAGCGACCTGGGCCCGCGCGAACACGCCGCCAGACGGGCCACGGTCGTGGAAGCCGTGCGCAGGCTGGTCGAGCCGTGACCGAACGGTTCGAAGTGCGGCGCCGGATCGCCGCGGCGCCCTCGAAGGTCTTCGCCTTGCTCTGCGATCCGCGGGGGCACGTGGCCATCGACAGCTCGGGGATGCTCCAGTCCGCCGACGGAGACCCGGTGGCCGCGGTCGGTGACCAGTTCGTCGTGCACATGGACCGGGAAGCGCTCAACGATCTGCCGATGGGCAAGTACGACGTCACGGTGATCATCACCCGCTTCGAGCCGGACAGCCGGATCGAATGGACGATCTCCGGGACCATCCAGCCCCCGATCAAGCACCTCTACGGCTACCGGCTCGAAGCCGACGGCGCCGGAACCCTGCTGACGTCGTACTACGACTGGAGCCAGATCGAACAGCGGTACCGCGAGAAGGGCATCTTCCCGGTGATCCCCGAAGCCGCGCTGCGAGCCACTCTCGGCATCCTCGCCAGAACCGTCGAGAACGGGAGCACGGACTAGGCGAGCAGCTTCCGCAGGCCGGCGATGCCGCCGCCGTACACGTCCTGGGCGAAGGTCCGGTTGAGCTCTTCTTCCTGGCCGGCGTCGGCGTCGTACTCCGCCCACCACTCGACGAAGGACTCGCCGGTGTCGGTGACCGGGCTGACCCGGACCGTCGAAACGTAGCGGCGCACGCCGAAGGGGTTCGCCCCGGTGAACGTGTAGGTGAGGGTGCGACCGGGGTCGTCCAGAACGAGGAGCCGCTCGTCGAAGGGGTCACCGCCGGCCGCGAGGGTCAGCCGCCGGACCGCCCCGACCTGCCCGTCGACCCCCTCGACGAGCTCGCTGTGCCCGATCGCCGACAGGAACGCGGGCAGCTCTCCGAAGGCGCGGAGCCGGGCCCAGACCTGGTCGACGGGCGCGGCGACGACTCCGCTGGCGTAGGGACGCGGCATGGTCACTCCCAAGTGTCAGTCGATCTCGACGTACGGACTCCAGGATAGGTCTCGAACGTCAGTGCTCCGCGCGGTCGAAGGAGACGACCTCGTGCACGGCGCCGGCGACGGCGCGGAAGTCCTTGCGCAGGATCGCGCCGTGGTTGCTCGAAACCTTCGCGCTCACCTCGATGTGCGGGTTGCGCGCGGTCACCGCGTCGAGGCCGGTGCGGATCCGCTCCTGCTCGTCACCACGGCTGCCCAGCGACGTTCCCGAAGCCACCACGAACCGCGTCGGGACGGTGATCGCGTCGAGCACCGGGCTCAGCTCGCGCTCGCGGGAGAGCACGCCGACCTCGATGTTGCTCTCCGCCTGCTGCGCGGCCGTCATCCGCGGCGCCAGGCCCGTGGGGCGCAGCAGCGGCAGGAACCAGCTCATCCGCTTGAACAGCTTGCGGATCCGCTGCTCCATGGCCTCGTCCAGCCAGTCGTAGGGGAACGCGCCGTCGACCAGGACCGCGCCGATCGTGCGCTCCGGGTTCCGGCTCGCCCAGTGCGCCCCGACCAGTGCCCCGTAGGACCAGCCGACCAGCAGCGCCCGGTCCACGCCCCGGGCCGCGAGCACCGCGTCGACGTCCCGGACGGCGACCTCGAAGGAATAGTCCGCCGACCGCTTCGACTTGCCGCGGGCCCGCTCGTCGAAGGTGATGTGCCGGAAGCCGTCGCCGAGCTCGGCGACGACCCGCCGCCAGTAGCCCTGGGTGGCGAACTGGCCGTTGAGGTAGACCACGGGGATGCCGGTGCCACCGGTGTCGGTGACCGCGAGGGACGTGTCGTCGACTGCGACCATGCCGGTCCAGTTCGTGCTGTTGTTCGTCATGGGAGGAACTGTCGCGGACCGGCCTGACACGCCCCTGACGTCGCCCTGACGCGGTCAGCGAGCCAGCACGATCCCTTTGAAGCTTTCGGTCTGCGCGCGGATGCCGGTTTCCGTCGGCAGCCGCTCGATGGACGAGGCACCGAAGAAGCCGGCCACGCCCGTGGTGTTGTCCAGGACGTACTTCGCGTCGGCCGGCTCGGCGATCGGCCCGCCGTGGCACAGGCACAGGATGTCCGGGTTGACCCGCTTCGCGGCGTCGGCCAGGGCTTGGACCCGTTCGGCCGCGTCCTGGAGGGTGATCGCCGTGTGCGCCCCGATCGTGCCGGACGTGGTGAGTCCCATGTGCGGCACCAGGATGTCCGCGCCGGCCCGGGCCATGTCGGCCGCCTGCTCCTCGTCGAACACGTACGGGGCGGTCAGCAGGTCGAGGTCGTGGGCGGCGCGGACCATGTCGACCTCGAGGCCGTACCCCATGCCGGTTTCCTCGAGGTTGGCGCGGAAGGTCCCGTCGATCAGGCCGACGGTCGGGAAGTTCTGCACCCCGGCGAACCCGGTTTCCTTGACCTGCTTGAGGAAACGCGGCATGACGCGGAACGGGTCGGTGCCGCACACCCCGGCCAGCACCGGCGTGTGCTTGACCACGGGCAGCACCTCGCTGGCCATGTCCATGACGATCGCATTGGCGTCGCCGTAGGGCATCAGACCGGACAACGAGCCGCGGCCGGCCATCCGGAACCGCCCCGAGTTGTAGATGATCAACAGGTCGATCCCGCCGGCTTCGGCGGACTTCGCGGTGATGCCGGTCCCGGCTCCGCCGCCGATGATCGGCGTCCCGGCGGCCACCTGCGTACGGAAGCGGGTGAGGATCTCTTCGCGGCTCATGTCGGAGGTCAGTGCTCCTTCGAGGTGAGGTGGTGGTGCAGGGTCTCGGCCATGGCCGCGCCGAAACCCGGGTCGTTGATGGCCAGCTCCCGCTCGTGCACGGTCACCGCGGAGCCGGCGAGACCCGCGCGCAACGCCTCGAACAGAGCGGCGTCGGCGTCCGCGTCCCGGAACGGCGCCCCGTCGACGTCGACCGCGCTGACCCCGCGCAGCGGCAGGAAAAGGTCGGTCGGGCCGGTGGCCGCGGCCAGCTTGCGCGCGATGCGCCGGCCGAGCTCGGCCATTTCGCCGGCGGTCGTGCGGACCAGGGTGACCGTGGGGTTGTGGACCAGGACGTTGCGGCTCTCGAACTGCGCCGGCAGGGTCTCCCGCGGGCCGAAGTTGACCATGTCCAGCGCGCCGACGCTGACCACCTGCGGCACGCCGAGCCGCCCGGCGACCTCCAGCCGGTCCGGTCCCGCGCTGAGCACCCCGCCGACCAGGTCGTCGCCCAGTTCCGTGGTGGTCAGGTCGCAGACTCCGGCGAGCAGGCCGGAAGCCACCAGCTTCTCCATCGCGCGGCCACCCGTGCCGGTGGCGTGGAAGACGAGCACTTCGTAGCCGAGCGCGGTCAGCCGTTCCCGCGCCTCGTCCGCGGCCGGGGTCGTCACCCCGAACATGGTCACCCCGACCAGCGGGGGATGCTCGTCCGTGTCGTGCTGACCCGTCCGGGCCTCGTAGGCCTTCGCCATCCCGGCGATGCCCGCCGCCGCGTTCCCGAGCACCGCCGCCGAAACGGAGTTGATCCCGGCGATGTCGACCACGGAGTACATGAGCGTCGCGTCGGCCTCGCCCACGTAGGGCCGGACGTCGCCGCTGGCCATGGTCGACACCAGCAGCTTGGGCACGCCGACCGGCAGGGCCTGCATGGCCGGCGCGGCGACCGAGGAACCACCCGACCCGCCCACGGCCAGGAGCCCGTGCAGCCGGCCTTCCTCGTGGAGCCGGCGCACCACGACGGCCGCCCCGGCCGCCAGCACGGTGGTCATCTCACCGCGATCCCGCCGCTCCCGCAGCGCCCGGGCGTCACCCCCGGCGGCCGCGATGACCTCATCCGAAGACACATCGGCGAGCGGGCTCTCGGAGAACGACCCGGCATCGACCGTCAGGACGTCGACGCCGTGTTCGGCGAGCCGGTCCTTCAGCCAGGAGTACTCCGCGCCTTTGGTGTCCAACGTCCCCAGGAGAACCACGGTCGCCATCGACTGCCCCTTTCGTCTCCGCCGGCGGGTCGGACCCGACTCTAAAGACTTTCCCGCCGCCCGCGCAGAACCAGCGCTCAGCGGCCCGGCGGCTCGACGAGGAGAGCCTGACCGGCTTGCGCGCCCAGCCAGGCGCCCGCTCGTTCCCAGGACCAGCCGCGCGCGCGGAGGTCTCGCCACGGGCGGAAACCGAAGTAGAACCAGAGGATGTCCGCGGCGGCCGCGACGTCGATCCCGTCGCGGAGCTCACCCAGCGCCGCCACCCGGGCCGCGGCCTCGGCGAGCCTGCCGGCGTAGGCGGTCTCGGCGTTTTCGACCGCCTCCGTGAGCAGCGGTTCGGTGCCCGCGTTGTCGTACAACGCGCCGAGCAGCCAAGCGCGGTCCCGGAACACCGCCGCGGTGCCTTCCGCGACTTCGGCGACGACCTCTCGCCCGGACCGGGCGGCGTTCAGCCTCCGCAGCGACTCGTCGATCTGGTCGTTGTTAGCCGCTTCGCGGATCAGCTCGATCAGCAGCTGCGGCTTCCCGCCGACGCTCGTGTAGACGGTGTTGACCGCCACCTCCGCGCGCGTGGCGATCTCCGCCAGCGTCGCCCCGACGTAACCCCGCTCTTCGAACAGGGCGAGCGCGGCCGCGAGCACCGCGCGACGGGTTTCCGCCGCCGCGGACGTCCGCCGGGCGGACTTGTAGGGGCGCGTCACGCGGCTCAGCCTACTTCACCGTCACGCATCACATTGACCGTAATGCGTTACTATCATTATATGGAGATACGCCGGATCAGCGCGGTCCGGCCGAGGAGGGAACCGTGAACACCAGCACTGAGCTGCAGTCCGCGATCGACGTCTTCCAGGTCCTGGTGACCGGGGACGCCGAGCTGGCGCGGTCGGTGGTCGCACCGACGTTCGTCAACCGGGAGGCCGCGGTCGCCCCGCCCGCCTGCTCGGTCCCCGGGCCGGGCGGCCTGCTCGCCTCGGGCGCGTGGATGCGCGCCGCCTTCGACGACCTGCGGTTCCCGGTGCTCGACGCCGGTTACGACGACGGAGTCGCCTGGGTCCGGCTGCGGATGCAGGGGGTGCAGAACCGGCCGTTCGTGCGGTTCCGGGACGGCAAACCCGACAAGATCCTGCCGGCCACCGGGCGGGCGATGGACTTCGAGCAGATCCACGTGCTGCGCGTCGGCCCGGAAGGCGTCACGAGTCACGAGGCGGTGCGGGACGACCTGACGATGCTCGGCCAGCTCGGCGCTTTCCCGCCGAAGCCGGCGGTGCTCTTGGCGATGGCACGCGGGAAGCTGACCGGATCGTCGCGCCGAGCGGCGGAGTCGGTGACCCGGGCCGCGGCGGAAGCCGGCCGGCTGGCCTGACGGCGGGCGGAACGGTGGCCGGGAGCGCCGTGTCCGTTCTTCCTAGCCGAGGAAGACGCGCTGGGGGTCGTAGCCGCGCAAGCGGTCGAGGCCGGCCGGGTCCGGGGGCGGTTCGGCCCGGCAGTCCGGGCGCACGCCGACCGCGAACCCGGTGCGCGCGATGATCCGGCGCACCGCCGCGTCCCGGTCTTCGCCCGGTCCGGCGACGTAGGTGGCGATCTCGTACCGGCCGTTCCGCCGTTCCAGCACGGCTTCCGAGGTGACGATCGCGGACACGCGCCTCCCCGGCACGGTCACGTACGGCACGGTTTCGACCAGCCGGCGCGGTGAGTGCTTCACGACGGCGACGACGTCGTCCGCGGCCGACGCGACGTCGTTCGCACCCCCCGAGCCCACGAGGAAGCCGCCGTCGGCGCCGACGGTCGAGTTGATGTTCCCGGCGCCGTCGATCTGCCCGGCGCCCAGCACGCCGAGTGCGCTGGTGCCGGGACCGGCGATGTCGCGGCCCAGGACGGTGAGGACGTCGGTCAGCTGCAAGCAGGTGGGGAGGTTCTGGCCGGCGAACAGGTACGGGTCACCGGGCAGCGGCTCGAAACCGGACATGCCCAGTTCCGCCGCGAGCTGCACCGGCGAACCCGACGCTCGCAGCCGGGCGACGGCGACCCACGCGGCGAGGTGGGCGAAGCCGATCCCGGCCAGCGCGACGTCGTGCCCGGCCGCGGTGACCCGCTCCCCCACGACGCGCGCGGCGGCCAGCGTCATCCGCTCCTCGGCGGTCGGCTCGGCGGGCGATGGAACAGGCACGGCCGCGACCGGGGAGCGCAGGGAACGCAGCCGGTCCGGGCCGAGCCGGTCCAGGAACCCGGCGTGGTCGCGGACACCGGTGACCCACGTCTTGGTCCAGCGCGCCAGCTCTTCGGGGTCTTCGGCGGCGGCCCGGAGACCGGCCATGAACTCGACGTCCTCGGTGTGGCCGGCCACCTCGTCGAGCCCGACCGGCCACAGACCGTAGGGGTGGGAGCCGAACGGGACGTGGCACACCGCCCGCACGGCGTGCGCCGGGATCATCGGCCGGGAGCTGTGCCGCCGGATGAAGTCCTCGTCGACGAGCTTCTCGACGCACGCGATCACCCCGTCGCGCGCGGCCAGGGAACCCCATGCGCCTTCGCCGTAGGGCGGCGCGAGGATGACGTTGCCCGCCGGATCGGCGGCCAACCCCTGCAGCAGCACGACATCCGGCCGCAACGCGGTGACCACCGGCGTCACGGCGCCGTCCGGGCCGACCTCGTGGTAAGCGCTTCCCGCGTGCTCCGCGGCCATCGTGCTGCCTTCGAGGGACCGGACCGGCAGGAACGGCACACCCAGCGCGCCCGCCATCAGGCGCGCGGTCAGCGTCCAGATCGACCAGTTGTCGATCCGGACCGAGCCGTCGCGGGAGGCCCGCTGCAGCACGGGGTTCGGCCGGGGACTGGGGAAGTTCTCCCCCGCGTACGCCACGGTCAGCCTGCTCACCAGCCCGGCCGCGACGAGGACGTGCTGGGTGTTGACGAACCCGTGCGCGCTCACCCGGAACCCGGGCGAGGTGCCGGCGAAGCGCCGGGCCACCTCCGCGACCGCCGCGTTCGGGCGGCCGCCGTTGTAGGCCAGGTGCAGGAACATCCCCGGCCGCACGAACCGCTCGACGGCTTCGGGCAGCGTCATGACCTTCGACGGGCTCACCGGCAGTCCCTTCACGCCGCGAGGATGACGAGCTTCGGCGACACCAGCGACTCGACGGCGTACTTCACGCCCTCGCGGCCGTGGCCGGACTCCTTCACCCCGTGGTAGGGCATGTGGTCCGCACGGAACGCGGGTGGCACGTTGACCAGCACCGACCCCGCCTCCGTGCGACGGCTGAAGGCCAGCGCGTTCGCGAGGTCGTCGGTGAAGATCGCGGCGTTGAGGCCGAACCGGGAGTCGTTCGCCGCCGCGATGCCGTCGGCGACGGACTTGACCGGCACCACCGTGACGACCGGGCCGAAGACCTCGGCGCACAGCAGGTCGGCACCTTCGGGCACGTCGGTCACCACGGTCGGCTCCAGTACGCCCGAACGCTCGCCACCGCCGGCGACCACGCGGGCGCCGTCACGCACCGCGCCACGAACCCACGCTGTGACCCGTTCCTTGGCCTCGGGGCTGATCAGCGGCCCGACGACGGTGTCCTCATCCCCGGGGTCGCCGACCGCCAGGTCCTGGACCGCGGCGGCGAGCCGGGTGAGCACTTCGTCCACAACGGACTCGTGGACGTACAGCCGTTGCAGGGAAACGCAAGCCTGGCCGGAGAAGCCGTACCCCGACGCCACCGCGGCCGCGACGGCCCGGCCGA
This sequence comes from Amycolatopsis sp. NPDC048633, assembly GCF_040650695.1. Taxonomy (NCBI): domain Bacteria; kingdom Bacillati; phylum Actinomycetota; class Actinomycetes; order Pseudonocardiales; family Pseudonocardiaceae; genus Amycolatopsis; species Amycolatopsis sp. NPDC048633. The sequence continues at coordinate 128,463 of NZ_JBEZHS010000005.1, forward strand.
GGTCGGCCCCGGAGTCGATCACCATCGCGGTGTTGGAACCCAGCTCCAGGATGTGCTGCTTGCGTGGCGAACCCGCCTTGATCTGCCAGCCGACCGCCGCCGAGCCGGTGAAGGAGATGACGGCGACGCGCTCGTCGTGCTGCCACGCGGGCACGATCACGCCCGGGTCGCCGGTGACGAGGTTGAGCCAGCCCGCCGGCAATCCGGCCTCGGTGAGCACCTCGACGAGCAGGCCCGCGGTCAACGGCGTCCGTTCCGACGGCTTCAGCACCACCGGGCAGCCGGCCGCGAGCGCCGGGCCGATCTTGTGCGCCACCAGGTTCAGCGGGAAGTTGAACGGCGTGATCGCCGCGACGACGCCGAGCGGCTCGGCGACGGTGAACGCCAGCATGCCGTCGCCCGCGGGGTACGCGTCCATCTGCACGGCCTCGCCGGGCAGCCGTCGCGCCTCCTCGGCGGACAGCCGCAGCGTCGTCACGGCCCGCTGGACTTCCTGACGCGCCGCGGTGATCGGCTTGCCCGCCTCGGCACGCAGCATTCCGGCGAACTCCTCCGCTCGCCGTGCCACCCCGTCCGCCGCCGCGGCGAGGATCTCGGCCCGGCGGTGCGGCGGCAGTCCCTCGGCGAGCGCCCGGCGAGCGGCGGTGACGGCGGCGGTCGCGTCGTCGGCGTCGCCGATCGCGTAGGTGCCGGCGAGGCTGCCGTCCCACGGGTCGCGCACGTCGGCGGTCGCCGGGCGGGTGAACCACTCGCCGTCGATGTACAGAGCCTGTTCACGCATGCGCATCCCCTCTTCGGTCTTCGTGGTGGTCATGCCCGCGCCGGCTCGGCGGCCAGGCGCGCGGCGACGCCGTCGGTGAACTCCCCGGTCGACGCGGCGCCGCCGAGGTCGCGGGTGCGCAGGCCATCGGCGAGGCAGGCTTCGAAGGCGGCGGTCAGCTCGCCGGCCGCGGCGGGCTCGCCGAGGTGGTCCAGCATCATCGCGCCGGCCCAGAGCTGGCCGACGGGGTTCGCGACGCCGAGCCCGGCGATGTCCGGCGCCGAGCCGTGCACCGGTTCGAACATCGACGGGTGCCGCTTCTCCGGGTTCAGGTTCCCGCTGGGCGCGACGCCGATGGAGCCCGCCAGTGCGCCGGCGAGGTCGGACAGGATGTCGCCGAACAGGTTCGAGGCGACGATCACGTCGAACGCGCCGGGGTCGAGCACGAGCTTCGCGGCGAGAGCGTCGATGAGCACCTTGTCGAGGCGCACGCCGGGGAAGTCGACCATCGTCTCGGCGACGACCTCGTCCCAGAACGGCATCGTGTGGACGATCCCGTTGGACTTCGTGGCCGAGGTGAGCAGGCCACGCCGGCCCGCCGCCAGCTCGGCGGCGTACCGCGCCGCGCGGGAGATCCCGCGCCGGGTGAAGACGGCCTCCTGCATCGCGGCCTCGTGCGGCTCACCCCGGTAGATCCGGCCGCCGACGGCCGAGTACTCCCCCTCGACGTTCTCCCGCACGATGACCAGGTCCAGGTCCTCCGCGCCGACGACCCGCGCCGGGATGCCGGGCAGCGTCCGCACCGGGCGGAGGTTGATGTACTGGTCGAACGTGCGGCGGATCGGGATCAGCAGGCCCCACAGCGTTTCGACGTCGGGGATCTCCGGGTCACCGACCGCGCCGAGGAAGATCGCGTCGTGCCGCGCGAGCCGGTCGAGGCCGTCGGTGGGCAGCATCGCGCCGTGGGCCCTGAAGTACGCCGAACCCCAGGGGTATTCGGTCAGGTTCAGCGCGAACCCGTGCCGCTCGGCGACGAGGGTCAGGCACCGCAGCGCCGCCGGGACCACTTCGAGGCCGATGCCGTCCCCCGCGATCACCGCGATGTCGTACTGCCGTGTCATGCGTTCTCCTTGAGCGCGTCCGCGCAGTCGATGGCCGGGTCGATGCGGACGTCGAGGAGCGTCAACCCGGGCCGGGTCGCCGCAGCGGCCGCTTCGGCCAGTTCGGCCGGAGTCCGCACGACGCGTCCGATACCGCCGAACGCGGCGGCCAGGTGCCCGATGTCGGGCAGCGTCTGCCGGATCAGCTCCGGCGGCAGGTCGTACTGCTCCACGTACTTGACCTCGGCGCCGAGCTGCTCGTCGTTGGTCACGACCACGACGAGGTCGAGCCCGTTGAGCCGCACCGCGTCCAGGTCCTGGGCGGCCATCATGAAGCCGCCGTCGCCGCAGAAGAGGACCACCGGGCCGTCCGGGTGCGCGGCCGCGGCGCCGATCGCGAGGCCGAGACCGCGGCCGATCGAGCCGAAGCTGTTGCCGATCAGCCAGTTCCGGGCCGAGCGCGCGGACACCAGGGTGGGCAGCGTCTTCAGGCTGCGGCCGGCGTCGGTCGCCACGACCCGGCCGGGTGGGAGGTGCTCGTCGAAGGCCCGGAACACCTCGCGCAGGTCGAGCCCGCGCGCCGGGTCGTGGCCGACGTCAACCTTGAGCACCGACTCCTGCACCTCGGCGACCGTCGGCCCCGCGGTGGGCCGCCGCGGCTCACCCAGGCCCCGCGCGCGGCAAGCGTCGAGCACCGCGCGCACCACGGCCCGCGCGTCCCCGAACAGCGACACCTCCGGATCCGCCCCGGCGGGCACGGTGTCCGGGTCGACGTCGCAGCGCACGAACTTCGCCGCCGGGAACACCTGCCGGTCACCGGTCGTGTAGGTGTTCAGCGACGCGCCGACCGCGAACACCAGGTCGACCTCGGCGAGTGCCTTGCGCACGAGCGCGGGCGCCCAGTTGCCGCACAGCCCGAGGTTCGCCTCGTGCCCGGCGAAGAACCAGTTCGCCCGCAGTGTCGACCCGACCTGGGCGCCGGTGAGCGCGGCGAGCTCTTCCAGCTCCGCCCGGCAGTCCGCGAGGATCGCGCCCTGCCCGGCCAGGATCAGCGGCCGCCGCGCCGCGAGCAGCAAGTCCACAGTGGACTCAACATCCGGGAGCCGGGGTTCGGCCGGCTCCGGTACTGAAGCAGGCAGCTCGACGTCGCCGGTGAGCACCCCGTCGGCGATGCTGACCACCTGCGGGCAGCCGTTCCACCGCACCGCCGTCAGCGCGTCGGCGAACCGCTCCGGCAGCTCCGAGACGTCCGCGACGTGGTGAAAGCCCGCGCCGATGATGCCGCACAGCGCCCGTTGATCGAGGTTCATCGTGGTCTTGACCTTGGTCGACGGCGACTCGCCGACGACCACGAGCATCGGGACGTGCGTCCGGGCCGCCGAGACGAGCCCGTTGATCGCGTTGGCGAACCCCGGCCCCTGCGTCACGCTGCACACCGGGATCCGGCCACTCGAACGGCTGTAGCCCTCGGCGGCGTTCACCGCCGTCTCCTCGTGCCGCGTCTTGACCAGCCGCAGCGCGCCCGTCTTCAGCCCGTGGCCGATCCACGGCACGTTGGTGTTGCCGACCATGCTGAACACCGTGGTCGCGTCGCCGCGGCGCAGCAGTTCGGGGATGGCTTCGAACCCCTTCACGACAGGCTTCCGGTCGGCTTGTCCCAGCCTGTTTCGGTGGTGCCGTACTTGGCGATGTAGGCGTTCAGCACGGTCTCGCCGAGGTAGCCGGTGTAGGGCGCGGGCTCCGGGATCGAGTGGATGTCGTCGTGGAAGTACTTGTTGTCCTCGTCCCAGGTGGTCTTCCAGTACGCGACCGCGCCCGGGGTGAAGATCTGCGCCTTCGTCTCGCCCGCGTTGACCGGGTAGGTCTCCAGCTTCTGCCAGTAGGCCTTGAAGTTGTCGACGGTGAGGGTGCTACCGGTCTGCTTGTTGTACGTCTTCGAGATGTACGCGGCGACCTGGTCGAGGTTCTCGTTCGTGTAGCGGATCGCCTCGTAAGTCACGTGGATCAGCTTCAGCAGCGCGTCCTGGTTGTTGTTCCAGAACGTCTTCGTGGTGATGTAGCCGTTGATCGGCGGCGGTGAAAGGTTCGTGCCGGCCAGCAGCACCTTGTACCCGCGGTCGGAGAGCGTCTGGCGCTGCGGGATGCCGGCGATGTAGGTGTCACCGTCGCCGCGCAGGTACGCGGTCAGCCCGCTCGCCGGGTCCAGGTCGATGTACTTGGCCCAGTCCAGCGGCTTGCCCACGCGCTGGATCGCGGTCTGGATCACCTGGGCCCGGCTGTTGTTCAGGGTGGTGATGACCGACTTGCCGTGGATCTCCTCGATCACGGCCGCGGTGGCGTCCTGGGGGCTCTTGCCCTCCTTGACGAAGTCGTCGAAGGTCTTCAGGCCGGAGTCTCCCCGGCCCATCAGCGCGAAGCCGTTGCTGAAGATGTCCCACGGGTAGAGGTAGGCCAGGTCGTTGTCCAGGTGGTAACCCTGGTTGATCTCCGACGCGGTCCGCCACCCGACGGGCGCGCCCTTGCCACTGGCGACGATCTTCGCGATGTTGGTGAACGCGACGTTCTGGAACGTCACGGTGAGGCATTCCTTCTTGTACCAGCCCAAAGCGTCGCCGAGGCTCATCACCAGCGAGTCCTGGTACGGCGTCGTCGCGATCTGGATGCTCGTGGTCTTGGCGCAGCCCTCGATGGCGGGGCCGGCGGCGCTGTCGGCCGACCGGCACCCGGTCAGCGTCGCGCCGAGCGCGGCCGCGGCGAGCAGCACCGCGGTGATTCTCCGACGTGGGGACATGAAACACCTTCCTTGGAGCTTTCGAACGTCATCGGCCGAACCCCCTTGCGGTCACAGGCTCCCGGTTGCCTTCCACCACCCCGTCTCCCCCGCGCCGAACTTCGCGACGTACGCCTGCTGAACCTCTTCCCCGAGGAACGCCGACGCCGGCGCCGGTTCGGGGATGCTGTGGGTGGTGCCGAAGAAGTAGTTGTTGTCCTCGTCCCAGATCGCGCGCCAGTAAGCGGGCGCGCCCGGGGTGAACATCAGCTTCCGCGCGTCCCCGGCGTTCACCGGGTAGGTCTCGAGCTTCTGCCAATAGCGGTCGAAGTCGGCGACGGTCAGCGTCGAGCCGGTCTGCTTGTTGTAGGTCTGCGAGACGTACTTCGCGACGGCCTCGCGGTTCGCGTCGGTGTAGCGGATCGCCATGAACGTGACGCGGATCAGCGCGAGCAGCGCGTCCTTGTTCTCGGTCCAGTACGCCTTGGTCGTGAGGAACCCGTTGAGCGGCGGCGGGGACAGCTCCGAACCGGTGAGCAGGTTCGTGTACCCCTTGTCCGCCAGCGGCTGCTGCTGCGGCAGCCCGGCGATGTAGGTGTCGCCGGTGCCGGCCAGGAACGCGGTGTACCCGCTGGCCGGGTCGAGGTCGACGTAGCTCGCCCAGTCCAGCGGCTTGCCCTGTCCCTGGATCGCACTCTGGATGACCTCGGCGCGGCTGTTCTTCAACGTCGTGACGATCGACTTGCCGTGCAGCTCGTCGATCACCGCGGCGATCGCGGCCGCACGGCTCATCCCGGACGCGGCGAACTCGCCGTAGCTCTTCAGGCCGCTGCCCGGCCGGGCCATCAGCGCCGAGCAGCTGCTGCAGATGTCCCACGGGTACAGGTAGCCGAGGTCGGGCGCGAGGTGCTGGGCCTGGTTGATCTCCGACGACGTCCGCCAGCCGACCGGCGCGCCGTGCCCGCTCGCGACGATCTTCGCGATGGTGGTCAGCGCCACGTTCTGGAAGGTGACGTTGAGGCAGGCCTGCCGGTACCAGCCGAGCTGGGTGCCCAGGCTCATGATCAGCGAGTCCTGGTACGGCGTGGTCGCGATCTGGATGTTCGTCGTCTTAGCGCACCCGGCGATGGGCGCGCCCGCGTCGGCGGCCGAGCGGCAGCCCGTCACCAGGGCGGTGACCAAGCCCAGGGTCAGGGCCAGCGCGGCGAGGCGCTTGTTCGTCCTCATCGATCTCCTCGGTGTGTGGGTCGGGATCCGGGTCAGGCCATGCGGTCGACCCACCGGGTGAGGAACTTCGTGATCAGGCGCAGGATCTGGTCGAAGACGAACGCGCCGATCGTCACGGTCGCGGTGCCGATCAGCACCACGGACGTGTTGAGCGAGTTGCTGGCCTGCAGGATCAGGTAGCCGATGCCGTTCTGCGCGCCGAGGTACTCGGCCGAGACGACGACCGCCCATGCGAGGGCGGCGGCGATCCGCAGCGAGGCCACCAGGTTCGGCAGGATCGCGCGCAGCACGACCGTCCGGTAGATCTGGTTGGGCGTCGCGCCGAGCGACTGGGCGGCCCGCACGAACAGCGGGTTGACGTTCTTCGCGGCCTCCATCGTGGTGACCGCCAGCGTCATGAAGCACGGCAAGGCGCTCAGCGCGATGCGCTGGGTGTCGGTGAGCCCGAACCACAGGATGGTGAACGGGATCAGCGCGATCGGCGGCACCGGCCGGAGGATCTCGATCAGCGGGTTCGCCGAGAAGTACACGATCCGGCTGCGGGCCATGATCAGCCCGACCAGGATGCCCAGCGCGCAGCCGAGCACCCAGCCGAAGAGCATCCGGTAGGCGGTGGAGCCGAAGTCCAGCGCGAGGTTCACCCCGAGCGTCTGGCCTGCTTCGATCGTCGAGGCGATCGACGGGAAGTACAGCTCGGGCACGACCCGGAGCAGGTCGGTCAGCACGTACCACGCGGCCAGCACGAAGACCACGGCGAGCACGCTCAGGATGCGGATGTTCGGCCGGCGCCGGGGGCGCTGCGCCGGCGGCACGGTCCGCACCGGCGGGATGTCCAGCTGGGTCATGGCTTTCTCACTCTCGAACGGCTCTGTTCGGCGGACAGCGGGTCACTCGGACCGGAGCAGCGACTGGATCTCCCGGCGCAGCTCCTGGAACTCGGGCTCCATCCGGAGGTTCTCCGGCCGCGGCCGGGCGAAGGGGATGTCGAGGATCTTGCGGATGCGGCCGGGCCGCGGTGTCATCACGGCCACCATGTCGCCCACGTAGATCGCCTCTTCGATGTCGTGGGTGATGAACACCAGCGTCTTCGGGTCGGACGCGCTGAGGGTGACCAGCTCGTCCTGCAGCTGCTCCTTGGTGATCTCGTCGAGCGCGCCGAACGGCTCGTCGAGCAGGATCGCGCGGGGGTCGCTGACGTACGCACGACCGACGTCCACGCGCTTGCGCATGCCGCCCGAGAGCACCTTCGGGAACTCGTCGGCGAACTGCTCCAGTCCCAGCACGGACAGGAAGTGCTCGACCCGCGCCCGGGACGCCGCGTCCTGCGCCTTGCGGATCCGCGGCCCGTACTCGAGGTTGCCGCGCACGGTGAGCCACGGGAACACCGCGTCCGCCTGGAACACCGTCGCCCGGCTCTCGTCCGGCGCGCCGACCGGGTCGCCGTCGATCAGCGCCTCGCCGGCGGTCGGGCGGGTGAAGCCGCCGAGGACGTTCAGCAACGTGGTCTTCCCGCAGCCGGACGGCCCGACGATGGCCAGGGTCTGCCCGGGTTCGATGGTGAAGGAGGCGTCCTGGACGGCGTCGAAGCTGCGGTCCTTCAGGTGCATGGTCACGGTCAGCCCGGACACGACGACGCGCGCGGGTTTCCGGCCGGTGGGAGTGGGCATCGGCTGTCCTTCCTGGACGGTCGGACCGCTTGACGTCCGGCCGCCCGGTAGTGCACCCTGTATTTGTGCGGAGATCGCACAACATGGCGATGCTCGCACAAACTGTGCGCCATCCTCCGAACCCGTGTCAAGAATCGGACCGGGGCCCGCGGCACGGGGAGCTCGTGCGAGAGTTCCCGGGACCTCAGCCCAGACCTGGAGGTGACAGTGGCCGGCAGCGGAAGCCCGATCAGCAAGGGCGACCTGGTCCAGTCGTTCGAACGCGGCCTCGCCGTGATCCGCGCGTTCGACGGCCGCGGACCGGAGCTGACGCTGACCGAGGTCGCCGAGCTGGCGGGCGTCACGCGCGCCGCGGCCCGGCGGTTCCTGCTGACCCTGGCCGAGATCGGCTACGTGCACACCGACGGCAAGCGGTTCCGGCTCCGGCCGCGGGTCCTCGAACTGGGCAACGCGTACCTGTCCAGCCAGGGGCTCGCCGAAGTCGCGACCCCGCACATGGAACAGCTCGTGGCCGAAGTGGACGATTCGGCCGCGCTGTGCGTGCTGGAAGAGGACGACATCCTGTACGTCGCCTTGGTCCGCACCGCCGCGCGGCGCATCATGGCGCTCAACGTGACGATCGGGAGCCGGATCCCCGCACACCCGTCGTCGATGGGCCGCGTGCTGCTCGCCCACCAGCCCGACGACTGGCGCGCGGCCTACCTGGCGCGTGCCGAGCTGCAGCCGTTCACCCCGCGCACGGTCGAGGACCCGGCGAAGCTGGGCGCGATCCTCGACCGGACCCTGGCGGACGGCTATTCGATCGTCGACCAGGAGCTGGACCTGGGCCTGCGCTCGATCGCGGTCCCGCTGCACGAGCCGGACGGCACGGTGAGCGCCTCGCTCAACGTGTCGATGCACTCGTCGCGGCGGTCCGTGGACGAGATGCGCGACCAGCTGCTGGAACCCCTGACCAGGACCGCCTCCGCGATCGAGGCCGACCTCGCCGCCATCACCCGGCGCCGGCGGTCGTTCTCGATCAGCGGCGACGACGACTAGGCCCCTCACAGGTCACTGACCTGCGGCAACAACACCATCGGACCTCGTTTCCCCCGAGGTCATACCGTCACGCGCGCCGGTATTTTGCCTGGCAAAATTTACCTGACAAAAGTACTTGACCAGCAGGCTCATCCGGAGGAAGGCTGAGCCGCGACCGGGTCACCACCGAAGGGGCCCGGCTTCCGCCGAAGGGAGACAGCGTGCGCATCGCGGTCGTCGGCTTGGGGGTCATGGGACTCCCGATGTCCCTCAACCTCGTCCGAGCCGGCTTCGAGGTCACCGGGTTCACGCGGACCGCCGAGCGCGGCCGTCCGCTCGCCGACGCCGGGGGCACGCTCGCCCCCTCGCTCGCGGAAGCACTCGACGGCGCCGAGGCCGTGGTCACGATGCTGCCCGACACCCCGGACGTCCAGGCGGTCTACGAGACGGTTTTCCCAGCGGTGGCACCAGGAACGCTCCTGCTGGAGATGAGCACCATCCAGCCCGGCGCGGCCGCCGCGTTGCACGAGCGCGCCGCCGAAGCGGAGCTGGCGATGCTCGACGCCCCGGTCAGCGGCGGCGAAGCGGGCGCGAAAGACGGTTCACTGTCGATCATGTGCGGCGGGGCTCCGGAGACACTCGAGCGCGCGCGGCCGGTGCTCGAAGCCGTCGGCAAGACGATCGTGCTGGTCGGCGGGCCCGGCAGCGGACAGACGGTCAAGGCCGCGAACCAGCTGCTCGTCGCCGGGACCCTCCAGCTGGTCTCCGAAGCGCTGGTGTTCCTCGACGTGCACGACGTCGACCTCGCACCCGCGCTCGACGTCTTGGGCGGCGGTCTGGCCGGCAGCACCGTGTTGTCCCGCAAGGGAAAGGCGATGCTGGACGGGAACTTCGCACCCGGGTTCCGCGTCGATCTGCACCACAAGGACCTCCGGATCTACGGCGCGGCCGCCCAGGAACACGACGTCTTCTCCCCCGCCGGCGCCCTGGTCGCCCAGCTGATGGCGGCGCTGCGCGCGGCGGGTCACGGCGACTCGGACCACTCGGCGCTGCTGAAGCAGGTCGCCGCGCTGTCCGGCCACGACCGCTGGAGCGACCGATGACCGGCACCCTGCCCTTGGTGGCGAACGTCTCCCTGCTGTTCACGGAAGTCCCGTACCTGCACCGCTTCCAGCGCGCGGCGGACGCCGGGTTCAGCCGGGTCGAGACGTGGTGGCCGTGGCCGGTCGCCGTGCCGGAAGAGTCCGATGTGGACGCCTTCGCCGCCGCCCTCGCCGACGCGGGCACCAGCCTGACCGGCCTCAACCTCTTCGCCGGCGACATGCCCGGCGGTGAACGCGGCATCGTCTCGAACCCCCGGCGCCGCGACGAGTTCTCCGCGAACCTCGACCTCGTCGCGACGATCGCCGAACGGACCGGTTGCCGAGCCTTCAACGCCCTCTACGGCCAGCGTCACGCCGATCCCGCCGCGGAGGACGCCGTGGCGCGGGAAAACCTGGCGCAGGCGACGCGACGGCTTGGCGACCTCGGCGGAACTGTGCTGGTCGAACCGCTGGGCCGCGGGCTGAACGGCGCCTATCCGCTGGAAACCGCCGCCGACGCCGTCGCGGTGGTCGAAGAAGTCCGCGCCACCACCGGTTCCGCCGCGATCGGCCTGCTCTTCGACACCTTCCACCTCGCCACGAGCGGCGACGACCTGAACGGGGTCGCGGCCGCCCACGCCGGGCTGATCGCGCACGTCCAGCTCGCCGACTCCCCCGGCCGCGGCGAACCCGGCACCGGCGGCGTCGACTTCGCCGGCGCCCTGGAAACCCTGTGGCAGCACGGGTATCGCGGCACCGTGGCGTGCGAGTACAAGCCGACCACCGTCACCGAGGACTCGTTCGGCTGGCTCGCCGGGTTACCGAGGCTGAGCCGATGAGGCCGTCACGCGCGTTTCGCGGCGTCCGCCAGCAGCATGTCCCGGCAGCCGTGCAGGTCGGCGCGCATCGCGTCCTCGGCCGAAGCGCAATCGCCGGCGCGGATGGCGTCGAGGATCGCCGCGTGCTTGTCGGTCAGCCCGGCCAGGTCGGTCGACGCGGTGCGCCGGACCTGCGCGATGCACAGCTGGGCCTCGCCCATGACGGTGCCGTGCATGCGTTCCAGCCGCGGGCTGCCCACCGCGCCGACGAGCGCGCGGTGGAACGCGACGTCCGCCTCGGTGTGGTCGGAGTGCGCGGCCTGCTCCGCGGCCAGGCGCATCATGTTCAGGGCCTGCTGCGCGCCGGCGGGCACGGACTTGGTGCCGGCCAGCGTGCGCACGGCGAGCGTCTCGACCGGCTCACGGCTGAAGTAGATGTCGACGATGTCCTGCGCCGACAGCTGCGGCACGATCGAACTGCGCCGCGGCCCGCGCCGCAGGACGCCCTCCGCGCACAACCGGTCGAGGCCGGCCTTCGCGGTGGGGCGCGCGACGTCGAAGCGGCCCGCGACCCACGCCTCGGTCAGCCGCAGCCCGGGCGCGATCTCGCCGCGGATGATCTGCTGGCGCAGCGCCTGGCTGAGCGACTCCACCAGCGACGGGGCTCCGAGCACCGACGACACCGGGGGTACCTCCTGGGGTCACGGGGGTCACCGCGGTCGCGGGACCCGGCCAGTCTAGGCCAGCGGCCGCCGTCGCGGGCCGATCAGGTCAGACCAGATTTGCCAGGCAATCCCGCTCGACACCGTCGTCGACCAGAGGAGTCCCCATGAGAAAGCTCGTGCCCGCGCTCCTGGCGAGCGTAGCCGTGGCCGCCGTCGTGAGCGGCTGCACGAACCAGGACACGCCGGTCGGGGGCACCGGTCCGGCGGGCCCCACCGCGCCGGTTTCCGTGGCGCCCGCCGCGGCCGATCCGGCGCTCAAGGCGATGGTGCCCGCGGACATCGCGGCGAAGGGGACCATCGACGGCGGCGCCAACTTCCAGGCCGCGCCGATGGCGATGTACGTCGCCGGCACCAAGACCCCGACCGGCGCGGTCGTCGAGCTCGTCGAGCAGGCGGCCGGCAAGCTGGGGCTCAAGGTCACGTGGCAGCAGGTGCTCTACCCCGACCAGCTGCCCGCGATGCAGGCGGGCAAGATCGTCGTCAGCGGGTCGGCCAGCGCCGCCAACGCCGAAATCATCGCGAAGGCCAACGTGGTCGGCGCGTTCAAGAACCTGCAGGGCATCCTCGCCACGTCGGCGAAGGCGGGTGAGTTCACCACGCTCGACGACGTGTGCGGCAAGAACATCGGCCTGGGCAAGGCGGCCGCCGCCACCGTGGCGATCTTCCAGGACATCGCGAAGCACTGCACGCAGGGCGGGCTGCCCGCGCCGGTGATGATCGGGCTCTCGGCCACCGCGGACATCGTGCTGGCCGTGCAGTCGGGCCGCGTCGACGGCGGCATGATCCCGACCCCGACCGTCGTCTACACGGCGCAGCAGTCGCAGGGCAAGCTCGTGGCCACCAAGTCGAGCGACGCGATCGCGGCGGCGATCGACGAAGGCTTGGAGGGCTTCACCATCGCCAAGGACCAGCCCGAGCTGGCGAAGGCGTTCCAGGCGGCGGTGAACGCGATGGTCAAGGACGGCACCTACGCCCAGATCCTCACCAAGTTCGGCCTGCCGCGCAACCAGCTGGTCGACACCGCGACGCTGAACCAGGCCACGCGGTGAGCACCGTCGAAGCGGGCCCGCGGTTCACCCGCGCCGACCCCGTCCCGCAGCTGCACGCGACCCGGTCGCCGGCCGGCCGCTGGATCTCCTGGCTGGCCCTGGCGATCGTGCTGCTGATCATCCTGAACACGCTGCTGCACAACGACAACATCCACCTCGTGGTGATCGTGCGGTACCTGTTCGACTGGCGGATCCTCGAGGGTGTGCTCGGCGCGATCGCGCTGGCGCTCGTGTCGTTCGTGATCGCGTCGGTGATCGGCGTGGTCGTCGGGTACGCCCGGGTCAGCCGCAACCCGGTGGCGCGGACGGCGAGCTGGCTGTACGTGTGGTTCTTCCGCAGCGTGCCGCTGATCGTGTTCATCCTGATCTTCGGCAACTTCGCGCTGTTCCTGCCCCGGCTGGGCATCGGGATCCCGTTCACCGACATCAGCTTCTGGTCCGTGCCCACCAACTCGGTCCTCGTGCCGATGGTCGCGGGCGGCGTGGCGCTGTCGCTGGAGCAAGGCGCCTACCTCGCGGAGATCGTCCGCTCGGGCACGCAGTCGGTGCCGGATTCGCAGCGCGAGGCCGCGGCCGCGATGGGGCTGAGCACGTGGCAGATCGAGCGGAAGGTCGTGCTGCCGCAGGCGATCGCGGTGATGATCCCGCCGGCCGGCAGCACCTTCGTGATGCTGCTCAAGTCGACGTCGCTGGTGTACGCGATCGCCGGCACCGAAGTCCTCGGCGTCGCCGAGCAGATCGCGTCGCAGAACCTCGCGACGATGGAGATGCTCTTCGTCGCCTCGATCTGGTACCTCGCGCTGACCAGCCTCGCCGCGCTCGGGCAGCGCTACCTCGAACGCCGGGCCGGCGCCTACCGCCGCCGCCTCCGCGCGGTCACGACCGCCACCACCGAAGGGAGTTCCGGTGCTCGCAGCGCATGACCACGACCCCGCCACGCGGGACCACCCGGAATCCGGCGACGGCCTGCTCGAGGTCGTCGGCGTCTCGAAGAGCTTCGGCGACACCCCGGTCCTCGACGCCGTCGACTTCTCCCTCGCCGAGGGTGCGGTCGCCTGCCTGATCGGGCCGTCGGGGTCGGGCAAGAGCACGCTCCTGCGGTGCGTCAACGGCCTGCTCACCCCGGACCGCGGGCACGTGCTGCTCGACGGCGAGATCGTCGGGCGGGAGGTGCGCGGCGGGAAGCTGCACGAGCTGCCGCGCAAACGGCTGCTCGCGCAACGCCGCCGCTTCGGCGTGGTGTTCCAGCACTTCGAGCTGTTCCCGCACCTCACCGCGCTGGGCAACCTCACGCTCGCCCCGCTCCTGCACCGCGTGCACACCCGTGAGGAGGCCGAGGAACGCGCGCTCGGCATCCTCGACCGCGTCGGGCTGAAGGACCGGGCGCACCACCACCCGGGGCAGCTGTCCGGCGGGCAGCAGCAGCGCGTGGCGATCGCGCGGGCGCTGATGCAGCAGCCCGACGTGATGCTGTTCGACGAGCCGACCTCGGCGCTGGACCCCGAGCTCGTCGGCGAGGTCCTCCGCGCGATGCGGGAGCTGGCCGCCGACGGCATGACGATGGTCGTGGTCACGCACGAGATGCGGTTCGCCCGTGACGTGTCCGACCAGGTCGTGTTCCTGGCCGACGGCCACGTCCTGGAGGCCGGGCCACCCGGCGAGTTCTTCGAGGCCCCGCGCACCGAACGTGCGCGGGCGTTCCTCCGCCAGCTCTGAACACCCCTTCCCGAGAGGAGACCGCGATGTCCTACGACCCCACCGCCGCACCCACCGGCCTGGAGTTCGTGCGTTACGAGAAGAAGGGCCACGTCGCCTACGTGACGATCGACCGGCCCGAGGTCCGCAACGCCCTGCACACCTACGCCTACCAGGACCTGCGGCGCGTCTGGCTGGACATGCAGCGCGACCCGGACGTGCACGTGGGCATCCTGACCGGGGCGGGCAAGGCGTTCTGCGCGGGCCGCGACATCAAGTTCCTCGCCGGCTACCAGGCTCGCGGCGAGCAGACCCCGCACGAGAACCCGGGCAACGCCGACTACTTCTGGGGCGGCGGCGGGATGCCCTACGACGCGCAGCTCGACAAGCCGCTGATCGCGGCGATCAACGGGTTCGCGGTAGGCGTCGGCCTGACCCTGGCGATGCAGTGCCAGCTGCGGGTGATGGCCGACGACGCGTGGCTCGGCGACCAGCACACCAACGTCGGGCGGCTCGGCTCGCCCCAGGCGAAGTACCTCGCGCTCCCCCGCGCCACGGCGGCGTTCCTGACGCTGTGCAACGGCCGGCTGACCGCGCCGGAAGCCCTGCAGCAGGGCATCGTGAACAAAGTCGCGCCGCAGGAGGAGATCCTCGCGAAGGCCGAGGAGCTGGCCGCGATGGTGGTCGCGGGATCGCCGAGCGCCGTGCAGGCGGCGACGCGGCTGTACCGCATCTCGTCGGTCAACCCCGCGCTCGACGAGTACGCCCGGCAGCTCGACCGGGACGTCGCCGGGACCGACGACTCGAAGGAGGGCAGCCGCGCGTTCGTCGAGCGCCGCACGCCCGTCTGGCAGGGCCGGTGAGCGCCGGGCCGGATCACGAGGTGCTGGGCCGGATCCTCGCCCCGCGCTCGGTCGCGGTGATCGGGGCCAGCGACCGGGCGGGCAACCGGGGCGGCACGGCCGCGGCGCTGCTGCGCAAGTTCGGCTTCCGCGGCAGCGTCCACCCCGTGCACCCGACCGCGGAAACCGTCGCCGGATACCCGGCCGTGCGGTCGATCGGCGAGCTGCCGCCCGAGGTGGACGTCGCGATCATCGGCCTCGGCGCGGCCGGGGTGGCGGGCGCGGTGCGGGAGCTGCACACGGCCGGGATCCCCGGCGCGATCGCGTGGGCCGGCGGCTTCAGCGAGAACGGTCCCGAGGGTGCGCGGCTGCAGGCGGAGCTCACCAGAACCGTGCGCGAGACCGGCGTGCGGCTCGTCGGGCCGAACTGTCTCGGCGTGGTGAACACCGCCGTCGGCTTCACCGGCACGTTCGCGACCTGGCTTGGCGCCTCCGACCGGCTGCTGACCAGCGGGATCGCCATGGTCAGCCAGAGCGGCGGGCTCGCGGCGAACGCGCACGCGTGGTCCCAGGAGTCCGGCATCGGGTTCCGGTACATGATCAGCAGCGGCAACGAGGTCGACCTCGGCGTCGTCGACCTCCTCGGCTACGTGGTCGAGGACCCGGGCACGGAGATCGTGCTGGCCTACCTGGAGGGCGTGCGCGACGGCGCGCGGTTCGCCGCGACCCTGCGCCGGGCGCGTGAGCTGGGCAAACCGGTGCTCGTGCTCAAGGTCGGGCACTCGGCGGCCAGCGCCGCCGCGATCGCCGCGCACACCGGGGCGCTGGCGGGCGAGACGCGGGTGTGGGACGCGCTGCTGGAGGCCGAAGGCGCGATCCAGGTGCACTCCGTCGAACAGCTGCTGGAGACCGCGAAGTACCTCCACGGGCGCGCCGGGCTCCCGCCGCTGCGCGGGCGGCGGGTGGTGATCATCGGGCACGGTGGCGGTTCCGGGGTGCTGGCGGCCGACCAGTGCGGGATCGCCGGGCTCGACGTGCCGGCGTTGTCCGCGGCCACCCGGGAAGCGCTCGCGCCGACCATGCCGGCGATCGCGTCGGCGAAGAACCCGATCGACCTCACGCCGGAGGCCTACGTCCAGGAGCGGTGGCGGGCGCAGCTGCCGTCCACTTTGGACGTCATCGCGCGGTCCGGGGAGGCGGACGTCGTCCTCACGCAGTTCGGCGTCGGCGAGACCGTGCACCCGCACGACCTGGCCGGGCCGGTGATCGACCTGCACCGCGACGGCCGGATCGCCGTCGCCGTGTACTCGCGGGAGGACGGGGTCGCCCGGAAGCTCTACCACGACGCCGGCCTGCACGTGTTCGCCGACCAGCGCGTGGCGGTGGAGACGCTGGGCCTGCTGACCCGTCCCCTCCGCACGGCGGACCCCACGCTGGCCGCAGAAGCAAAACGGCTGGTCACCGCGGTCGAGGTGCCGGAGCTGCCCTCGGTGGGTGACGGCGAGGTCGTGGCCGAGCACGAGGTGCACCGGCTGCTCTCCGAAGCCGGGTTCGACGTCCTGCGCAGCGCCACCGCGCACTCCCCCGAGGAGGCCGCGGACCTGGCCGCGGGGCTGGGTTTCCCGGTGGTGCTCAAGGTGCTGTCGCCGCAGATCACGCACCGCGCGGCCGCCGGGCTGGTCCGGCTCGACGTGGCGGACCGGGCCACGGCCGAACGGACGTTCCGGGAGTTCGCCACCCGCACCGCGGCGCTGGGCGCGGACCTGCTGGGCGTGCTGGTGCAGCAGTCGGCGCCCACGGGCACGGAGCTGCTGGTGTCCGGGTTCCGCGACCCGGTGTTCGGACCCGTGGTGTCGTGCGGCGCGGGCGGGGTCGCCACCGAACTGATCGACGACCTGAGTTTCGCCCTCGCGCCGCTCGACGAGGACGCGGCACTGGCGTTGCTGCAACGGCTGCGGACCACCGGCAAGCCGAAGGGACTGCCGCTCGCCGAAGCGGGTGCGCGGGCCGCCGCGTTCCTCGTGCGGTTCTCGCGGCTGGTCGCCGGGCTGCCGTGGCGGGGGTTCGTGCTGGAGCTGAACCCGGTCCTGGTCACCGCCGGCCGTGCGATCCCGCTCGACGGTCTCCTCGTGGTCAGCGACGCCACCCGATGACGGCACCGGATCTGCTGCTCACCGGCGGCGAGGTCGCCGGGGCCGGCCGGCTCGACGTGGCCGTGACGGGCGCCACCGTCACGGCCATCGGCCCGGACCTCGACCGCACCGCCGGCCGCGTGGTCGACGTCCGCGGCCACCTGGTCACGGCGGGGCTGGTCGACCTGCACACGCACGTCTTCGCCCCCGGCACGCACCTCGGCGTGCTCCCGGACGTCGCGGGCGTGCTCTCCGGCGTCACGACGGTCGTCGACGCGGGCAGCGCCGGACCCGCCAACTTCGCCGAGTTCGCGGAGCTGATCCCCGGCAGCCGCACGGAGATCGTGCCATTCGTCCACATCGGACACAACGGCCTCGCCGCCCGCCCCGACGTGGCCGCGGCCTCCGACCTCGACCCCGGCGGCGTCCGGCGCGTCCTGGCCGCGCACCCGGACCTCGTGCGCGGGATCAAGGTCCGGCTGGTCTCCCCCGCGCTGCAGGTCGCGGGCCTGGACATGCTCCGCACCGCGCGCACGGTGGCGCGGGAGTTCGGCGTGCCGCTGATGGTGCACATCGGCGACATCGACGGCCCGGGCGGCCCGCGGCTGGGCCCGGACACGATGGACCTGCTGGACCCGGGCGACATCGTCACGCACGTGTACACCGCCAACCCGGGCGGCGTGCTGGACGCTCGCGGCCGCGTCCACCCGGAGGTCCACGCGGCCGCCGACCGCGGCGTCCTGTTCGACGCGGCGCACGGCTGCAAGAACCTGTCCTTCGAGGTGGCGCGGCGCGTGCTCGACCAGGGGGTGCCGCTGCACGCGGTGAGCACGGACCTGACGCTCACCGGGCGGCGCCAGATCGTCTTCTCCCTGACCGAGGTGATGAGCCGCTACCTGGCGCTCGGCTTCACCGTCGAGGAAGTCGTCCGGATGACGACGTCGGGCCCCGCGGCGGCGGCGGGCATCGCCGACCGCAGCGGAACCCTCGCGGTCGGCCGGACGGCGGACATCTCGGTACTGGCACTGTCCGAAGGGGACTGGACGGTCTCGGACTCCTTCGGCGGGACACTGCGGGTGAAGCAGTCGTTCTCGCCGGTGCTGACGGTGCGGGCGGGGTCGGTGGTGGAACCGGCGGAGGCGCCCCACCCGTGGGGCTGGCTCCCCGAGGAGTAGCAGCTGAGTCCAGTCGTCACGCTGAACGGTCCAACCCGGCCAGGCGGGTGAGAGCGGCGAAGCCGTCGTCCGTGCCGGGCCAATGCGCCCGCACGGCGTCGAGCCCGGCGCGGCGGATGACGCCGCGGAGCACCGCGATGACGACGATCGCGTCGTCGGCGTAACCGAGGACCGGGATGACGTCGGGAATCAGGTCGATCGGGAAGGCCAGGTAGGCCAGCAGGAGCCCCAGCCGGATCCGGATCCCGCGGGGGAGGGCCGGGTCCGTGGCGAGCGCGCGGACCAGGCGCAGCACGTCGGGCAGCAGCCGCAACGCTTCCCGCAGCAGACCGCCCCGTGGCCGCACCACGATCAGGACCACGACCAGCGCGAGCCAGGCCACCAGTAAGGCCGAGGCGGCACCGATCAGGAGATCCCACCAGAACGAGCCGGTCACCCCTGGATCCTAATGCCGGTGCCGGGCGCGATCGACCGCAGCGGAAATCGTAGGATTCCGTCCGCGAACGGGACGTTTTCCTGCTCTCGTTTTCACGCGAGCGGGAAAGCATGGCCGGAACGGCGCCGACCTGCGATGATCGGATACGGGGGCCTTCTCGGAAGGGAACTCCGGCAATGTCGATCGTGCTGTTCGTCGTCGGTGCGACTTTGCTGATCTACAGCGCGGAGAGGCTGATCGTCTACCTCGTGGGCGCGGCGGCCGGGCTGCGCGTCTCCGTTTTCCTGCTCGCGATCATCTTCACCGGAATCGAATTCGACGACGTCGCCCTCGGCGTCGCGCTGAACGTCGAAGATCTCAGCGACGTCGCGCTGGGAACCGTCTTCGGCACGGCGATCTCGATGATCGGAATCGTGCTCGCCCTCGCCGCGATCATTTCGCCGACGAAAGTGGATATCCCGCGCCCGTACCTCGCGCTGTTCGCCGCCGCGCCGCTGGTGCTGATCCCGTTCGTCGTCTTCCAGCCCCTCACGCCGGTCTACGGCGTCGTGCTCGTGCTGCTTTTCGTGGCTTTCATCGGCTATGTGACCGTCCGGGAACTCAAACGCTCCACGCCGGTCTTCCGCAACGCGGAAATCCTCGAGAAGCTGGCGGTCGGCGCGCCGTCCGGGCCCCCGCCGACGAGCGACGTGCCCACCGACAAGCCCCCCTTCGCCGTGACGATGCCGTTCGGCAAGGGCCGCCCGCTCCCCGGCTGGGCCGCGATCGGGTTCGCCGTCGCCGCGCTCGCCGGGCTCGTCGCCGGCGCCGCCATCACCAGTTACGGCACCCAAGGGATCCTGGAGGACTACCACATCCAGGGCGCCTTGTTCGGCGCCACGATCGCCACCCTCGTGCTCACCCTCGAGGACCTGTTCCTGACCGTCGAACCCACCCGTAAGGGCGCGCCCGATCTCGGCGTCGGGAACGTCATCGGCAGCGTCGTCTTCGGCGTGACCGCGAAGCTCGGCATCATCCTGCTCGCGGGAGGCAGCATCGCCGTCGACGACGACGTCCTCTCCTGGCACCTGCCGGTGCTCGTCGGCATGACGGGCCTCGCGGCGTACTTCCTCTCCACCCGCCGGTTGCGGCGCTGGCACGGGTTCCTGCTGCTCGCGCTCTACATCGCCTACTGGGCCCTCAGCTTCATTTTCTTCGGCGGGGCACCAGTGGAGGCGGACTGACGGAGGCGGCGTTCGCCTCTTCGACCGCCCGCGCGACGAGGTCGTGGTCGGGCGAGAGGTGACAGACCGGGTCGGTGCGCGCGGCGTCGCCGGTGAGCTGGAACGCCTGGCACCGGCAGCCCCCGAAGTCGAGCTCCCGCCGGTCGCAGCCGCGGCAGGGATCCGGCAGCCAGTCCGTCCCCCGGAACGCCGTCATGACCGGCGCCTCGGCCCAGATCCGGTCCAGCGGGTCGTCCCGCACGCTGGCTCGCGGCAGGGGCAGGGACTGCGCGGCCGGGCACGGCAGGACGTCGCCGTTCGGCGTCACGGTCAGCTGCCTGGATGCCCAGCCGCCCATGCACGGCTTCGGGTAGCGGCTGTAGTAGTCGGGCAGGACGTAGAGGACGTCCATCCGGTCCCGCAGCCGCTCGCGCGCCTCCCGGACGACGGTCTCGGCGGCGTCGAGCTGGGCCCGGCTCGGCAGCAGCGCGGATCGGTTTCGCCAGGCCCAGCCGTAGTACTGGGTGTTGGCCAGCTCGACCCGGTCGGCGCCGGCCTCCTCGGCCAGCGCGAGCAGTTCGGCGACGCGGCCGATGTTCTGCCGGTGCAGCACCACGTTCAGGGTCAGCGGCCAGCCCAGCTCCTTGACCACGCGCATGGCCTCGACCTTGCGCCGGAAGGAGGTGGTCCCGGCGATCCGGTCGGACAGCACGGGTTCGTCGGACTGGACGCTGACCTGCACGTGGTCCAGGCCGGCGTCCCGCAGCCGCTCCGCCTTCTCTCGCGAAAGCCCGAGGGCACTGGTCACGAGGTTGGTGTACAGGCCGAGCTCGTGGGCCTCCGCGACGATCTCGACGAGGTCGCGCCGCAGCAGCGGTTCCCCGCCGGACAGGTGGCACTGCAGCACGCCCAGATCACGGGCCTCGCCCAGCACGCGCCGCCATTCGCCGGTGGTCAGCTCGTCGGCGTAGTCGGCCAGGTTCACGGGGTTCGAGCAGTACGCGCAGGCCAGCGGGCAGCGGTAGGTGAGCTCGGCCAGCAGCCCGAACGGGCTATCCATCGGCGAGCTCCACACAGCGCCGGGCGACGAGCCGCGTCAGGAACCGCCGCACCTCGTCATCGGGGACGCTCCCGTACCGCACCCCCAGCTCGGCCACGACTTCGGCCACGGTGCGCCGCCCGTCGCACAGCTCGAGGATGTCCGCGCCGCTGCCGTTCAGCACCACGACCGTCTCGGGGAGCAGCAGGACGTGCCGCTGCCGGGCCCGGTCGAAGCTCATCCGGACGTGGCGAGCCAGGCGGGGACGGTCCACTGTGGACACGCTCATTCCGGGTAGGCCCGGTCGATGGCGTCCATCAGGCTCCACAGGACATCGCACTTGAACGACAGCGCGTCGACCGCGCGGGCCTGGGCCTCGGCGGACCGGCAGTGCTCGGTGACCACCTCGAGCGCGTGCTCGCAGTCGCGCGGGGCCTGCTCCAGGCGGGTCCGGAAGTAGGCGAGCCCCGCGGGGTCGAGCCACGGGTACCACCGCTCGAACGCGGCCAGCCGCTGCGCCATCAGATCGGGCGCGAACAGCTCGGTGAGCGACGACGCGACCGCCTCCACCCACGGGCGGGTCCGGGCGAAGGTCACGTACGCGTCGACCGCGAACCGCACCCCGGGCACCAGGTGCCGGTGGTCCTGGACCTCTTCGCGGGTCAGCCCGGCGGCCTCGCCGAGACGCAGCCACGCCTCGATCCCGCCCTCGCCGGCCTGCCGGCCGTCGTGGTCGGTGATCCGCCGGATCCAGCGGCGGCGGGCCTCGACGTCGGGACAGCCGGCGAGGATCGCCGCGTCCTTGCGGGGGATGTTCTCCTGGTAGTAGAAGCGGTTGGCCACCCAGCCGCGGATCTGCGCGCGGCTCAGCAGGCCGTCGTTCATCCGCACGTGGAACGGGTGCTGGTCGTGGTACCGGCGCGAGTGCGCCCGCAACGTCTCGACGAAGCTCGCCTCGGCTGTCGTCGTCACCGCATCACACCCTTCCTTCCGTGCGGAACCGGCGCCGGACCCCCTGGCCCGGCGCCGTCCCGCGGCCGCTAGTCGTCCAGCTGGGCGACGTACATCGTCACCTCGGGCGCGACGGCGATCTCGTCGAACTCGGGCGTCTCCCACACAACGGCTTGAGGCTCCATGACTTCACCTCCTCCGCCTGGTCCGCAGGCAAGGTGTCACGACGTTTCCGGCAGGGCGAACACGATCAGGGCGCTGCCGTGGCCCGCGCCGAGCATGCCGGGGAGGAAGCCCTCGGCCCAGCCGCCCCAGCCGACCGGCACGGCGATGTACTGCCGTCCGTCGATCGCGTACGTCGTCGGGCTGCTGTGGTGACCGCTGCCGCACTGGAACTGCCACAGCAGGTCCCCGGTCCGCGCGTCCAGCGCGTTGAGCTCACCGGACGGCTCGCCGGCGAACACCAGGTCACCGCCGGTGGCCAGCGTCGACGCGCACATCGGAAGCTCGTTGCGCCAGCGCCACTTCTCCTCGCCATCGGCGTCGAAAGCGCTTACCGAACCGGCCATGTCGTCGATGTCCACCGCGACGCCCGCACCCCAGTACGGGATGCTCTCCCGGAACTCCCGGCGCCGCCGGGTGGCCGTGGCCCCGGTGTCCTGCACCGGGACGTAGAACAGCCCCGTCTTCGGGCTGTAGGACGCGTGGGTCCATTCCTTGGCACCCGCCGGGCCCGGGTAGAAGTGGACCGGCTCGCCCTCCTTCTCCGGGTAGACCTTGGCCGTGACCTTCCCGTCCCGGGTGATCGCGCCCCAGGTGATGCGGTCCACGAAGGGGGTGACCCGCACCAGCGAGCCGTCCGTGCGGTCCAGGACGAAGAAGTAGCCGTTCTTGTCGAAGTGGCCGAGCAGCTTGCGTCCCTCGTGCTCGAACAGGATGCACTCGGCGATGCTGTCGTAGTCCCACAGGTCGTGCGGTGTGCACTGGTAGTGCCAGCGGATCTGACCACTGTCGACGTCGACGGCGACGATGCTGTCGGTGAAGAGGTTGTCCCCTTCCCGGACCTCGCCGTCGAAGTCGGGCGCCGGGTTGCCGGTGCCCACGTAGAGCAGGTTCGTCTCCGGGTCGAACGTGCCGGTGAGCCAGCAGTTCGCCCCGCCCCGCGCCCAGGCCTCGCCCTCGGCCGGCCAGGTCTCCGAGCCGGGCTCGCCGGGCTTCGGCACCGTGTAGAGGCGCCACTGGTGGTCCCCGGTCTCGAGGTCGAACGCGTCGAGGTGACCGCGCACGCCGAACTCGCCGCCGGAGCTGCCGACGATGACCAGGTTCTTCACGACCAGCGGCGCGACCGTGGCACTCTCCCCGGCGCGCACGTCACCGGTGGTCTTGACCCAGACCCGCTTGCCGGTGGTGGCGTCGAGCGCGACCAGCCGCGCGTTCGCCGTGACGAAGAAGACCTTGCCCGCGGCCACCGCCACGCCGCGGTTGACGTTCCCGCAGCACAGCGAAACGTCGAAGGGCACCGCGTGCTTGTACCGCCAGATCTCCACCCCCGTCTTCGCGTCGAGGGCCCACACCCAGCCGTCCCAGCCGGAGAGGAACATGATCCCGTCGACGACGATCGGGGCGGCCTCGAACGAGTACGTCGACGCGCCCGCGATCAGGCCGGTCGTCCCGGCCTGGAAGATCCACGCGGGGGTGAGCCGCTTCACGGTCTCGGTGTTGATCTGGTCCAGCGAGCTGTACCGCTGCCCGTTGTAGGAACCGTAGTAGGTGAGCCAGTTGTGGGGCTCCTGGCCGGCGTTGAGGATGCGCTCGTACCCGACCTGCGCCACCACCGGCGGCGCGATCTCGCCACCCGCGACCTTGCCGCTCAGCTTCGCCTGGTCGATGGCCTCGCCCGCGTCCACGTACTCGACAGTCATGTCGTCCTCCTCACTAGGGCCGCGGCTGCGGGGGTCGGTCGAGGCGGGCCTCCGGCGGCGCGTCCCCGAGGACGACGATCGCGCCGGTCAGCCCCCGGCCTTCGTCGTTGCCCGTGGGCGAGCTGAACCAGTAGTAGCCCGGCCCGTCGAGGTTGAGCGTCGCGCGGCCCCGGGAATGGTTGACCAGCCAGATGAACTTCCGGTCGCCGTTGCTCGGCAGCAGCGCGCAGTGCGTGTTCCGGTCGTCGTTGATGAGTTCGAGCTCGAGATCACCCTCATGGGGCATGACCACAATGGACGGATCCCAGGTCAGCTCGTCCGGGTTGATGCGGACGGTCGCGTGCAAGCGGCCGTCCGGCCCTTCGGTGGCTTGCCCGATGTTCCCGGTTCCCAGCACCGCGCCCAGCGATGCTTTGTTCTGCGCGTCCAACCCGATCTTGTTCAGCAGGTCGGTGCGCTCTTGGATGCTCGTCATCGGCCTTCGTCCTCCTCGCCCTGATCTCCATGGGCGAAAATCAAGCTACGCCGGGCAAGGCGGCCGGGCGGGCCTCGTGCCGTTCATCCGCCGGCGGCTACCGTTCACACCCGATCGGGCCCCGCTACCCCGAGGTCGTCCCGGTCGAGGTTCATGACCTTGTCCCACGCGGCCACGAAGTCGCGCACGAACCTCTCCCCCGCGTCGTCGCCCGCGTAGACCTCCGCCAGCGCCCGCAGTTCGGCGTGCGAACCGAAGACCAGGTCGACGCGGCTGCCGGTCCACCTCACCTCCCCGGTGACACGGTCCCGTCCCTCGAAGACCTCCCCGGCGGGCTGCCACCGCAGACCCGGGTCGAGTAGGTTCACGAAGAAGTCGTTGGTCAACGTCCCGGGCCGCGCGGTGAAGACGCCCAGCGGCGACCGGCGGTGGTTCGCGCCCATGACGCGCAGACCGCCCACCAGCACCGTCAGCTCGGGCGGGCTCAAACCGAGCAGGTCCGCCCGGTCGACCAGCTGCCACTCCGCCTGCGGGCCGTTCCCCCGGTAGTTGCGGAATCCGTCGGCGACCGGTTCGAGCACGGCGAAAGACTCCGTGTCGGTCCACTCCTGGGTCGCGTCCGTGCGTCCCGGCGCGAACGGGACTTCGACGTCGTGGCCGGCGTCCCGGGCCGCCTGCTCGACGGCGGCCACGCCCCCGAGCACGATCAGGTCGGCCAGCGAGATCTCCCGGCCCGACGCTTCCCGGACCTCCGCCAGGGTGCGCAGCACCCGGGCGAGCCGGTCGGGCTCGTTGACCGCCCAGCCGCGCTGCGGCTCGAGGCGGACGCGGCCGCCGTTCGCACCGCCGCGCTTGTCGGTACCGCGGAACGTCGAGGCCGACGCCCACGCCGTCGAGACGAGCTCGGCGACCGACAGCCCGGAAGCGAGGATCGCCCGTTTGAGCGCGGCGATGTCCGCCGCGGAGACGAGCTCGTGGTCCACGGCGGGCACCGGGTCCTGCCAGAGCAGCCGCTCCGCCGGGACCAGCGGTCCGAGGTAGCGGTCGATCGGCCCCAGGTCGAGGTGCGTCAGCTTGAACCAGACCCGCGCGAAAGCGCTTGCCAGCCGGTCCGGGTGCGCCAGGAAACCCCGGGCGATCGGCTCGTAGACCGGGTCCATCCGCAGCGCGAGGTCCGTCGTCAGGATCACCGGGGCGTGCGTCTTCGCGGGATCGTGGGCGTCGGGCACGGTGCCGGCTCCCCCGCCGTCGCGCGGGATCCACTGCCACAGACCGGCCGGGCTCAGCTCGAGGTCCCACTCGTAGCCGAACAGCGTCTCGAAGAAGCTGTTGTCCCAGCTCGTCGGCGTCGGGGTCCAGGTGCCCGCCAGGCCGCTGGAGATCGTGTCCGCGCCCTTGCCGGTGCCGTGGCCGCTGCGCCAGCCCAGGCCTTGCTCCTCCAGCGCGGCCCCCTCGGGACCGGGTCCGAGGAAGGCGTCCGGGTCGGCGGCGCCGTGGGTCTTGCCGAACGTGTGCCCGCCCGCGATCAGCGCGACGGTCTCCTCGTCGTTCATCCCCATGCGGCGGAACGTCTCGCGGATGTCCCGGGCCGAGGTGAGCGGGTCCGGGACGGTGTTCGGTCCTTCCGGGTTGACGTAGATGAGGCCCATCTGGTCGGCGGCCAGGGGGTGCCGCAGGGCCCGGACGCCGCGGTGCCGCTCGTCGCCCAGCCAGGCGGGCTCGGAACCCCAGTCGACGTCGTCGGGCTCCCAGACGTCCCGGCGCCCACCCGCGAAGCCGAACGTCGTGAAGCCCATTGTCTCCAGTGCGCGGTTGCCCGCGAAGACCATCAGGTCGGCCCACGAGATCTTGCGGCCGTACTTGCGCTTCACCGGCCAGAGCAGCCGGCGCGCCTTGTCGAGGTTGCGGTTGTCCGGCCAGCTGTTCTGCGGCGCGAAGCGTTGCATGCCCGCGGCCGGACCGCCCCGGCCGTCGCCGATCCGGTACGTCCCGGCGCAGTGCCAGACCATCCGGAGCACGAGCGGCCCGTAGTGGCCGAAGTCGGCGGGCCACCACTCCTGCGACGTCGTCAGCACGTCGTCGACGTCTCTCGCCAGTGCGTCGAGATCGAGGGTCCGGAACGCCGCCGCGTAGTCGAAGTCCGGCCCCATCGGGTCGCCCGCGGCGGGGTGCCTCCGGAGGACCCCCAGGTCGAGCCGGTCCGGCCACCACTCTCGGTTGCGGTCACGCACGGGAGTCCTCCGCGGCTCAGATGTTCAGCGCGCGGCGCACGGCCGGAGCGTTGCGCCGGGAGACCGGCACCAGCTCGTCCGCCTCGCCGTCCATGACGAGCAGCAGCTCGCCCTTGTTCCCGCGCTCGATCTCCCGGATGCGGCTGAGGTTGACGACGTACCGGCGGTGCACGCGCAGGAAGCCGGCCCCGGCCAGCTCGGTGTCGAGCTTGTCCAGGCTCGGCGACGCGGCTCGCAGGCGCCCTTGCGCGGTCGACAGCCACACGTCGTTGCCCTCCGACTCCGCGAGCGAAACTTCCGGCAGCCGCAGCAGCACCATCCGGTTCTCGCGCACCCCGACCAGCCGGCGCGGCGGCACGCCGGGCCCTTCCGCCGGGGGCAGCGGCGGCCCGTCGGAAACCCCGAACGAGACCAGGTGCCCGATCAGGTGCGCGGAGGAGAAGACGGGCCGGATGCTGATCGCGGTCGGCCCGTCGGCGAGGTGGGTGAAGATCTGCGTCGAGCCGACCCAGTCGGGGTTGTGCGCGGCCTGTTCGCTGGCGTGGCGGGCGGCGCCGATCAGCTCCGGCAGCCCGGGGTTCCACCGCAGGGTGGCGTCGATCGCCGGGGTCGAGGCCGGGACGCCCATGAGCACGCTCGCCTTGTCGTCCGCGATCACGGCCTTGCCCGCCGTGTCCACCGCGGCCAGCGGCGTGCCGGAGCGGGCGCCGGCCTGGGTGTAGGCCGCGACCAGCTCGGCGCCGCTGTCGCGGGCCCGGCTCTTCAGCGCGCGCTGGGTCTTGGCGACCGCGTTCGCCAGCCACCCGCCCGCGGACGGGGGAAGCCGGCTGCGCCAGCAGCAGAGGCTCAGTCCCCCGATCGGCTCCCCCGTCACCACGTCCCGCACGGCGATACCCGCGCTGACCCAGTTGTGGAACGCCTGGCACCAGTGCTCCGCGCCGCTGATCAGCACCGGACCGTGCGCTTCCAGGGCCGTGCCCATGCCGTTCGTCCCCGCCGCGCACTCCGACCAGCAGAACCAGGGCGCCAGGTTGAAGTCGGTGGCCCGGGCGAGCGTGGCCGGGTCGCCCCATTCGCCCAGGATCCGGCCGGCGGCGTCGGTGACGATGACAACGCCGTGCAGGTTGCCCATTTCGTGCGCGACGGAGGCGGCGCGAAAACCCAGCTCGGCGAAGACGACATCGTGTTCGGGTGTGTGGTCGCGCCCGGGGGCGGCGACCGGAGCTTCCCTCAGGTGGGGGTTGACCCGGTACCGCTCCCGGCAGCGCTGCCAGGAGATCGCCACCACGGGCCGGACGCCGGGGACCTGGTCGTCGCCCCGCACGAACCGTTCCCACGCCTCGAACACGGCTCCCGCCGCTTGTCCTTCGAACCGGTGTGCATCGATCATGGTGGAGAACCACCTTCGGCCATCACCGACGCCCGACGGCAACGCCTCGCGCGTCTCTGGCTTCGTCATTGCGTCACGATCGGCACCACCCACTCTAGGGATCGTCGCCGGGCCGCGCATGTCCCTCGGCCAGCGGAACCCGTACGGCCGATCGCCACAGCCGCCGAACGTGCAACCTTGCGGCCGGGCACTTCCGTCCTGGGAGGGTGCCCCTGCGAAGACTGCCCGCCGTGTCCGGCGTCCTGCTGCTCCTGCTCGCCACCGCGTGCGGCCGCGCCGCACCGGGGTCCGGAGACGTGCCGGCGCTGTGCTCCCCCGGCTACGAACCCCGGGAACTCGTCGACCAGCCCCTCCAGCCGGCGCTGCCCAGCATCTCCGGCCGCACCCCGGCCAGGCAGCAGCCCGCCGAAGCCCGCACCACGGACACGGCCGCGATCAAGAAGATCGCAGCCGCCGCGTGCTCCCTGCCGACGCCGGGGGCGGACATGGCCTGCACCCTCGAACTCGGACCGGGCTACGAACTCCGCTTCGTCGACACCCGAGGCGGGACGACGACCGTCACCGCCGCCGGTTTCGGCTGCCAGTTCGTCGAAGGGCTGGGCGCCCGCCGCTACGACGCGAAGCCCCTCTGGGACGCCCTCGCCGCCGCCGGTCTCCCCGCGCCGCCACCGCGCTAGCGTCGCTCCGGCGGGGTCAGGAGAGTTTGAGGCTGGGTTTCGTGATGTCCAGCCAGACGGCGACGTCGAGGATCCGCTCGAAGGTGAAGCGGGCCGCGGGGTCCACGTCGGCGGGGTTCCGGCCGGCCGCTTCGGCGACCTTCTTCGGATCGCACATGAACAACGCGTCGGTGTTCGCCTCGGCGAGGACGTCCCGTACCTGCTGCTGGAGTGCGGCCACGTACCGGAGGTCCTGGGTCGAGGGGTAGCCGCTCTTGCGGCGGGCCGCCACCGAGTCCGGGAGCAGGTCCCGGGCCGCCGTGCGGAGCAGGCTCTTCTCGTGGCCGTCGAAGGTGTGCATCGACCAGGGGACGTTGTACAGGTACTGCACCAGGCGGTGGTCGCAGAACGGGACCCTGGTCTCCACGCCCGCGCGCATCGCCATCCGGTCCAGGCGGTCTTCCAGCGTGCGCATGAAGCGGGTCAGGCCCAGGTAGGCGAGCTCGCGTTGCTTGCGCCGGCGGGTGTCCTCGCCGTCCAGGTGGGGGACCTCGGTGAGCGCGTCGTGGTAGCCGTCCTTGGTGAACCCCGGGAGGTCGATCAGGTCGATGAACTCCTGGGTCATGTAGGACGAGGTGTTCAGCTGCGGCCAGGCGACGAACCAGGGGAAGTTCTCGCCCGAGTAGACCGCTTCGGCGTGGTGCCAGAGGTGGCCCATGAAGATCTCGTCGCCGGCTTCTCCGCTCAACGCCACCGTGACGTGTTCCTTGAGTGCCTTGAACAGCAGGAAGATCGAGCTGTTCATGTCACCCATGCCGTAGGGCGCGTCCCACGCGGCCACGACCTCCCGGCGCACGTCCGGGTCGGACAGGGCGCGGTGGTCCAGGACGAGCTGGTGGTGCTCGGTCCCGACGTGCGCCACGACGTCGGCGATGTAGGGGCCGTCGGCACTCCCCCGGATGCTGTCGGGCTTGAAGTTTTCGGTCTGGTCGGGAAAGTCGACCGAGAACGTGCGGACGACCTCACCGCGGGAACGCAGGCTGCGGTCGGCCAGGCCGGTGAGCACGCTGGAGTCCAGGCCGCCGGACAGCAGCACGCCCCGGGGCACGTCGGCCACCAGCTCGTGCGCGACATTGTCCTCGATCATCTCCCGGACCGTCCGGATCGTGGATTCCCGGTCCTCGGTGTGCGGTTCGGCAGTCAGGCGCCAGTAGGTGTGCTCGCGCAGGCCGGACCGGTCCACGGTGACCACGGTGCCCGGGCGGACGATCTTCACCCCGGACCAGACGCCTTCGTCGGTGGTCGGGAAACCCAGCAGCAGCCGGCGGATGCCGTCGGTGTCGACCACCGGCTCCGCCAGCGGGTGCGCCAGGACCGCCTTCGGCTCCGAGCCGAACAGGACGCCGTCCGGGGTCGGGAAGTAGTGCAACGGCTTGGTGCCCAGGCGGTCGCGGATGAGGACCAGGCGCTCGGTCCGGCCGTCCCACAGCCCGATCGCGCACATCCCGATCATCCGCTCGGCGATCGCCTCGCCCCACTCCAGGTACCCGCGCAGCACGACTTCGGTGTCGCTCGCGGTCCGGAACCGGTGCCCGCGCCGGCGCAGTTCGTCGCGCAGTTCGACGAAGTTGTACGTCTCCCCGCTGTAGGTGAGCACGACCTCGCCGTCCGGGGTGTCGACCGACATCGGCTGGGTACCGCCGGGCAGGTCGATGATGGAGAGCCGGCGGTGGCCGAAGGCGGCGTGCGTGCCGGTCCAGATCCCCCACTCGTCCGGGCCGCGCTGGCGCATGCTGTGCGTCATGGCCTCGATGGCGGGCCGTTCCCTGGTCAGGTCACGGTCGAACGACACCCAGCCGGCAACCCCGCACATGTTTGCTCCCTCCGTTGCGGCGGATCGTATCCACGCTCGGCGGCAGCGACAACGAACATAGGGGTTGGGCCCCCAGGCCGTGCGTGGTGGAGTGTGACCGGAGGTGGATCCGTTGACGGCAAGCGAATACCGGTCGAGGTTCACCGAGTGGGACCAGCGGTCCTGGGTGCGCTCCAAGCCTCACCGGGACTCCCCGTTCACCACGGGCCGGCACTACTTCTCGGCGGACCTGTGCCCGCTGTCGGCGTGCCCGCGGGTGCTCGCGGCACCGGCCGGCGTCCGCGCGGCGATCCTCGTCCACAGCCTCTACCTGCACCTGGAGTTCACCGTCCAGCTGGAAATGGGGCCGGTCAACGAGATCTGCGCGCTGCTGCGGTCGCCGGGCTTCCTGCCGTGGCTGCCCGCCGCCATGAAGGACGACGTGCTGCGGATCTACACCGACGAAGCCGGCCACGCGGAGATGTCCAACACGCTCAAGTCGGCGGTCGTGGCCGAGACCGGGGTGGTCCCGATCGAGCACCGGCCGCGTTTCCTCACCGAGCTCGCCGCGCTGTACTCGGCCGAGCTGCCCGCGTACCGGCCGCTGGTCAAGCTGTTCTTCGCGATCGTGTCGGAGACCCTGATCACCGGCACCCTGACCAAGCTGCCGAAGGATCCCGCCGTGCAGCCGGCCGTGCGTGAGCTCGCGCGGGACCACGCCGCGGACGAGGGCCGGCACCACGCGTTCTTCCGCCAGCTGTTCGAACTGCTGTGGCCGAGGATGCCGCTGCCGTTGCGCCGCAAGATCGGCGCGCTGCTGCCCCGGGTGATCCACGCGTTCCTCTGGCCGGACGAGCCCGCGCTGACCAGCGTGCTGCGGAGCATGCCCGGCGAGTTCGACGACCCGGTGCGGATCGTGGCCGAGATGTCCGCGTCGGCGCGGAATCGCGATGCCGTGCTGCGCAACGCGACGCCGACGCTGCGCATGCTCCGGGACAACGGGGTGTTCGAGGATCCTTCGGTGTCGCGGGCTTTTCTCGACGCCGGCCTGCTCGGGCGGGCCGGATGATCCGGGACTACCTGCTGGCGTTGCTGTCCGTGCCGCTGGCCTCCGAGTCCGAGCCGGCCCGGTTCGCCACCAGTGCGCCGTGGGCCGACCTCCTGACCCGGTGGCTGGCCAGGGCGCGGGAGCTGGACGCGAGGCTGGACTTCGACCTGTCCCCGCACCCGGCGGGCCTGTCCCTGCGGACGCGGCACCCGCTGGCGGCCACGGTGACCTTGGCCCTGGTCACCGAGCCCGACGTCGTGCCGGAAGCCGACAGCGACCTGCTCGTCGTGCTGGCCTGTTGTCCACAGTGGACGACGGAGTGCGACGACGACGTCCTGCTGGTGGAGCCGCGGTGGGCGGCAGGGCTGCTGCTCGACGACGCCACGCCCCTGTTCTGGGGCGTGTCCGCCGCCGAGCGGCAACCGTCAGTCCTGGACTAGCCGTTCCAGCTCCGGCACGATCCGGGCCGGCGTGGGGATTTCCTCGATCTGCGCCCGCACCTTCTCCGCGGACGCGGCGAACGACGGCTCGTCGAGGAGCCTCAGCAGCTGCGCGCGCAGCTGTCCGGCGGTCACCTGCTCGTGTTCCAGCACCAGACCGGCTCCCTCGCCGGCCAGCAGCTCGGCCAGGCCGGCCTTGTCCCACATGTTGCCCGGGATCACCAGTTGCGGCACCCCGTGCACCACGGCGTTCCCGGTCGTGCCCGCGCCGCCGTGGTGGACCACCGCCGCGCACGTCGGCAGCAGCGCGTCCAGCGGGACGAAGTCGAACAGCTTGACGTTGTCCGGTACCGCCGAGGCCGACTCGGCCTGCCGGGCGGTCAGCGTCGCGACCACCTCGACGTCCAGGCCGGCCACCGCGTCGAACAGGTCGTCGGCCGAGAACCGGTCCGTGCCCCACAGGTCGCGCCGGGACATGCCGAGGGTGACGCAGACCCGGCGCCGGGCGGGCGGCTCGGACAGCCACGCCGGCACGACCGACGGGCCGTTGTACGGCACGTGACGCACCGGAAGGTAGTCGACGCCGACCGGGAACCGGGTCCACGGCGGCAGCGGGTCGAGCGTGCGCTGCCCGAGGATCAGCTCCTCGTCGAACGTGCAGCCGTACCGGTCCAGCTTGCCCGACAGCCACTCCGCCATCGGATCGGCTCCTTCGGCGCCGCCCAGTTCGGTGAACAAGCCGCGCATGCGGGCCCAGTGGTCGAGCCCGAACAGCATCCGGACGTGCGCCGCGCCACTGGCGCGCGCGGCGATCGGGCCCATGTACGTCAGCGCGTCCCAGATGACCAGATCCGGCTGCCAGGCCCGGGCGAACCCGACCAGGTCGTCGAGCACCGCCTCGTGGGCGAGCCGTTCCAGCCCGAACGAGCACCACGTCGTGAACACGCCACGGACGTAGTCCAGCGTGAGCCGGTCCTCCCGGGTCTCGGTGATGTCGAACTCGGAGCCGAAGACGGTCTTGCTGGCGGGCCGCTCCTGGGCCTTCCGGCTCAGTCCGGCCAGGTCCAGCGCCGGGCCCGCCGCGACCGCCGGCAGTCCGGTGTGGACGATGGCGTCGGTGAGGTCCGGCTGGGCGGCGATCCGGACGTCATGCCCGGCCGCGCGCAGCGCCCACGCCATCGGCACCAGGTTGTACAGGTGCGCGTTCGCCGCCAGCGTCGTGAACAGAACCTTCATCGAACTCTCCCAACCATTCTTCGATCGCGGACACGGTGTCGCCGGCGTGCTCCTGCACCATCGTGAAGTGGTCACCGGGCACGTCCCGCACCGTGGGCCAGCCCGGCCGCAGACCGGCCGAGCCCTCGGGCCGCACGAAAAGCACCGGCGCGGTGATCTCCGGCGGCCGGTACCCGCCGAGCAGCCGGAGGTACTGGCCCATCGCCGACAGCCGGGTGCCGGTGAACGGGCCGAACAGCGGTTCTCGTTCCAGCAGTCCGTGCAGCAGCTGCTCGAAAAGCCCGTCGACGCCGTCGAGGTAAGTGTCGAGCAACACGACCCCCGCGGACCGGACGCCTTGGCGCTCCAACGCACTCGCGGTGGCCAGCGCGAGCAAGCCGCCCCAGGAGTAGCCCAGTAGCACCTGTCCGCGCGGATCACCCTGGCTCAGCGCGGCTTCGGCGAGCACGCTAGCCAGAGCGTCCACTGTGGCCGGCAGCGGCTCGTTGCCGGTGAAGCCCGGCACCGGCATGGCGTGCACCGCACGCACGTCACGCCAGTGCGCGGCCAGGCGGGCGTACTGCTGGACGCCGCCCATCACCATCGGGGACGGGAAGCAGAGCAGGCCGGTCGGGTTCGGCCCGGTGGCCAGCGGCACCTGCCGTGGAGGTCGCACCGCCGAGGTGAAGGTGGGCCGCAACCCGCCCGCCGCCTTGAGCAGCTCGAGGCCTTCCGGTACGCGCCCGTCGGCGACGGCCTGGCGGAACAGGTCGCCGAGCAGGTCCGTCGTCGCGGGCGCTTCGGTGCCGAGCTCGGCCAGCAGGTGCCCGGCGAGCCCGGCCGGGGTGTGGTGGTCGAACACCGCACTGGCCGGCAGCCGCAGGCCGGTCGCCGCGTTGAGGCTGTTGCGCAGCTCCATCGCGGTCAGCGAGTCGAACCCGATCTCCAGAAATGCCTGCTCCGGCGCTACGGCCTCGGGCCCGGCGTGGCCGAGCACGGCGGCCGCGTGGCCGCGCACCAGCTCCACCAGGGTCTTCTCCTGGTCGGCCGCGGACAGGCCGGCCAGCCGTCGCCGTAGACCGTCCACATCGGACCGGACAGCCGGCCGCGGGACCCGCGCCCGCGGCGCCAGCTTCGCGGGAACCACCATCGGCAGACCGGCCGCCAGTGCGGCGTCGAACAGCGCCAGCCCTTCCACGGTGGACAGGCCCTCGAGCCCGGCCCGGGACAGTCGCGCGGTGTCCGCGGTGGCGGTCATCCCGCTTTCGTCCGCCCAGAGGCCCCAGGCCAGCGAGACCGCGGGCAGTCCCCGCGCCTGCCGGTGCGCCGCGAGCGCGTCCAGGGAGGTGTTCGCCGCGGCGTAGCTGCCCTGGCCGGCCGAGCCGAGGACACCCGCGCTGGAGGAGAACAGCACGAATGCGGCCAGGTCCAGCTCGCGGGTGAGCTCGTGCAGGTGCCAGGCCGCTTCGGCCTTCGGCCGCGAGACCCGGTCCAGCCGGCTCGGCGTCAGCGACTCGATGACGCCGTCGTCCAGCACTCCGGCCGCGTGCACGACCGCGGTCAGCGGGCGCTCGGCGGGGATCCGCGCGAGCAGCCGCTCCAGGTCGGCTCGGTCGCCGACGTCGCAGACGACCACCTCGGCGTCCACGTCGACCGGCGGGTGGTCCTCGCGGCGCGTGGTCAGCAGCAGGTGCCGCACGCCGTGTTCGGCCACCAGGTGCTTGGCGATCCGGCGCCCGAGGGTGCCGGTGCCGCCGGTGATCAGCACCGTGCCCTTCGGGTCGAGCGGCGGCGGCACGGTCAGCACGACCTTGCCCACGTGCCGGGCCTGCGCCAGGAACCGGAACGCCTCCCGCGCCTGGCGGACGTCCCACAGCTTGGTGGGCAACGGAAGCAGCTGCCCGGTCTCGAGCATCGCCAGCACGTCGGCCAGCATCCGGCCGATCCGCTCCGGCCCGGCTTCGGCCAGGTCGAACGCCCGATAGGTGACGTCGGGGTGGTCGGCGGGTTCGCGGATGTCGGTCTTGCCCATCTCGAGGAACCGGCCACCCGGTCGCAACAGCCGCAGTGACGCGTCGACGAACTCGTTCGCCAGCGAGTTGAGCACGACGTCCACCGGGGGGAACTTCGTTTCGAACTCGAGATCCCGGGACGAGGCGATGTGGTCGTCCGGCAAACCCAGCGACCGCAAGGCCTCCCATTTGCCCGGGCTCGCCGTTGCGTACACCTCCGCGCCCAGCTGCCGGGCGATCCGCACGGCGGCCATGCCCACCCCGCCCGCCGCGGCGTGCACCAGCACCGACTGTCCTGATCGGACACCGGCCAGGTCGGTGAGCGCGTAGCAGGCGGTCAGGAACGCGACCGGGGTCGCGGCGGCCTGGGCGTGGGACCAGCCTCGCGGGATCCGCGCCAGCATCCGGTGGTCGGTGACCGCCACCGGTCCGAACGCGCCGGAGAACAGGCCCAGGACGGCGTCGCCCGGCGCCAGACCGGCGACGTCCGGGCCGATCTCGACGACCACGCCCGCGGCCTCGGCACCGATCGCCCGGTCACCCTCGGGCACCAGGCCCAGCGCGACCATGACGTCCCGGAAGTTCACCCCGGCCGCCCGGACCGCGACCCGCACCTGACCGGCGGCCAGCGGCCGGTCGGCCTCGGGCGCCGCGCCCAACGACAGGTCTCGCAAAGCGCCCTGGCCGCTGTGCAGCCGCCAGGAGCCGGCCGGTGGCCGCAGCTCATCGGTGAGCCGTTCCAGCCGGGGCGCCAGGAGTTCGCCGGCCCGGACCGCCAGCTGCGTCTCGCCCGCACCGAAGGCCGCGGCGACGGCGCCTTCCGGCAGCTCCCCGTCCAGATCCAGCAGGCCGAACCGCTCCGGGTGCTCCGACTGCGCGGACCTGACCAGCCCCCAGACGCCGGCCCGGGCCAGGTCGGTCACGTCCTCGCCCGGCCGGGCCGCCACCGCCGCCCGGGTGACGAACACCAGCCGGGCGCCGGTGTCCTGGGCCAGCCAGGCCTGCATCAGGCCGAGCGCGTCCGCGGTACCGCTGAAGTTCTCGGCGAACACGACCTCGGCCGCCGGCCCGGCCGCACGCACCGGTACCCAGTCGAGCCGGTACAGCGAGTCCGGTCGCCCGCCGGTGGCCGCCCGGAACGACAGCGACTCCACCGACGCCACCGGCGAACCCGTGGCGTCGGCCAGTTCGATCGAGAACGCAT
Source organism: Amycolatopsis sp. NPDC048633 (assembly GCF_040650695.1). NCBI lineage: Bacteria > Bacillati > Actinomycetota > Actinomycetes > Pseudonocardiales > Pseudonocardiaceae > Amycolatopsis > Amycolatopsis sp. NPDC048633. Next base: position 164,595 of record NZ_JBEZHS010000005.1, read on the forward strand.
CGGTGCCCGCCGGGGCCAGCCGCACTCGAAGCGTCGACGCCCCGGTGGCGTGCCACGACACCCCGGACCATTCGAACGGCAGCAGCATGCCCCGGCCGGCGATGCCCAGCACGTGCAGTGCGGCGTCCAAGGCGGCCGGGTGCAGGCCGTAGCGGCCGGCGTCACGAATGTCTGCGGGCAATGACACCTCGGCGAACAGGTCGTCGCCGCGCTGCCAGGCCGCGCCCAGGCCCCGGAACGCGGGACCGTACGCCAGGCCGGCCCCGGCCAGCCGCTCGTAGAGCCCGTCCAGGTCCAGCGCGACCGCGTCGGCCGGCGGCCACTGGGTCAGCTCGAAGTACCGCGGCTGCCCCGGGGTCACCAGGCCGGTGGCGTGCCGAATCCAGGAATCGGTGTCCGGTCGCCGGGAGTGGATGGCCACCGGCCGGGCCCCGGACGAATCCGGCGCGCTCACCGTGACCTGCACCTGCACGCTTTCCCCGGTGGACAGGGCGAGGGGCGTGGTCAGGGTCAGCCGGTCGAGCGTGCCGCAGCCGACCTGCTCGCCCGCGTGCCGGACCAGCTCGACGAAACCCGTGCCGGGGAACAAAACCGTGCCGGCCACCACGTGGTCGGCCAGCCAAGGCTGGGTGCCCGGCGACAAGAGCCCAGTGCACACCACGCTGTCGGACTCCGCCAGGGTCACGGTCGCGCCGAGCAAGGGGTGCTCCGCGGCGTCCAGGCCGGCCGACCGCACGTCGGCGGACCGGGCGCCGTCCGGCCAGTACCGGTCACGCTGGAACGGGTACGTCGGAAGGTCGACGAGCCGGGCGCCGGCCGGGAACGCCCAGCCGACGTCGGCACCGTGGACGTAGGCCTCGGCCAGCGAGGTCAGGAACCGCCGCAGGTGTCCCTCGCCGCGGCGCAGCGAGCCGACCGCGACGGCGCCGATGTCGGCGATGCTCATCGTGAGCACCGGATGCGGGCTGGCCTCGACGAACACGGCGTGCCCGTCGGCCATGGCGGCCCGGACGGCGCCTTCGAAGTCGACCGGCTCACGGACGTTGCGGAACCAGTACTCCGTGTCCAAGATCGTCGTGTCCAGCAGGGACGCCGTGACCGTGGAGTAGAACGGCACCTCACCGGCCCGGGGTGTCACCTCGGCCAGCTCGGCCAGCAGCCGGTCGCGGATCCGGTCCACCTGAGGCGAATGGGACGCGATCGTGCCCGGCACCATCCGGGTGCGCACCCCGGCCGCCGCACATTCCGCGGCGAACTCGGCCAGCGCGGCCAGGTCACCGGCCACGGTCGAGGAGGCGGGCCCGTTCCTCCCGGCCACCGACAGCCGGCCGTCCCACCGGGTCAGCCTCCGCGCGACCTCGTCGGCCGGCCGGGCCACCGCCAGCACGGCTCCCTCGCCCGCCATGGTCTCCGCGAACAACCGGCTGCGCGTCACGACGACCCGGGCGGCGTCGGCCAGGGACAACGCGCCGGCGACGCAGGCGGCCGCGACCTCGCCTTGCGAATGGCCGATCACCGCGGCCGGCCGCACGCCGGAGGACCGCCACAGCTCGGCCAGCGACACCATGACCGCGAACAAGACGGGCTGCACGACCTCCACCCGGTCCAGCGCCGATCCGTCCCGCAGCGCGGCGAGGACGTCGATGTCCGAAAGGGACGCGATGGCCGCCGCGCACTCCCGCATCCGCTCGGCGAACACGGGCGAGGACTCCAGCAGCTCCGTCGCCATCCCGGTCCACTGCGAGCCCTGACCCGGGAACACGAAGACCACCCCGGCTGACGTCGGCGCGTCGCCGGTCACCGCGCCGAGGTTCGCGAGCAGTTCCTCACGGCTTTCGCCGATCGCCACCGACCGGTGCCGCATCACCGACCGGCCGGTCGCCAGGCTGAAGCCGATGTCGGCCGGGCTGAGCTCCGGGTGCGCCAGCACGTGCGACCGCAGCTGATCGAGCCGAGCCGTCAGCGCCTGCGCGCTGCGGGCGGACACCACCCACGGCACCAGCGCCGGAGCGTCCGAGGTCGCCTTGTCGACTGTGTCGGCTGGGGCCTGCTCGACCACGAGGTGCGCGTTGGTGCCGCTGATCCCGAAGGACGACACCCCGGCCCGGCGCGGCCGGCCGGTCTCCGGCCAGTCTTCGGCCTCGCTCAGCAACCGCAGCTCCGCCAGTTCCGGCAGCGGCGTGTCGACGTGCAGGGTCTTCGGCAGCACACCCGCGCGCAGCGCCTGCACCATCTTGATCAGGCCGGCCACGCCCGCGGCCGCCTGGGCGTGCCCGATGTTGGACTTGACCGAGCCCACCCGGACCGGCCCGTACGCGGCTGCCAGCGCCTGCGCCTCGATCAGGTCACCGAGGCGGGTGCCCGTGCCGTGCGCCTCCACGACGTCCACTTCGGACGGTCGCAGGCCCGCGTTCGCCAGCGCTTGGCCGATCACCCGCTGCTGCGCCGGCCCGCTCGGCGCGGTCAGCCCGTTGGAGGCCCCGTCCTGGTTGACCGCCGAACCGCGCACCACCGCCAGCACCCGGTGGCCGTGGCGCCGGGCGTCGGAGAGCCGTTCGAGCAGCACCAGGCCGAGCCCGTCGGCCACCCCGAAACCGTCGGCGGCCGCCGAGAAGGCCTTGCACCGCCCGTCCGCGGACAACGCCTGCTGCTTGCCGAACTCGACGAAGATGTCCGGGGTCGCCGAGATGGTCACCCCACCGGCCACGGCCAGCGAACACTCGCCCTGGCGGAGCGCCTGGGCCGCCAGGTGGATCGCCACCAGGGACGACGAGCACGCGGTGTCCACGGTGATCGCCGGGCCTTCGAACCCGTAGGTGTAGGCCAGCCGGCCCGAGGCGACGCTGTTCATCGTGCCGGTCACCAGGTAGCCCTCGACGCTGTCGCGGTCGCTGCCCATGCGTTCGGCGTAGCCGTTGTGGATCGCGCCGACGTAGACCCCGACCGGCGCGCCGCGCAGCGACGCGGGATCCAGCCCGGCCCGTTCGAAGAGCGTCCACGACCCTTCCAGCAGCATCCGCTGCTGCGGGTCCATCGCGAGCGCCTCCCGCGGGGAGATCCCGAAGAAGCCCGCGTCGAACTCGGCGGCGTCGTAGCGGAACCCGCCTCCGCTGGGCCCCAGCCCGCCGACGTCCCAGCCGCGGTCGGCCGGGAACCCCGCGATGGCGTCCCGGCCGGCGGCGACCAGCTCCCAGAGGTCCTCGGGCGAGTCCGCCCCGCCGGGCAACCGGCAGCTCATCGAGACGATGGCGATCGGCTCGTCGGCGGGCGCGACCCGGACAGTTTCGGCAGGCACGGCGTCGCCTGGCGTGCCCAGCAGTTCCTTGTGCAGCAAGGCAGCGAGCGCCACCGGGGTCGGCTGGTCGAACACCAGCGTCGACGGCAGCCGCAGGCCGGTGGCGGCGCCCAGCCGGTTGCGCAGCTCGACCGAGGTGAGCGAGTCGAAGCCCAGGTCCCGGAAGGCCCGGCCGCGGTCGATCTCCGCCGCCGAGCCGAACCCGAGCACCATCGCCGCGTGCTCGCACACCAGGTCCAGCAGCGCGGGTTCCGACGTGTCCACAGTGGACGTGATCGCGACTTCGGCCACCCGGCGGGTCCGGCCGCGCACCAGACGTCGCAGCACCGGTGCTTCCGAGCGCAGCGCGGCCGGGTCGAACCGGACCGGAACCAGCACGGCTTCCTCCGCGCCGAGCGCGGCGTCGAACAGGGCCAGCCCGTCCTGCTCGGACAGCGGCGCGATGCCCGACCCGCTGATGCGGGCGCGATCCCGTTCGTCGAGCTGACCGGCCATGCCGTGTTCCCAGGCGCCCCAGGCCAGGGAGACGCCCGGCAGGCCGTGTGCGCGGCGGTGCTGGGCGAGGGCGTCCAGGAAGGCGTTGCCCGCCGCGTAGTTGGCCTGCCCCGGCCCGCCGAGGATCCCGGCCGCCGAGGAGAACAGCACGAACGCCGAGAGGTCCGTGGTCAGCTCGTGCAGGTGCCAGGCGGCGTCCAGCTTGGGCCGGAGCACCTCGTCGAGCCGCTCCGGCGTCAAGGCGGAGACGGTGGCGTCGGCGAGCACCCCGGCCGCGTGCACCACCGCCGTCAACCGGTGCGGGATCGCGGCCAGCATCCGCGCGACGGCCGCGCGGTCGGCCAGATCACAGGCGACCGTGGTGACTTCGGCGCCGAGGGCGGTCAGTTCCGCGCACAGCTCGGGGGCTTCGCCCCGGCGGCTCGCCAGCACCAGGTGCCGGATGCCGTGTTCGGTCACCAGGTGCCGGGCGACCAGGCCGCCCAGCGCCCCGGTGCCGCCGGTGATCAGGACCGTGCCGTCGGGGTCGAGGGGTTTCGGCACGGTCAGCACGACCTTGCCGACGTGTTTCGCCTGGGCGAGGAACCGGAACGCCTGCTCGGCCCGGCCGAGCGGCCAGGTGGTCACCGGCAGGTGGCAGAGCACGCCCCGGTCGAACAGGTCGACGATCTCGCCGAGCATCTCCCCGAGCCGGTCGGTGCCCGCTTCGAACAGGTCGAAGGGCCGGTAGAGCAGCCCGGGGTGCTCGGCCGCGTCACGGATGTCGGTCTTGCCCATCTCGAGGAACCGGCCGCCGGGCCGCAGCAGCCGCAGCGACGCGTCCACGAACTCCCGGGCCAATGAATTCAACACGACGTCGACGCGGCCGAACTTCGTCTCGAAGCCCAGTTCCCGTGACGAGGCGAAGTGCTCGTCGTCCAGGCCGGACGCGTCCTGCTTGCCCGGGCCGGCGGTGCCGAACACCTCGGCGCCGAAGTGCCGGGCCAGCTGGACGGCCGCCATCCCGACCCCGCCGGCCGCCGCGTGCACGAGCACCCGTTCCCCGGCTCGGACGCCGGCGAGGTCGTGCAGCCCGTAGTAGGCGGTCAGGAACACCAGCGGCACCGCGGCAGCCTGTTCGGCGGTCCAACCGGCCGGAGTCGGCGCCAGCAGCCGGTGATCGGTCACGGCGAGCGGGCCAAAAGCACCCCCGAACAGCCCGAACACGCGGTCGCCCGGCCGGAACCGGGTCACGCCCGGCCCGGCTTCTCTCACGACACCGGCGCCTTCGCAGCCGACCACCGCCGTTCCCGGGTACATGCCGAGGGTGAGCAGCACATCTCGGAAGTTCACGCCGGCGGCGCGCATCTCGACCCGCACTTCGCCGGGGCCGAGGGGCCGCTCCGCCTCCGGTGCCGGGACCCAGGCGAGGCCGTCGAGGGTGCCCGGCGCGGTCACGTCCAGTCGTCGGCTGCCCGTGGTGAACCGGGTGAGCCTCGGTGCGTACCCGATCCCGGCGCGGATCGCCAGCTGCGGCTCACCGGCGCCGAGCAGGTCCGGCAGGACCCGCGCCGACTCCGGGTCGTCGTCGACGTCCACCAGCAGGAACCGGTCCGGGTGCTCGTTCTGCGCGGACCTCAGCAGGCCCCACACCGGGGCGTTCGCCAGATCCGTGACGTCCTGGTCGCCGACGGCGACGGCACCGCTGGTGACGAACGCGAGCCGGTCCGGTCGCTCTTCGGCGAGCCACCGCTGGACCTGTTCCAGTGCGCCGCGGGCTGCCTGTCCCCCGCCCTCGGGCAGGCCGGCTCCGGGGTCACACCTGGTCAGGACCACGTCCGTGGCGGGCGATCCGGCCGGCACCGGAACCCACTCGACGCGGTACATGCTGTCGCGCTTCGAGTCCACTGTGGCCGGTCGGAGCGTCAGCGATCCGATCGAGGCCACCGGAAGCCCGGTGCCGTCGGCGATCTGCAGGGCGACGGCGCCGGGTCCGGCCGGGGTGATCCGGACCCGGACCGTCGAGGCACCGGTGGCGTACAGGTCGACGTCGTGCCAGGCGAACGGCAGCTGCGCGAGGCCCGAGTCGCCGAGCGACCCCAGCCCGATCGCGTGCAGGGCCGCGTCGAGCACCGCCGGGAGGTGGGCGTCCTGGAGCGTGACCTCGGCGAACACTTCGTCGCCGCGCCGCCAGGCCGCTCGCAAACCGCGGAACGCCGGCCCGTAGCGGAGTCCGGCGTCGGCGAGCCGGTCGTAGTGGCCGGCCACGTCGAGGGCGTCGGCCTCGGACGGCGGCCAGTCGATGAGCCGGAAGGCCTCGGGCACGCCACCGGACAGCACGCCACTGGCGTTGTGCACCCACTCGGAGCCGTCACGGGAGTGGATGGTCAACGCCCGCTGATCGTCCACCCGCACCTGCAGGTCGATCTCACCGGTGGCGGGCAGGACGATCGGGGCGTGCAGGGTGAGTTCGGCGACCCGGCCACAGCCGGCCCGGTCACCGGCCTGGACCGCCAGCTCCAGCAACGCCGTGCCCGGCAGCACCACCGATCCCAGCACCGCGTGGTCGGCGAGCCAGGGATGCGACCGCAGCAACAGCTTCTTGGTCAGCAGCAGGCCGTCGACTCCGGCCAACTCGACCGAAGTGACGTCGTCGGCCTCGCGGGGCGCGTCGAGCCAAAAACGTTTGCGTTGGAACGCGTAGGTGGGCAACTCCACGTGACGTGCCCCGGTGTCCGCGAAGTACCTCGTCCAGTCGACCGGGACACCCCGCCCGTGCACGCGGGCCAGTGCGGTGACGACCGAGTGCGGCTCGGGCCGGTCCCGGCGCAGGGCAGGCACGAGGACCGCACCGGTCTCGCCGACGCAGTCCTGGCCCATCGCCGACAACGTCCCGTCCGGCCCGAGCTCCACGAAGGACCGGACGCCGAGGGCGAGCAGCGTCCGCATGCCGTCGGCGAACCGGACCGGTTCCCGGACCTGGCGCACCCAGTACTCCGGGTCCGTGACGGCACCGGACACGACCTGGATCTCGGGCGGCCGGAAGGAAAAGCTCTCGACGACCCGGCGGAACTCCGCGAGCATCGGCTCCATCCGCGCCGAGTGGAACGCGTGGCTCACCCGCAGCCGCTTCGAATCCCCGAACCGTGCGGCCAGCGCCAGCACGGCGTCCACGTCACCGGAGAGCACGACCGACGACGGGCCGTTGACCGCCGCGAGGTCGACCCCCTCGCCCAGCAACGGCCGGACCGCCTCCTCGGTGGCGCGGACCGCCACCATCGCCCCGCCCTCGGGGAGCTCCTGCATCAGGCACCCCCGCGCGGACACCAGCGCACAAGCGTCCACAAGGGACAGCACACCGGACACGTGCGCCGCCGCGACCTCGCCGACCGAATGTCCCAGCACCGCGTCCGGTCGCAGCCCCCAAGACTCCAGCAACCGGAACAGGGCGACCTCGAGCGCGAACAGGGCGGGTTGGGCGAATTCGGTCCGCTCCAGCGCTTCGGCGTCCGTCCTGAGATCGAGGTGAGCACCGATCGCGTCCCACGCGCGGGCGAACACCGGGAAGGTCGCGGCCAGCTCACGTCCCATCCCCGCCCGCTGGGAGCCCTGACCGGAGAACAGGAACGCGACCCCGCCGGCCTCGACAACTCCTTCGCCCCTGACCTGGTCGAGGGCGGTGATCAGGCTGTCCCGGTCGTCGGCGACCACGAACGCCCGTTCGCCGAGCATCGCGCGGCCGGCGAGGGTGTGGCCCACGTCCAGCACGTCGACGTCCGTCTCGGCCAGGTGCGCCGAGAGACGTTCGGCCTGGGTGCGCAACGCCGCCGCGCTGTGGGCGGACAGCAAGCACGGCACCGGCCCGGCGAACCGGACCCGGTCACCCGCCTCTTCCGGCGGCGGGGCCTGTTCCAGGATCGCGTGCGCGTTGGTCCCGCTGGCGCCGAACGACGAGACGGCGGCCCGCCGAGCCGGGCCTGGCCACGGACGCTGCTCGGTCAGCAGCTCGACCGCACCCGCCGACCAGTCGATCTGTGCCGACGGACCGTCCACGTGCAAGGTTTTCGGCAGCGTGCCGTGGCGCATGGCCATGACCATCTTGATCACGCCCGCCACGCCGGCGGCGGCCTGGGTGTGCCCGATGTTGGACTTGATCGAACCCAGCCACAGCGGCTCGGCCCGGTCCTGCCCGTAGGTCGCCAGTAAGGCGTGCGCTTCGATGGGATCGCCGAGGGTGGTGCCGGTTCCGTGCGCCTCGACGGCGTGGACGTCGGCGGCCGTGAGCCCCGCGTCGGCCAGGGCCTGCCGGATCACGCGTTGCTGCGCCGGGCCGCTCGGCGCGGTCAGCCGGCTGCTCGCCCCGTCCTGGTTCACGGCACTCCCCCGCACCAGCGCGAGCACCGGGTGGCCGTGGCGCCGGGCGTCGGCCAGCCGTTCGAGCACCAGCACGCCGGCCCCTTCGGCGAACCCGGCGCCGTCCGCCGCGGCGGCGAACGCCTTGCACCGGCCGTCCGGGGCCAGCCCGCCCTGCCGGCTGAAGTCGATGAACGTGCCCGGCGTGGCCATCACCGCCACGCCACCGGTCAGGGCCAGCGAACATTCGCGGCGCCGCAGCGACTGGCTGGCCAGGTGAAGGGCGACCAGGGACGACGAGCACGCCGTGTCCACGGTGACCGCCGGGCCTTCGAGGCCGAAGGTGTAGGACACCCGGCCGGACACGACGCTGGGCGAGCTGCCGATGCTGAGCTGCCCCTCGAAGCCGTCCGGGATCCGGTGCAGGCGGCTGGCGTAGTCCTGGTACATCACGCCGGTGAAGACGCCGGTGTCGCTGCCCCGCAGGGAAAGCGGGTCGATCCCGGCGTTTTCGAACGCCTCCCAGGTGGTCTCCAGCATCAGCCGCTGCTGCGGGTCCATCGCCAGTGCTTCGCGCGGGGACACACCGAACAGGCCGGGGTCGAACAGCGCGGCGTCGTGCAGGAAGCCGCCGTGGCGCGTGTAACTCGTGCCGGTCCGGCCGGGATCCGCGTCGTAGAGGGCGTCGAGGTCCCAGCCGCGGTCGGTGGGGAACTCCGAGACGGCGTCGACCCCCTGGGAGACCAGCTGCCACAGGTCCGCCGGACTCACCACTCCGCCGGGCAGCCGGCAGCCCATGCCGACGATCGCGATCGGCTCGCCCGCCGCCGACTGGGCCTCGCGCAGTTGGGTTCGGGTTTGCTGCAGGTCGGCGATGGTCCGTTTGAGGTAGTCGCGCAGCTTCTGTTCGTTGTCCATCTAGAGGATCCCCAGATCGTCGTCGACCAGCTCGAACAGTTCGTCGTCGGTGGCGGAGTCGAGGCTCGCGGTGTCCGCGCCGCCGCCGAGACCGGCCAGCAGCGACCGCAAGCGGCCGGCCACCGCCAGCCGGGTGTCGTCGTCGGCCGACTCCCGCAACCGGGCCTCCAGCCGGTCGAGCTCGTCGATCGGCGACCACCGGCCGCCCACCAGCTCGAGGTGCAGGCGTTCGGCCAGCGCGACCGGAGTCGGGTGGTCGAACAGCGCCGTGGTGGGCAGGCGCACGCCGGTCGCCGCCGCCAGCCGGTTGCGCAGTTCCACCGCGGTCAGCGAGTCGAAGCCCGCGTCCAGGAACCCCCGGGTGGTCTCGACCAGGTCGGGCGCGGGGTGGCCGAGGACCGCCGCCGCGTGTCCCCGCACCAGGTCCAGCAGCGCGCGGTCCTGACCGGCTTCCGGCAGCGTCGCGAGGCGCTGGGCGAGCCCGGTCTCGACCTGGACCGGTGCCTTGGCGGCGACCAGTCCCCGCAGCAAGCCAGGCACTTCGTCGACCCCGGTGACGTCCAGCCGGACCGGGACCAGCACCGGCTCGTCCTGGGCGCAGGCCGCGTCGAACAAGGCGAGCCCGTCGGCCGAGGACAGCGGACGCACTCCCCAGCCGGACATCCGTGCGACGTCGGTTTCGCCCAGGCCGCCGGTCAGTCCGCTGCGCGGTTCCCACATTCCCCACGCCAGAGACACCGCGGGCAGTCCGGCGGCCCGGCGGTGGCGCGCCAGCGCGTCCAGGAACCCGTTCGCCGCCGCGTAGTTGCCCTGTCCCGGCGTACCGAACACGCCGGCCGCCGAGGAGAACAGCACGAACCGGGAGAGGTCCTTCGTCAGCTCGTGCAGGTGCCATGCCCCGTCGGCCTTCGGTGCCAGGACCGCGTCCATCCGTTGCGGTGTCAGGGAATCGATGATCCCGTCGGCCACCACACCGGCGGCGTGCACGACACCGCGCAACGGGAACCCGGCCGGTATCCCGGCGAGCACGCGGGCGAGCGCGTCGCGGTCGGACACGTCGCAGGCGGCCACCGTCACCAGCGCACCGGCGGCTTCGAGCTCCGCCACCAGGCCGGGAGCGTGCCCTTGCCGGCTGACCAGGACCAGGCTGCGGACACCGTGTTCGGCGACGAGGTGGCGGGCCACCAGTCCGCCCAGCACCCCGGTGCCGCCGGTGATCAGCACGGTGCCCGTGGTGTCCCAGATCGCGGTCCCACGATCTCCGGTCACCCGGGTCAACCGGGGAACCCGGACAGTCCCATCGCGGACTTCGCACTCCGTCTCCCCGGCGGCCAGCGCCGCCAGGACCGCGTTCACCCGGAGGTCGCCGGCGCGCAGGTCGACGAGCGCGAACCGGTCCGGGTTCTCCGAGCAGGCCGACCGCACCAGGCCCTGCACCGCCGCGCAGGTGAGTTCCGCGCCCTGGGTCACGATCGCCAGCCGCGAAGCGCTGAACCGGCCGTCGTCCAGCCATTCCTGCAACACCGTCAGCATCCCGACGGTGGCTTCCCGCACGGTTTCGCCGGTGTAGCGGGCGTTCAGGAAGACGGTCGCGGGGATGTCCCGTAGTTCGGCCAGGTCCGTGACGACCGTGTGCGAGCCCTCGGGCGCTCCTTCGGGGGCCGTGGTCCAGTCGACCCGGAACAGCCGGTCGCGCGGGGTGGGCGAGCGCAGCGCCAGCGCGTCCACCCGGGCGACCTCGTTGCCGTGGTCGTCGGACAGCTGGATCGCGACGACGTCGTTGTCGCGCAGCGAGATCCTCGCCCGGAGCGCGGACGCTCCGGGCGCGGTGAGCGAGACCCCGCTCCACGAGAACGGCAGGGCCGGCTTGGTCCGGTCGGCCCCGAGGACGTGCAGGGCCGCGTCGAGCAGCGCGGGGTGCAGCCGGAACCGGCGTGCTTCCGGCCGAAGCCGCTCGGGAAGCGCCACTTCGGCATAGAGGTCCGAACCTGCCCGGAACGCCGACCGCAGGCCGCCGAACGCGGGTCCGTAGCGGTAGCCGAGTCCGGTCAGCTTGTCGTAGAGGCCGGGCACCTCGATGGGTTCCGCATCCGCGGGCGGCCACGGCATCGGTTCGCCGGTCGCGTAGACCTCGGCGGTGAGGACGCCGGACGCGTGCCGGGTCCACGACTCGTCGTCCGCCGCCCGGGAGTACATCCGCACCGGCCGTTGTCCGGACTGGTCCGGGGCGTCGACCGTGAGCTGGACGGTGGCGGAACCCGGCAACGCCAACGGGGACTCGAGCGTCAGCTCGGCCACCCTCGGGGAGCCGACCTGGTCGCCGGCCCACAACGCGAGGTCGAGGAAGGCCGTGCCGGGCAACAACACCGTGTCCCCGACGGCATGCTCGGTGAGCCAGGGCATCCGGTCCGGGTCGAGCCGGCCGGTGAACACCGTCATCGCCGAGTCCGCCAGGGTGGTCACCGTGCTGAGGAACGGGTGATCGTGCAGGGTCGCGTCCGGGTCGTCGGCGTTCAGCCAGTAACGCTGCCGCTGGAAGGGATAGGTCGGCAGATCCACCGACCGCCCACCGGCTACCAGAGGCGTCCAGTCGACCTCGACGCCGTGCACGTACGCCTCGGCCAACGACGTCAGGAACCGCTCGAGTCCGCCGTCCCCACGGCGCAGTGAGCCGATAGCGGTCCCCTCGATGTGCATGGTCAGCACCGGATGCGGGCTCATCTCCAGGAACACGCAATCGCCCAGAGACTGGACGGCCCGTTCGAACTGCACGGTCTGACGAAGGTTCTGATACCAGTACTCCGCGTCGAAAGTCGCCGTGTCGGACACTGTGGAGCAGAACGGGATCGTCGCCGCGCGAGGCTCGATGCCCTCCAGCGCCGCGATGATCTCGTCCCGCACGGACTCCACGTGAATCGAGTGCGACGCGTAGTCCACCGCGATCCGCTTGCCCGGAACGCTCAGCAGAAGATCGTCGATCGCCTCGGGATCCCCGGACACCACCACCGACGCCGGACCATTCACCACCGCCACCGACAACCGATCGTCCAGCACGTGGCCTTCGGGAAGCGTCACCGACGCCATCGCACCCTGGCCGGAGAGCTTCTCCGCGATCACCCGGCTCCGGGCCGCCACCACCTGAGCACCGTCCTCGAGCGACAACGCTCCCGCCACGCAGGCCGCCGCGATCTCCCCTTGCGAATGACCCACCACGACGTCCGGTTCGACGCCGAAGGACCGCCACAATCCAGCAAGGGAAACCATCACTGCCCACAACGCAGGCTGAACCACCTCGACACGCTCACTGTCCAGCGCATCACGCAAGTCGACCCACGGCTCCAACGCCGCCGCACACCGATCCATCCACTTCGCGAACACCGGCGACGAGTCCCACAACTCGGCCGCCATGCCCACCCACTGCGAACCCTGCCCCGGAAAGATGAACACCGTCTTGGCTACCGGCTCGACGACGCCCTCGACGATCCGATCCCCCAGCACCACCGCGCGATGGTCGAAGGCGGCGCGACCGCGCACCAGCGAATAGCCGACGTCGACGGCGGTCCCCGGGCACTCGGAAAGCCGCCGGATCTGGTCCCGCAACGCTTCCGCGGACTGAGCGGACACCACCCACGGCACGAGACCGCGGTCAGGTCCGTCCGGAGCCTCCGCGACCGGCACGTGCTCGATGATCACGTGCGCGTTGGTGCCGCCGACCCCGAAGGACGACACCCCGGCCCGTCGCGGCCGGTCCGCCTCGGGCCACGCCACCGAGTCCCGCGCCAACGACACCGCACCAACAGTCCAGTCCACAAAGGACGAGGGCTGGTCGATGTGCAGGCTCGCTGGCACCACACCGTGCCGCATGGACAGGACCATCTTCATCACCCCGGCCATCCCCGCGGCCGCCTGGGTGTGCCCGATGTTGGACTTCACCGACCCCAGCCACACCGGCTCGGTCCGGTCCTGGCCGTACGTCGCCAGCACCGCTTGCGCCTCGATCGGATCACCCAATCGAGTACCGGTTCCGTGCCCCTCCACGACGTCCACGTCGGCAGGCGACAGGCCCGCGTTGGCCAGGGTCTGCCGGATCACCCGCTGTTGCGCGGACCCGCTCGGCGCCGTCAGCCCGTTCGACGCGCCATCCTGGTTGACCGCGCTGCCGCGGACCACCGCCAGTACCGGGTGTCCGTTGCGGCGGGCCTCGGACAACGGCTCGACGAGCAGCATGCCCGCGCCTTCGCTCCAGCCGGTGCCGTCGGCGGCGTCCGCGAACGGTTTGCAGCGGCCGTCGGCGGCGATCCCGCCGAGCCTCTCGAACTCCGAGAACGCGCCGGGACTGGACATCACCGTGACGCCCCCGACCAGCGCCATCGAGCACTCGCCCTGCCGCAGCGACTGGCAGGCGTTGTGCAGCGCCACCAGTGCCGAGGAGCAGCCGGTGTCGATGGTGACCGCCTGGCCCTCCAGTCCGAAGGTGTAGGCGATCCGGCCCGAGAGCACGCTTCCGGTGCTGCCGGTGGCCAGGTATCCCGCGAAGTCCGCCGGCGCCTGGTGCATCCGGGGGCCGTAGTCCTGGGCCAGTGCGCCGACAAACACCCCGGTCCGGCTGCCGCGCACCGACGTGGGATCGATGCCCGCTCGTTCGAAGGCCTCCCACGAGCACTCCAGCATCAGCCGCTGCTGCGGGTCCATCGCGGTCGCCTCGCGCGGTGAGATCCCGAAGAAGCCCGCGTCGAACTCGGCGGCGTCGTAGAGGAATCCGCCGGTGCCGGACACGGTCCAGCCGCGGTCGGCCGGGAAGCCGGAGATCGCGTCGGCCCCGTCGGCGACCAGCCGCCACAGGTCCTCGGGCGAGCTGACCCCGCCGGGGAACCGGCAGCTCATCGCCACGATCGCGATCGGCTCGCCGACGGGCGTGGCGGCCGCCGCCGGCTCCGGCGCGGGCCCGCTCAGGTAGGCGGCGAGCGCGGCGCAGTTCGGGTGGTCGAACACGACCGTCGCCGGCAGGCTCAAGCCGGTCGCGTGGTTCAGCCGGTTGCGGAGTTCGACGGCCGTGACCGAGTCGAAGCCCAGCTCCCGGAACGCCCGCCGGACGTCGACCGCGGCACCGGAGTCGATCCCCAGCACGGCAGCCACCTGCGCGCGGACCAGCGGGAGGGCGTCGCCGACGACCGGGCGTGGCAGCTCGGGCTCTTCGAAGACCTCGGCCAGCAAGGGACGCTTGCGGGCGACGGAGTAAGCGGGCCCGAACACCGGCCAGTCGATGTCGGCGACGACCAGGCCGGGTTCGTCGAGCTCCCGGAGCGCGCGCACCGCCAGCTGCGGGTCCATTTCCCGCAGTCCGAGCCGCCGGAACCGCTCGCCGACGCCACCGCGCGTCATGCCGTCGCCCGCCCAGGTGCCCCAGGCGATCGAGGTGGCGTTGCCGCCCGCGGCCCGGCGCTGCTGGGCGAGCGCGTCCAGATAGGCGTTCGCCGCCGCGTAGGCGCCTTGCCCGCCGCCGCCCCACACCCCCGCGCCGGAGGAGAACAGCACGAAGGCGTCCAGGGTGTCGTGGTCCAGCAGGGCGTCGAGGTTCGCCGCGCCGGCGACCTTCGCGCGCATCACCTCGGCGGGGTCATCGATCTCGGTCACGGGGGTGCTGTGCTGGCCGGCTCCGGCGGCGTGCACCACGGCCGTCAGGTCCGGCAGCGACGCGAGCAGCTCCCGGACCGCGTCCCGGTCGGCCACGTCACAAGCGGCGAAGGTGACCTTGTCCCCCAGTTCGGCGGCGAGCTCGGCCGCGCCGGGGGTGTCGGGACCCCGGCGCCCGGCCAGGACCACCCGCTCGGCGTCGTTCCGGATCAGCCACCGGGCCACGTGCGCGCCGAGTCCGCCGGTTCCCCCGGTGACCAGGACGGTTCCGCGCGGCCGCCAGACTTGCCCCGTCCGGTTGCGTGGTGCGCGCACGAGACGTCGCGCGTAGGTCCCGCCGGCCCGCACCGCGACCTGGTCCTCGTCGCCGGAGAGCACTGCGGCCAGCCTGCCGAGCACCTCGCCGTCGACGTTCTCGGGCAGATCGACCAGGCCGCCCCAGCGCCGGGGGTGCTCGAGCTCGATGGTCAGTCCGAGGCCCCAGATCTGCGCCTGGTCCGGTTGGCGCACGACGTCTCCTGGTGCTGCCGCGACGGCGCCGGACGTCACCAGCCACAGCGGCGCGTCGCTGTCCTCCAGCATCCGGACCAGCGTCAGGGTGTCGTCCACCGCGAGCAACGACAACACGCCGACGGCCTCGCCCAAGCGCTCGGAAAGCCGGCTCAGCGCGACGACTTCCACATTCGGGCCGAGATCCGCGGTGCCGCCGTCGGGTACCACGGCGAGCCAGCGTCCGGTCAGGGTCTGCGGTGTCCCGGGCAGCTGCCGCCAGGCGATCCGGTACCGCCAGTCATCCATTGTGGACGCTTCGGTTCGGTGCCAGTACCGCTGGTGCTGGAAGGCGTAGGTGGGCAGATCCACCAACCGTCCGGCTCCGAGCAAAGGCATCCAGTCGACCTCGACGCCCTGCACGTACGCCTCGGCCAGGGAGGTCAGGAACCGCTCGAGTCCACCGTCGTCGCGGCGCAGTGAGCCGACGGCAATGCCGGGCAGGTGCATGGTGAGCACCGGGTGCGGGCTCATCTCCAGGAACACACCGTCACCCAGCGACTCGATGGCCCGCTCGAACTGCACGGTCCGGCGGAGGTTCTGGTACCAGTACTCGGCGTCGAAGGTCGCCGTCTCGAACACCGTGGAGCAGAACGGGATCTCCGGTGGATTTGGGATGATTTCTCCCAGGGCCGCCAGCAGCTCGTCCCGCACCGACTCCACGTGCACCGAGTGCGACGCGTAGTCCACCGCGATCCGCTTGCCGGGGACAGTCAGCAGAAGCTCATCGATCGCCTCGGGATCTCCCGACAGCACCACGGAAGCCGGACTGTTCACGACCGCCACCGACAGCCGGTCATCCAGCACGTGACCTTCCGGGAGCGTCACCGATGCCATCGCACCCCGGCCGGAGAGTTTCTCGGCGATGAGCCGGCTCCGAGCCACCACGACCCGGGCACCGTCCTCGAGCGACAGCGCTCCCGCGACGCAGGCCGCCGCGATCTCGCCCTGCGAATGCCCCACCACTGCATCCGGCTCGACACCCAATGACCGCCACAACCCGGCCAGTGACACCATCACCGCCCACAACGCGGGCTGGACCACCTCGACGCGTTCACTGTTCAGCGCGCCCCGCAAGTCGAGAGGCGCCAACGCGACCGCACACCGATCCATCCACTCCGCGAACACCGGCGACGACTCCCACAACTCCGCCGCCATCCCGATCCACTGTGAGCCCTGGCCGGGAAAGACGAACACCGTCTTCGCCACCGGACCGACAGCACCTTCGACCACTCGATCGCCCAGGAGCACCGCGCGATGGTCCAGAGCGGCACGACCGCACACCAGCGAATAGCCGACATCGACAGCCGCTCCCGGCCACTCGGACAGCCGCCCGATCTGGTCCCGCAGAGCGACATCTGACTTGGCGGACACGACCCACGGCACCGGACCACCGTCCGGCCGCTCGCTCGGCTCGGGAGCCGGACCTTGCTCGATGATCACGTGCGCGTTCGTCCCGCTGATCCCGAAGGACGACACCGCCGCCCGTCGCGGCCGGTTCGCCTCGGGCCACGCCACCGGCTCCCGCACCAGCGTCACCGCGCCGGATTCCCAGTCCACGACCGGCGAAGGCTCGTCCACGTGCAAGGTGGACGGGACGACGCCGTGCCGCATGGCCAGGACCATCTTCATCAAGCCGGCCATGCCGGACGCGGCCTGGGTGTGGCCGATGTTGGACTTCACCGACCCCAGCCACAGCGGTTCGGCCCGGCCCTGGCCGTAGGTCGCCAGCACGGCCTGCGCCTCGATCGGGTCGCCGAGCCGGGTGCCGGTGCCGTGTCCTTCGACCACGTCCACGTCGGCCGGCCGGAGACCGGCGTTCGCCAGCGCCTGCCGGATCACCCACTGCTGGCTCGGGCCGTGCGGCGCGGTCAGGCCGTTGGAGGCGCCGTCCTGGTTGACCGCGCTGCCCCGGAGGACCGCCAGCACCCGGTGCCCGTGGCGGGTGGCATCCGACAGCCGTTCCACCACCACCAGACCCACGCCCTCGGCCCACCCGGTGCCGTCGGCGGCCCCGGCGAACGACTTGCACCGCCCGTCGGCGGCCAGGCCGCCCTGCCGGGCGAACTCCTCGAACAGCACCGGCGACGACATCGCGGTCACCCCGCCGGCCAGCGCCATCGTGCTCTCGCCGCGCCGGACCGACTCGGCCGCCAGGTGCAGGGCCACCAGCGACGACGAGCACGCCGTGTCGACCGAGATCGCCGGGCCCTCGGTCCCCAGCACGTACGCCACCCGGCCGGACACGACGCTCCCGGCGCCGCCCGTCAAGCCGTAGTCGCCGTCGGTCCGGTAGTCGCCCCGCATCACGCCGATGAAGATGCCGAGATCACTGCCTCGCACGGACGACGGATCGATCCCCGCCCGTTCCAGCGCCTCCCAAGAGCACTCCAAGACCAGCCGCTGCTGCGGATCCATTCCCTGCGCTTCCCGGGGCGAGATCCCGAAGAACTCCGCGTCGAACCCCGCCACGTCGTCGACGAACCCGCCGAAGCCAGTCCCCCAGCCCCGATCCTCCGGGAACGAAGACACGACGTCTTGTCCGTCCGCCACCACGTCCCACAGGTCCTCCGGAGAAGCCACTCCACCCGGGAAACGGCACGCCATCCCCACCAGGACGACCGGGTCCTCTTCGGACATTCGGCGCACCGCGGGCTTCTCTGCGGGTGCTCGTTCCAGCAGCCGGTCGGCTATCGCCTCCGGCGTCGGGCAGTCGAAGACCAGCGTGCTGGGCAGCGCGATGCCGCAGGCCGCTGCGATCCGGTTCCGCAGCTCGACCGCGGTCAGCGAGTCGAACCCCAGCTCCCGGAACGGCCGTCCGTGCGCGATGGCCTCCGGCGACGGGTGCCCCAGGACCGCGGCCGCCTGGGCGCGAACCAGGTCGAGCGCGGCCTGGTACCGCTCGGCCTCGGGGATGTCTGCGAGCGCCCGGCCACGGTCCACGGTCGCGGCTTCGGCCAGATCGCGCACCATGGCGGAGTCCGTACGCAAGGCGCGCGGATCGATCCTGGTCGCGACCACTACGGCGCGGTCGGCGCCCAGTGCCGCGTCGAACAGGTCCAGGGCCCGCTCGGTGGACAGCGGAGCGATTCCGTCGCGGGCCAGTCGCCGGCGTTCGAGCTCGCCGACCCCGCTGGTCATGCCGCTCTGCTCATCCCACAGGCCCCAGGCCATCGACACCGCGGGCAGGCCACGGGCCCGCCGATGGGCCGCCAGCGCGTCCAGGAACGCGTTCGCCGCCGCGTAGTTGCCCTGTCCCGCCATGCCGACCACGCCCGCCATCGACGAGAACAGCACGAACTGGGACAGGTCCTTCGTCAGCTCGTGCAGGTGCCAGGCGGCGTCCACCTTCGGGGCCAGCACCGCGTCCAGCCGCTCCGGGGTCATCGACTCGATCAGGCCGTCGTCGAGGACACCCGCCGCGTGGACGACGGCATCGACCGGGTGGTCCGCGAGCAACCGGCCCACCTGGTCACGATCGGCGACGTCGCAGGCGACCACCTCGACCGTCGCCCCCAGCTCGGCCAGTTCGGCGCCCAGCCCGGCCGTCGCGGTCCGGCTCACCAGCAGCAGCCGCCGGACGCCGTGCGCGGTCACGAGATGCCGGGCCAGCAAGCCACCCAGCGTTCCGGTCGCGCCGGTCACCAGCACCGTCCCATGCAGCGCGGGACCGGGCTCGGCGGTCAGCTTGCGGAGCCTCGGGACCAGGACCGCACTGTCGCGGACGGCCTGCTGGGGTTCGTCCAGCCCCACCACGTCCGGGAGGGAGCCGGACTCGTCCAGGTCGACGAGGACGAACCGGCCGGGGTGCTCGGCCTGCGCCGAGCGGACCAGCCCCCACACCGGGGCGTGGACCAGGTTCGGGTCGGCGCCCGTAGCGTTCCGCGTCACCAGGACCAGCCGCTCGTCCGGCGGGTGCTCGGTCGCCAGCCAGTCCCGGGTCACGTCGAGGACCTGCTTCAGGACCTCGCGGACCGCCTCCACCGGAGCTTTGTCCGGTTGCGGGCATTCGAAGACGGTGGTCGTCGCCGGCTTCCCGGCCGGAGGCGCGGGCTTCCAGTCCACTTCGTACAGCGTGCGGCGGACCTGGCCCACCGGGCGGAGTGTCAAGGATTCGATCGTGGCCACGGGCGTGCCGTCGGCGTCCGTCAACGCCACGGCGAAAGCGCCTTCACCCGCCGGTGTCAACCGGACTCGCAAGGTAGTCGCATCCGTTGCCGTGTAACGTACTCCGGCCCACGCGAACGGGACCCGCAAGCCACCGCCGTCGAGCAGCAGCGGGTGGAGCGCCGCATCGAGCAACGCCGGATGCAGGGCGAACGCGGCCGGCTCGGGAAGCAGGTCGACCTCGGCGAACAGCTCGTCACCGCGCTGCCAGGCCGAACGCAGTCCCCGGAACGCGGCCCCGTACTCGAAGCCGGTGTCGGCCAGCACGTCGTACCGGATGTCCAAGGGGACCGCGTCTTCCGGCGGCCACACGGCTGGGCCGAACCCCGTCGGCGGCTCGGTCGCGGCCAGCGATCCGCTCGCATGCTTGCGCCACTCGGAGTCGCCCGTCGACCGCGCGTGCACGCTCACCGGCCGGCACCCGGAGCCGTCGACCGCACCCACCAGCACCTGCACGTCCACCACGTCCTGGGTGGACAGTTCAAGCGGCGCCTCGACCGTGAGCTCCCGGACGGTCGCCCACTCCAGCCGGGCGCCCGCGTGTCGCGCCAGTTCAAGGAAGCCGGTGCCGGGGAACAGGACCTTGCCCGCCACGACGTGGTCGGCGAGCCAGGATTGCGCGCGCAGCGAGATCCGGCCGGTGGACAGCGATCCGGCGCCGTCGGCCAGCTCGACCGTGGCCGCCAGGATCGGGTGTGCCGATCCCGTCGCCGGCCGGGCATCGAGCCAGTACTGGCGATGCTGGAAGGGGTAGGTCGGCAGATCCACCAGCCGTCCGCCGGCCAGCAGGGGCATCCAGTCGACGTCGACGCCGTGCACGTACGCCTCGGCCAGCGACGTCAGGAACCGCTCGAGTCCACCGTCGTCGCGGCGCAGCGAGCCGATCGCGATGCCGGGGATGTGCGTGGTGAGCACCGGATGCGGGCTCATCTCCAGGAACACACCGTCGCCCAGCTTGTGAATGGCCTGGTCGAATTGGACGGTCTGACGAAGGTTCCGGTACCAGTATTCGGCGTCGAAGGCCGCGGTCTCGGACACGGTGGAGCAGAACGGAATCGTCGGCTGACTCGGCGTGATCCCTTCCAGCGCGGCGAGAAGCTCGTCCCGCACCGGCTCGACCTGAGCCGAATGGGAGGCGTAGTCCACCGCGATCCGCTTGCCCGGGACGGTCAGCAGAAGCTCATCGATGGCTTCGGGATCCCCGGACACCACGACGGAAGTCGGGCTGTTCACCACCGCCACCGACAACCGGTCGTCCAGCACATGGCCGTCCGGAAGGGTCACCGACGCCATCGCACCCCGGCCCGACAGCCTCTCCGCGATGAGCCGGCTGCGTGCCACCACGACCCGTGCGCCGTCTTCCAGCGACAACGCACCCGCCACGCAGGCGGCCGCGATCTCCCCCTGCGAATGGCCCACCACCGCATCCGGTTCGACACCACAGGATCGCCACAACCCGGCCAGCGACACCATCACCGCCCACAACGCAGGCTGAACCACCTCCACCCGCTCGCTGTTCAGCCCGTCCCGCAAATCGAATCCAGGACCCAGCGCACTCGCACAGCGATCCATCCACTGCGCGAACACCGGCGACGACTCCCACAGCTCCGCCGCCATCCCCACCCACTGCGAACCCTGGCCCGGGAAGACGAACACCGTCTTGGCCACCGGCCCGACGGCACCTTCGACCACCCGATCACCGAGCAGCACCGCGCGATGCTCCAGAGCGGCACGACCGCACACCAGCGAATAGCCGACGTCGACGCTCGATTCTGGGCACGCCTTGAGCCGGTCCCGCAACCTCGAAACCTGCTCCCGCAAGGCGACCTCCGACCGAGCGGACAGCACCCACGGCACCAGACCAGCCTTCGGCCGATCGGCGACCTCGGCGACCGGCCCCTGCTCGATGATCACGTGCGCGTTCGTCCCGCTGACGCCGAAGGACGACACCCCCACCCGGCGCGGCCGTCCCACCTCGGGCCACGGCGTCTGCTCCCCGACCAGCTCGACCGCGCCCGCTTCCCAGTCCACAAAGGACGATGGCCGGTCGACGTGCAGGCTGGCCGGCACCACGCCGTGCTGCATCGCCAAGATCATCTTCACCACACCCGCCACCCCCGCAGCCGCCTGGGTGTGCCCGATGTTCGACTTCACCGACCCCAGCAAGACCGGCTGGGCTCGATCCTGGCCGTACGTCGCCAGCACCGCCTGCGCCTCGATCGGATCACCCAGCCGAGTCCCGGTTCCATGCGCCTCCACGACATCCACATCGGCGGAAACCAGACCCGCGTTCGCCAGCGCCTGCCGGATCACCTGCCGCTGCGCACGACCACTCGGCGCCGTCAACCCGTTCGACGCACCGTCCTGGTTCACCGCGCTCCCGCGGAGCACAGCCAGCACCCGATGGCCTCGGCGGCGGGCCTCGGAAAGCCGTTCCACCACCACCAGACCCACACCTTCGGCCCACCCGGTGCCGTCGGCGGCGTCCGCGAACGACTTGCACCGGCCGTCGGCCGCCAAGCCGCCGTTGCGCGCGAACTCCTCGAACAGCTCCGGCGACGACAACACGGTCACCCCGCCGGCCAACGCCATCGAACACTCGCCGTCGCGCACGGACCGTGCCGCGAGGTGCAGTGCCACCAGCGAGGACGAGCAGGCCGTGTCGACCGACATCGCCGGGCCTTCGGACCCGAGGACGTACGCGACCCGCCCGGACACGACGCTCGCCGCGCGGCCGGTGACCCCGGCACCTTCCCCGCCCATCACCCCGACGAAGACGCCGAGATCGGTGCCCCGGACCGTCGACGGGTCGACCCCAGCCCGCTCCAAAGCCTCCCAGGAACACTCCAGGACCAGACGCTGTTGCGGGTCCATGCCGAGCGCCTCGCGCGGCGAGATCCCGAAGAAGTCCGCATCGAACCCGGCGACGTCGTCGAGGAACCCGCCGGCTCCGGCCCCGGTGCCCCAGCCCCGGTCCGCCGGAAACGAGGACACCACGTCCCGGCCTTCGGCCACCACGTCCCAGAGGTCCTCCGGCGAAGCGACCCCACCCGGGAAACGGCAGGCCATCCCCACCACCACGACCGGATCGTCGGCCGCCGCCGCCCGGATCGCGGGCGCGTTCTCGCCGCGGCCGCCGGTCAGGTGGGCCGCCAGGTCGGTGCAGGTGGGGTGGTCGAACAGGACCGTGACGGACAGGTCCTCGCCGGTGTCCGCGGCGAGCCGGTTGCGCAGCTCGACCGCGAGGTGCGAGTCGATCCCCAGTTCCCGGAAGGTCGCCTCCACCGCGACGGCTTCGGGCGTCGGGTGTCCCAGCACCGCGGCGGTGTGCGCCCGCACGAGACCCAGCACGTCGCGAGGCGCCTCGCGCACCTCGGGTTCGGGCGCGGTCTCGTCGAGCCAGTAGCGCCGTCTTTGGAACGCGTAGGTGGGCAGCCGGACCCGGCCGCCGTCGAACGCCCGTCCCCAGTCCGGTGCCCGCCCGCGCACGTGGAGCCGGGCGGCCGAGGCCAGGACCTCGTCCAGTCCGCCCGCGTCCCGGCGCAGCGAACCGACCACCAGCGCGTCCTCGGCGACCTGCTGCACCGGCGAGGTGAGCACGGGGTGCGGGCTGGACTCGACGAAGAGGTCACAGCCCAGTTCGGTCAGCGACCGGGTGGCGCGCTCGAACTCGACCCGCTGCGACAGGTTCCGGTACCAGTACGACGGGTCCAGCTCCGTGCCCGCCAGCACGCCGCCGGTCACCGTCGAGACGAACGCGACGTCCGTGGCCACCGGCCGGATGCCGGCCAGTGCGGCGAGGAGCGGTTCGCGCAGCGGCTCCATCAGGGGTGAATGCGACGCGTGCCGGACGTTCACCCGCCGGACCCGGACACCGTCCCGTTCGCAGCCGCCGACGAACTCCGCCACCGCCGCCACGTCGCCGCCGACCACGGTCGAGGTGGGTCCGTTCACCGCGGAGATCCACACGCGCTCGGTCAGCCTGGGTGCCACTTCCCGCTCCGGCAGGGAGACCGAGGCCATCGCCCCCTCGCCGAGCAGGTCGCGAAAAGCCTGGCTGCGCCGGGCCACGACCTTCGCCGCGTCCTCGAGCGACAACGCCCCCGCCACGCACGCGGCCGCGATCTCCCCCTGGGAATGGCCCACGACGGCGTCCGGCTCGATGCCGAAGGACCGCCACACGGCGGCCAGGGAGACCATCATGGCGAACAGGGCCGGCTGGATGACCTCGATGTCGTGCACTTCCCCGCGCACCACGTCGAGGAGCGAGAAGTCCACGTGCGGCGCCAGCGCGTCGGCGCATTCGTGCATCCGGCCGGCGAAAACCGGGGACGATTCCAGCAACGCCGTGGCCATTCCGCGCCATTGCGTGCCTTGCCCGGGGAAGACGAAGGCGACCTTGCCCGTGCGCCGCGCGACTCCCGTAGTCAGCCCGGGAAACGGGATGCCCTCGGCGAGGGCGGTCAGGCCGGGGAGAAGACGGTCGCGGTCCGGCGCGATCAGCACCGCGCGGTGGTCGAAGGACGACCGGGTCGTGGCCGAGGAGCGCGCCGCGGCCGCCAGGTCCAGCTCCGGGTGCGTCTCGAGGTGCTCCCGCAGCCGCACGGCCTGCTCCTGCAACGCTCGCCCGGTCTTGGCCGAGAGCACCCAGGGCGCCACCCGCGACCCGCGTGGCACCGCGGTGCCGGTCCATTTCTCCAGCACGACGTGACAGTTGGTGCCGCCCATGCCGAACGAGCTCACCCCGGCGAGCCCGGCCCCCGGCCAGGCGCCCGGGTGGTCCTGGACGCGGATCTTCAACGCGGCCAACGGGATCTCGGGATTCGGGGTGCTGAAGTTCAAGCTCGCCGGCAGCTCGCCGTGCTCGAGGCTGAGCACGGTCTTGAGCAGGCCAGCCACGCCCGCGGCGCCTTCCAGGTGGCCGATGTTGGTCTTGACCGAGCCCACCAGCAGCGGCCGGTCGGGGCGCCGGCCTTCGCCGAGGACCACGCCGAGGGCCGCGGCTTCGATCGGGTCGCCGAGCTTGGTGCCGGTGCCGTGCAACTCCACGTACCGCACGTCGGCCGGGTCGACGCCGGCCCGCGCGTAGGCCAGCCGGAGACATTCCTCCTGCGCGGCCCGCTCCGGCGCGGTCAGGCTCGCGCCCCCGCCGTCGTTGGTCACGGCGCTGCCCCGGATCACGCCGTGGATCAGGTCGCCGTCGGCCACCGCGTCGGCCAGCCGCTTGAGGACGACCAGCCCACCGCCCTCACCGCGGACGTAGCCGTTGGCCCGCGCGTCGAACACCTGGCATTTGCCATCCGGAGAAAGCCCGCCGAACCGCACGGCGGTCAGGGCGCTGTCCGTGCTCAGGTTGAGGGTGACGCCGCCCGCGAGCGCCAGCGTGCACTCGCCCGCCAGCAGGCTCGCGCAGGCCGTGTGCACGGCGACCAGCGAGGACGACTGTGCCGCGTCGACCACGAAGCTGGGTCCGCGCAGCCCCAAGGCGTAGGAGACGCGGTTGGCGATCATCCCGCGCTGCACGCCGGTCATGGAATGCGCGCTGATGTCCTGCGCACGCCGTAGATCCGTGTAGTCCTCACGGATCGCGCCGACGAACACGCCCACGTTCCCGCCCGGCGGCAGGCCGGCGTCCTCGAACGCCTCCCAGCCCAGCTCCAGCATCAGCCGCTGCTGCGGGTCCATCGCCGCCGCCTCGCGCGGGGAGATCCCGAAGAACGCCGGGTCGAAGTCCCCGACGCGGTCCAGGAACCCGCCCCGGCCCAGGCCCGGATCCACCCGATCGGCCGGTACCCCGGTCACCGCGTCCGTGCCGGTCCTCAGCAGCTGCCAGAACGCGTCCGGATCGGGCGCCCCCGGGAACCGGCAGGACATCCCCACGACCGCGACACCTTCGGAAATCCCCATGTCCCATGCCCCCGGGCGGTGTGGTCCGAATCCGGTCAAAAACATACCGATCGGTACGATCCGAACTCCACCCCTAGCCGCCTCGCTAGGGGCGACCTCACCGTCCGTGAAGTGCCCGCCCGCCGGCGGAACACCGTCGGCGATCCGGTCCACCTTTCGTGCGACTGCCCGATACCGCCGACCGGCCCTAGAGTTTCAGGCCATGACCACCGCCCTGAGGACCGAGCACGAAGTCAAGCGATTCGAGAAATGGGACGCCAACGGGGACGGCGTCATCGATCGCACGGATTACGACGCGGAGGCCCGCCGCATCGTCGAAGCGTTCGGCGAGACCACGACCAGCGACCGCGGCCGCGCCGTCCGGGACGCCCTGCTCGCGATGTACCAGCGCCAGGCCGAAGCCGCGGGCGTCGGCCCGAACGGCGCCATGAACCAGGACCAGTACGTCGCCGCCAACCGGGAACTGATGTACGACCGCGGCGACGACGGGTTCGAAGACCTGCTCCGCCCGACCATCGCCGCGATCGCCGACCTGTGCGACACCGACCGCGACGGCTACGTGAGCAAGGTCGAGCTGCGCCGCTGGCTGGGCCCGGCGGTGGGCCTGAGCGCCGCCGACTCCGACGCGACGTTCGACCGCATCGACCTCGACGGCGACGGCCGGCTGACGGTCGACGAACTCGTCATCGCCGTCCGCGAGTTCCACTACGGACGCTCGGACATCCGCCTGCTCGGCTGACCCAGGAATGCTGGACCAAGGCCGACCGCCGCCGGAGGAGTCGTTGCCGGGCAACGTCTTCGTCCATCAGCGGGGGAAGGCGGCCGCTCACCAGGCCGCGCCGGCCGCCGCGATGCGCCACCACGTCGACGCCGCCCGGCGCCGGCCGGTCAGCAGTAGACGTTGCCGCAGACCGCCAGGATGAACGCGGTGGCCGACAACGTTTCGGTGGCTCCGTCCTGGGTCAGGGTGACCGAGACGGTGACCTCGTCGTCGCCGGTCAACCCGTCGATCCGGCAGCCGGCCCCGGTGGTGCACAGGCCGGGCGCGGTCTGGTAGCCGGCGGGGACGTGCCAGGTGTAGGTCGTGCCGGCGGCCGCGCCGCCGACGGCGAACCCGGCCGAGTAGGGAGCGTGGAACTTCGCGCTGTTGTGGCAGTTCCCGTTGTACGAGCCCACCGGACCCGGCGATACCTGGCACCCGTAGGTTTCGCCACCCAGGGCCGCGGCGGGTCCGGCGGTCAGCACGCTGATCCCCGCCGCCAGCGTGAGGGTCGAAACCAAGGCCGCGATCTTGCGCACGTGGTACCTCCGGAAGAAGGGGTTTCTGGACGACGAAAGGACGATACAGAGCCTCGACATCCCTCAGGTAGCGCCGAAAGAGTGCGGGGAATTCCGCCGGTGAAGCCCCCTGCTCCGCACGCTCGACGCCGTACTCGTTGGTGCCACACGAAAAGCAAGACGGATGGCGCCCCGCTACCCGGCTCGGGCGGCCAGGAGGCTGCGAGCGGTGTCGGCCACGGTCTCCTCGACCGGACGTGACCGCCACCCGAGCACGCTCCGCGCCTTGTCCGTGCGGATCACGGGCACGCGCCCGAGGCGGGCGGCCGCTTCCCGCAGGGCCGGGTCGGTCTCGGCCGCGGCCCGCACCTGGTCCGCGGTCAGCTCGGTCGTGGTCACGTCGTGCCCGCTCGCGGCCAGGATCCGGGCGATGTCCAGGAAGCTGATCGCCCGCCCGGCCGCGGCCAGGAACCGCTCCCCCGCGGCGCGCGGGTGGGTCATCGCCCGCACGTGCAGGTCGGCGGCGTCGCGGACGTCGACGACGCCGAAGTACAGCGGCGGCACCACGGGCAGCGTCCCGTCGAGCATCCCCCGCACCAGCGCGACCGACGAGGACGGGCGCCCGCCGAGGACCGGGCCGAAGATGCCGGCCGGGTTGATCACCGTCAGCTCCGGGCCGCCGGTGGCCTGCTCCCACGCCGCGCGCTCGGCGATCACCTTCGACCGGACGTACGCGCTGTTGGGGTCGGCCGGGTCGGTCCAGTCGGCCTCGGTGTACTCCGCCCGGGGGACGGCGCCGTAGCCCACCGCGGCGAACGACGAAGTCAGCACGACCCGCCGCACCCCGGCCTCCCGGGCGGCGGTCAGGACGCGGACGGCGCCGTCGCGGGCCGGGCGGATCACCTCGTCCTCGTCTTCGGGTGAGGCGGGCGGGAACGGGGAAGCGACGTGGAGCACGTAGTCCACGCCGTCGGTCGCCGCCGCCCAGCCGGCGTCGGCACCCAGGTCCGCGGCCACCACCTCCAGGTCACCGGGCCCGACGGCGGCCCGGACCTCGGCCGCCCGGTCGAGGTCACGCACCGTGGTGCGGACCCGGTGCCCGTCGGCCAGCAGCCGCACGATGGTGTGCCCGCCGAGGTGGCCGGTGCCGCCGGTGACCAGGACGAGGGATCGGTTGTCTTCGTTCATGTGCGGAGTTCCTTAAAAGGATCGTCAGAATCGGTCGATGAGGGCGACCAGGCGCGGGACGAGCCGCCGCGCCGCGTCGGCGTCACCGCGGTCGCGGGCGTCCCAGAGCCGCGCCTTCAAGCGCAGGTAGTCCAGCCGCAGCCGCAGCCGCTCGATCTCGGCCTCGAGCCGGTCGGCCTGGTGGTCGAACAGCGCACGCTGCTCGGCGGCGGCCGCGTTCCCGCGCGCGAGGAGGTCGAGGTAGCGGCGCAGGTCCTCGACGCGGAGCCCGGCCGAGCGCAGGCACCCGAGCGAGTCGAGCACGTCCATGGTCTCGGCGTCGTACCGCCGGTGCCCGCTGCTGGGATCCCGCGGCACCGGCCCGACCAGGCCGATCTGCTCGTAGTAGCGCAGCGTCGGCTCACTCAGCCCGCTGCGCCGGGACGCCTCGAGGATGGTCAGCCACACCTGCTCGCCCGCAACTCCTGTCGCCATGGCACCAGCATGCGGAACTTCAAGCACTTGAAGTCAACACCCGACCGGTGGATCTCGTGGCAAGTACCCCGGCCGGGGTGGCCACGACCGCCGTGGCCACCCGTCGTCCCTCTCGCCGCCGACGAACCTCTAGTCGAACCTCGGCCGCTTCGTCGGACGGTCGTCGATGGGCGATCCCGGCGGGGAGTGGACCGGCGGAAGGCTGTTCGGCGGGAACTGACCGCTGGTCGGCGCATTCGGCATCGGGGTGCCGTCGGGCAGGATGTTCGACGAGTTCGGGGGCAGGCCGTTCGGCGCCGGCGGGTAGGACGGCCACGGGCCGCCGGTGTGGCCCGGCGCCGCCGGGTTGGTGTACCCCGGGTGGGAACCGCGGTCGGGACGCGGGGGCACGTACTTGTCCTCGTGCGCGCCGGTGCCCGAGGAGCTCTTCGAGTATTCGACCTGGCCGTAGCTGCTGCCCTGGCGGTTGTAGTGCCTGTTGTCCTCGATCGGCAGCTTGTGCCCGGTCTCGTTGAAGTAGGTGCCCGCCGCCTTGTTGTGCCCCATGATGGCGTCCTTCTTGGGGACGATCTGGTCCGGCGTGCCGTCCTGGTGGTAGGTCTGGAACTTGCCGTGGTCCTGCATCCACTTGTTCTGCTTGGTGGTGTTGAGACCGGCCGGCATGTCGTTCTTGTTGACCAGCGCGTCTTCGAACATCGGCTTGATGTTCTGGTGCGTCCAGCTGGGGTTGTCCATGCCCGCCGCCGGCCGGTTCGGCTTGTTCTTGTACTTCCCCGCCGGCGCCGACTCCTTGTACCAGCTGCCGCCCGGGGAATCGCTGTACTTCCCCCCGCCCGGCGACTGCTTCATCGGCTGGTTCCCGATGTTCGTGTCGATCGACAGCTTGGGCTTGCCGCACGACTGCGGGGCGAGGCCCAGCGGGTCGATCTGCCCGAACGGGTTGTCCACGTAGGCGTAGGGATTCGGCCCGGGCACCAGGCCGAGCGGGTCGGGGCTGAGGTAGCGCGCGGTCACCGGGTCGTAGTAGCGCTGGGCGTTGTAGTGCAACCCGGTCTCGGCGTCGAAGTACTGCCCGGGGAACCGCAGCGGAGTCGCCGCCGGGGAGCCCGCGCCGGCCGGGGCGCCGTAGACGCTCGTGCGAGCGCACCACGTGATCCGGCCGTGGTCGTCGACGAGCTCCGCGGGACTGCCCACGAGGTCGGCGACGATGGCGTCGAACCGGGTGTCCACCCACGCCTGGCCCGGCCGGGCCGCCCGGCCGCGCTGCGCGAGCGGCCGGTAGTCGCCGGGCTCGTAGTCCCAGACCGTGGCCTGCACGCCGTCGGGCGTGTGCCGGGCCTCCTCGACGAGCAGCTGCCCGTCCCAGGTGAAGTCGACGCGTTCGAGCGGGGTCCGGCCGTCGGCGGCCAGGTGCTCCTTGGCGATGCGGCGGCCCAGCGCGTCGTAGGTGTAGCGCCAGCTGCTGCCGTCGGGCACTCCGGCCGCGACGAGCCGATCGTCGTCGGCCCAGGTGAACCGCCAGGTCAGCTTCGCGCCACCGGGCATCGTGCGTTCCCGCAGGACGACCCGGCCGCGCCGGTCGTGCCCGTAGCGCGTCCCGCCGGCCGCGGTGACGAGCGGGCCCGCGAACGTGCGCCGGCCCACGAGATCCGCCTCGGCCGTCGGCCACGACGCGTCGGTGAGGTTCCCGGCTTCGTCGTAGCGGTAGGACTCGGACCCGCGCGGGGACCGCACCTCCGTGACCCGGCCGAGCGGGTCGAGGCCGAACTCGCGCGGACCGGCCGCCTGGTCATGCAGCGCGACCAGCTCGCCGTCGGCCCGGTAGCCGTAGGAGCGCTGCTGGCGGGTGGCACTGGCCCCGTCGGTGATCACCTGGGACGCCAGCTGCGAGTTCGGCGTCCAGGTCTGCAGCAGGGTGGCGCCGGTGCCGAGGGTCCGGCGCACCTCGCGTCCCGCGGCGTCGTGGACGAACCGCAGGTCGCGGCCGGCGAGCCGGGCGGCGACCGGGAGCCCGGCGGCGTCGTACTCCCACGCGCTTTCCGCGCCGGACGGCGTGCTCCGGTGCACCCGGCGGCCCGCGGCGTCGTAGGCGGAGCGCACCGTGCGGCCGTTGACCGTCTCGGCCAGCACCCGGCCCACCGCGTCCCGCTCGTAGCTGATCCGCGTGGTGCCGTCGTCGGCCGCCAGCAGCTGCCCGGTCGCGCTGACCTCGAACCGGGTGGTGCGGTTCCGGTCGCTCTGCTCGACCAGGTGGCCGGCGAGGTCGTAGCGGAAGGTCGTGCGCTGCCCGTCGGGGCGGACGCGCTCGACGAGCCTTCCGGCCGCGTCATAGCCGAAAGTCGTCACGCCGCCGGCGAAGTCGGTCTCCCGGACCAGGTTCCCGGCCGCGTCCCGTTCGTAGCGCCAGACCCGGCCCTGCTGGTTGGTCACCGCGTCGACCCGCAGCTCGCCGTCGTAGCTGACCGAGATCCGGCTGCCGTCCGGGAGGATCTGCTCGGTCGGCTGGTCGAAACCGCCGTATTCGTAGCGGGTGACACCGCCGGCCGCGCCGGTGTGCATCCGGTTGTTGCCCTCGCCGTCCAGCACCCACCGGTCCTGGCTGCCGTCGGGGTTCTGGTGCCAGGCGAGCTTTCCGTCCACGGAGTAGCCGAAGCGCTCGACGCCGCCGACGGGGTCGGTGATCGTGACGAGGCGCCCGAACTCGTCCCGTTCGTAGCGGGTGACGGCGCCCAGCGGGTCGGTCACCGCGATCGGCAGGCCGGCCGGGTCGTTGACGATGGTGGCCGTGGCCCCGGCCGGATCGGTCAGCGCGACGGTGAACCCGTTGTCGTCGTAGCGGTACCGGGTGGTCGCGCCGTCCGGTGCCACGACCGCGACGAGGTTGCCCCGCTCGTCGAACTCCTGGCGCGTCGAGACACCAGGTGCCTCGTGGACCGTCACCGAACGCCCGTCCGCGGTGCGCTCCCAGGCGCGTTCCGTGCCGTCGGGCCGGATCTCGGCGACGAGGTTGCCGAGCTCGTCGTAGCGGTAGCGCGTGGTGCGCCCCAACGGGTCCGTCGAGCTCAGCAGGTGACCGCGGGCGTCCCACTCCGAGACCGTCGCCTGCCCGAGCGGGTCGACCTCGCGGGTCACCTGGCCGGCTTCGTTGTAGTGGAACTCGGAGGTGTGGCCGAGCGCGTCGGTGGAGCGGGTGACGCGGTTGTCCGGGTCGTACTCGAGCACGCAGTCCAGGAAGCCGCCCGAGCCTTCGGTGCGGACGACGCGGCCGGCCTGGTCGTAGTGGTAGCGGAACCACTCGTCGTTGCGGTCGGTCCAGCCCACGATGCGCCCCGCGCCGTCGTAGGTGTAGGTCATCGGCTGACCCGACGGATTGGTGACGGAGACCAGGTTCCGGTCGTCGTAGGCGTAGCGGACCAGCTCGACTTCGCTGTCGCCGGTGACCGCGAACAGCGCGGTGACCAGCCCGTCGACGGTTTCGAAGCGGACGCGGTGCCCGGCGGTGTGCCGGATCTCCAGCGGCCGGCCGTCTTCGGCGCGCACGACCTCGAAGGCGTTGTCGTTGCGGTCGGTCACCGACGTCAGCAACGCCCGCTCGCCGCCCGGCGCGAAGTAGAGCAGCCGGCCCAGCTCCTGGTCGTCGACCAGGTAACCGCCGTCCGGCGCGCGCTTCAGCGGGCGGAACGGACCGCTTTCGGCGACGACCCAGTCGTCCGTGCCCGGCAGCGGGTAGCGCAGCAGGGTGCCGTCTTCGGCGGCGAAGCTGACCCCGTGCTCGTCGGCCTCGATCCGCTGGTCCACAGTGGACACCCAGCTGCCGCCGAGGAAGATTCCCGCGCGGTAGCCGGAGAAGTGCGTCCGCCGGAACACCAGCGGAAGCACCCCGAGGAGGCCGGCATCGACCTCTTCCATCACCATCTGCCCGGTCGAGACGGCGACCGGGTCGGTCACGCAGACCTCGTTGCCGATCGAGCGGTTGTTCTCGCCCTGGCCGCGGATCCCTTGCGGCGTGGTGTCGCCGGGGTTGCCCCGGGAGCCGTTGCCGCCCGGGTGGTTGCCCGAGTTGTCCGGGCCCTTGCCGTGCGCGCCGGCGGTGCCGGTGGAGTCGCCGTTGCCCGGGGAGCCCTTGCCCTTGTCCCCCGGGGTGTCGGTGGAGTCGCCCTTGTGGCCGCCCGAGCCGCCCCCGCTGTGGTCACCGGCGGTGCTGGTCGAGTCGCCGCCCTTGCCTTTCGGCCCGTCGAGACCCTTGGGGCTGCCGTTGATGTCGGCGTGCTTCGGCGGCGGCGCGGCCTTGCCCGGCTTGATGTTCTTCAACGCCTTCGCCGCGTCCCCGAACAGGTCACCGGCCCGCTTGAGCAGCGGAACCAGCGCCTTGAGCGCCGTCACCAGCCGCTTCATCAGATCCGCGAGCTTCGACGCGGTCTTCGCCACCGCGCCGATCACCTGCGGGACCACCCAGGTCAGCCCGATCCCGAGCGTGAACACCACCTGCAACGCCCAGCTGATCAAGTGCCCGATCAGCTCCGCGATGATGTCCCGCACCAGCGCCCGCACCGCCGCGACGACCTCGCCCGCGGTCTTCACGCCACTGGACGCACCTTCACAGCCCTTTTGGGCGGTTTCCAACAGCGTGACGGTGTCCTGCGCGCGCTGCCGGTAGGTGTCGCCGGCGTTCCCGGTCCAGGACGCGGTGTCGGCCTTGACCATCCCGGTCAGGTCCTCGCCGACACTGCCCAGCTCCTTGGCGACGTTCTTCCAGGTCTCCGACTGCGCGGCGATCTCGTCCGCGTTGCCGGTCAGCGCGTTGAGGGCTTCCTTGAGCGGGCCGACGTGCTCGATCAGCCACCCGACACCGGCGGCGAGGATGGCACCGAACGGGTCCATCGCCATCGACAGCGCGTCGAGCGCGGTCCCCACCGCACCCATCGCCACGGACGCCCAGTCGCCGCTCTCGATGGCCGACTTCAGATCGGCCGCCGACTCCAGCAGCGACACACCCGAATACGCCGTCGTCGAATCCTTCACCGGCGCAACCAGCGGATTAGTCACCGCACGGGCTCCCTATTGCAGAGTTCACGATCACATCGTCGAAGCTCTCGACCCTAGCGAACCGGCAACGCCGACCGCGCGAACCCTGCCCGATCGACCAGCCGGACGGCCCGGAGAGGCACACCTGAAACCGGCCGCTTTGGACGCTACGGAGCAAGGTCGACGATCTCCTGCGCCGACCAGTGACCCCGCACCCCGGGCAGCGTCGCCAGGTACTCGGCGATGTCCGGCAGGGACCATCCGTGCGCTTCGCGTAGCCCTCCGACAAGCATGGCCAGGTAAGCGGCCGGGCGGGTTCTTCTCGATTTCCGACGCCGGCCACGGTGCCGTGAACGTCAGAACGGGACAGCCGTCGAGATCGCCGAGGTGCAGCAGGGTTTCGTAGCGACCCGGCCCGAGCTGGTCGCGGCCGGTCCTCAGCACGGTGCTCAAATCCAGGTCCGGGCCCGGCTCGCGGTACATCTCCTGCTCCGCGATGTCGGAGAACTGCCCGGCGGTCACGAGGTACGACCGCATCAGCGCCCGCCCCGGCAACGCGGGGTCGAAGAATGCCCGGCCACCGTGCCAGACCGGCGATTCCGTCGCGAAGTAGACGCCTCCGGCGAACTCGCTCGCCACGACGCGACGCGCCGGACTGCGATCACGACATCCGAGGTACCCGCGCTGGGCGCCCGGCGGCGTTCCTCCTTGGAGGTAGCACCGCAACCGCGCGGCGTACATGTTGGACCCGTAGCTGGCATACCAAACCAACGGCGGCGGCGAACTCACGTCACCACGGTAGCGCGACCGTCTTTGCAGGCTCTGGTACGAAACTTTCAGAAATCCGTCCGAGTATTGCCCATTTTTGCCCGGAAGCCTACAGTCCCCTCACCGGCAGAAGCACTCGTGCAGCGTGGCAGGAGGACCCGGCATGGCGATCTCGCGCAGGACGTTCATCGGCTCGGCCGCCGCCGCTTCGGCCTGGGGCGCGCTGTCCCTCGCCGGCGCGCCCGGAGCCGACGCGGCCAGCCCACCCGGGGACGTCGTCGGCAAGATCACCGTCGGGTACCAGGGCTGGTTCGCCTGCGCCGGAGACGGCGCGCCGATCGACGGCTGGTGGCACTGGAGCCAGAACTGGGGACAGACGCCGTCGCCGGGCAACAACGTCATCAAGGCCTGGCCGGACATGCGCGAGTACACGCGCACGTACCAGACCGCGTACGCCAACTTCGGCAACGGCCGGCCTGCGACACTCTTCTCGTCCTACGACCAGCAGACCGTCGACACGCATTTCCTGTGGATGCAGCAGAACGGCTGCGACACGGCCGCGTTGCAGCGCTTCAACCCCAACAGCAGCGAGGGCCCGACCCGCGATGCGATGGCCGCCAAGGTCCGCGGCGCCGCCGAGGCACACGGCCGGAAGTTCTACATCATGTACGACGCCACCGGCTGGGCGAACATGCAGTCCGAGATGAAAGCCGACTGGACGGCGAAGATGGCCGCGCACACCGCGTCGTCCGCCTACGCCCGCCAGAACGGCAAACCGGTCGTCTGCATCTGGGGCTTCGGGTACGACGACGGCAACCACCCGTGGGACGCGAACACCTGCCTCGACGTCGTGAACTGGTTCAAGGGCCAGGGTTGTTACGTCATCGGGGGCGTGCCGCGGGAATGGCGGACCAGCGACGGCGGCTCGCGGCCGGGCTTCGGGAACGTCTATCGCGCGTTCAACATGATCTCGCCGTGGATGGTCGGGGCGGTCGGCGACATCGCGGGGGCGGACTGGATGTACCAGAACCTCACCGTGCCCGACCAAGCCGACTGCACCGCTCACGGCATCGACTACCAGCCGTGCGTGCTCCCCGGCGACGTCTCGGGGCGACAGCGCGCCCACGGCGACTTCATGTGGCGCCAGTTCTACAACATGGTCCGCGCCGGCGCGCAAGGCATCTACATCTCGATGTTCGACGAATACGGCGAAGGCAACCAGATCGCGAAAACCGCGGAAAACGCTTCCATGACCCCCGCCGGGTCCGGCCTGCTCGCCCTCGACGAGGACGGGACGGCGTGCTCGTCGGACTACTACCTGCGCCTGACCGCCGACGGCGGCCGCATGCTCAAGGGCCAGCTCCCGCTCACCGCGACCCGGCCGACCTCGCCGACGCTGACCACCGGCGGCTCGACCGACCTGGCACGCGGCCGCGCGACCACCGAAAGCAGCCACGTCCAGAACTACGGCGCGGGCAACGCCGTCGACGGGAACCCCGACAGCTACTGGGAAAGCGCGAACAACGCGTTCCCCCAGTGGCTCCAGGTCGACCTCGGCGCGGCGACCGCGGTGACGCGGATCGTGGTGGCGGTGCCGCCGTCGAGCGCATGGGGCGCGAGGACGCAGACGTTGGCCGTGTCGGGCTCCACCGACGGCACCGCGTTCGCCACGCTCGTCCCCGCGACGGGGTACGCGTTCGACCCGGCGCGGGGCAACAGCGTCACCATCACCGTTCCGGCCGGCAGCCGCCGCTTCCTCCGCCTGACCTGCACCGGCAACACCGGGTGGCCGGCCGGCCAGCTCGCCCGGTTCGAGGCCTACAGCTGAGTTCGCCGGTCAAGCGAACCGCGGCAGGGCGTCGATCCCGGCTTCGACGAGCCGGGCCGCACGCCCGACGTCGGCCGCGACCGCCTCTTCGATCGACTCCGGCGTGCGGGCGACGTCCAGGTGCTGGGCCATCGACCGGAACTGGATCTGCCAGAGCGCGACGAGCGCCGTGGCCAGCACCCGCGGCTCCGGGTCCTCCGGGCCGCACCCGGTCCGCTCGGCCAGCGCCTCGGCGGCGACCACGACCAGCTGTTCGGTCATCTCCAGGCGGTGCGCGCGCAGGGCCGGCGTGGTCGCGATCAGCAGGCCGAACCGCCGGGACTTCGTGATCGCCTCGGCCGGGTCCTCCTGCTCGGCGAGCCAGGAAAAGACGGCGGCGCGCTCCTGCGCGAGGATCCGCAGCGTCGCTTCGGCCGGGGACACGCCGGGCTCGGCCAGGTCGGCCCGCAGCGCGGTCAGCGCCGTGTCCGGGTGGTCGAGGATCAGCGATTCCTTGCTCGGGAAGTAGTTGAAGACGGTCTTCTCCGACACCCCGCAGGCCTCGGCGATCTCCGCCACCCGCACGGCGTCGAAGCCCCGCTCGAGGAACATCTCCGTCGCGGTGTCCGAGAGCTGCTGGCGCATCAGCCGCTTCTTGCGCTCCCGCAACCCCTCGGCCCCGGGCTCGCCGGTGCGCCGGGCTGCCCAGTCGACGGTTCGCGCGCTCATGCCCTCAGAGTAGTACACCTCCAGAAATTTTTCTGCTACAGTAATTTTTCAGTGACCGAAGACTGGTTGCTTCCTCCCGCGAAGTCCCCCCGGAGAAACGAGTCTTGTGATGGACCCTGTCCGCACCCCGATCGGCCGCGGCGCGCTCGTGCTGCTCAGAGCGGGCGCCGCCGCGTCGGCCGCACTCGCCTGCCTGCAACCGGTCCTGGCCGGCGCCTTCCTGCAGGGGCACTATTCGATGCTGGCCGCGCATCGCATGTCGGGCATGCTCTTCGCGCTGACGCTGGTACCGACGCTGCTGGCGGCACTCGTCGTGTGGCGCGGAGGACGCGGGCCGGGACGCCCCGCCCTGTTCTCCGCGCTGGCGCTTGTCCTCTGCGCCGCGCAGATCGTCCTGGGCTTCACCCGGGACCTGGTCGTCCACGTGCCGCTCGGGGCCGTGCTGCTCTACCTCGTCGTCCGGATCCTGATGCTCTCCTGGGCGAAGCAGCCGGTGGCGCGCTACGCCGGGGTCGCCGCGTGAGCCCCGCGATGAGCCGCCGCCGGTTCCTCGGCGTCGGCACGGTCGCCCTGGCCGGAGCCGGCGCGCTCGCCGTCGCCGGGACGCCGTTCCTGCGCGGGCTGTTCGCCGACGGCCAGCCCGGACTGCTGCTGGCCAGCCGCGCGCCGGTACCGCCGGCGTTCCGCACCGAACTGCCGATCCCGCCGGTGCTCGCGCCGGTCCGTTCCGACGCGACGACGGACTTCTACGAGATCATCCAGCGGCCGGCCACCCTGGGCATCCTGCCCGGGCTCACCACCGAGGCGTGGACCTACCACGGCAGCTTTCCCGGCCCCACCTTGAGAACTCCCGCCGGGCGCAAGGCCGTGGTGACCCACACCAACCGGCTGCCGCACCCGACCGTGGTGCACCTGCACGGCGGGCACACGCCGGCCGAGAGCGACGGCTACCCCACCGAGCTCGTGCACCCCGTCGACGGCGAGCGGGCGACTCCCGCGTCGAGCATGGCCGGCATGGCAGGAATGTCCGGGATGGCGGGCATGGCGAAGCTCGACACCGGCGGCGGGCGGACCAGCCGGTCCCACACGTATCCGCTCGACCAGCGCGCCGCGACGCTCTGGTACCACGACCACCGCATGGGTTTCACCGCCGCCAACGTCTGGCAGGGCCTGGCCGGGTTCCACCTCGTGACGGACGACGAAGAGGCGGCTTTGCCGCTGCCGCAAGGGAACCGGGACATCCCGCTGATGATCTGCGACCGCTCGTTCGGCGCGGACGGCAGCTTCACCTACCCCGCACTCGCCGGCGGACAGCAGCTGCCCGGCGTCTCACCGGCCTACATGGACGGTGTGCTCGGCGACGTCATCCTGGTCAACGGCGCGCCGTGGCCGGTGCTGCACGCCGACCGCGCCCGCTACCGCTTCCGGATCCTCAACGGCTCCAACGCCCGCCGCTACTCGCTGGCACTGGACCCCCAGCCCCCGGGTGGCGGCACCCTGGTCCAGATCGGCGGCGACGGCGGTCTGCTGGCGAGCCCGCTGACGCACGACAGCATCGACATCTCCCCCGCAGAACGCTTCGACGTCGTGATCGACTTCGCCCGCTACGCACCGGGCACCCGCGTCCGCCTCGTCAACAAGCTCGGCACGGGCGCGACGGCGGAGGTGATGTGCTTCGACATCGGCACCGACGGGCGGGTGACGGACGACAGCCACGTCCCGGCGACGCTGTCGGAGATCGCGACCCTGGACCCCTCCCGCGCCACGGCAACGCGGGACTTCCTGTTCCAGAAGTCATCGGGCGCCTGGACGATCAACGGCGCGCCGTACACCCCGGGCCGCGACCTGGCCCGCGCCCGCCTGGGGACAACGGAGGTATGGCGCTTCACGAGCGACGTCCACCACCCGGTGCACTTGCACCTGAACCACTTCCAGGTGCTGAGCCGCAACGGCCACCCACCGGGCCCGTACGACGCGGGCTGGAAGGACACGGTCGACGTCCGCCCGTCGGAAGCGGTGGAAGTGGCGGTGAAGTTCACCGGCTACGCGGGTCGCTACATGCTGCACTGCCACAACCTCGAACACGAGGACATGGCGATGATGGCCGACTTTTCGACGGAGTAGCGCCCGGCTGTCCGACACTCGTTGACCGCCACGCTCCGCACTCCGTAGGTTCGACACTGATCGAGGAGGTCCGGAAATGAGCCACCTGGTGCGATTCACCGACGGCACCGGCAACATCCGCGTCGGCCTGCTCACCGGTGAGCAGCTGCGGCCGCTCGCGGTGGCGTCGATGAGTGAGCTGCTGCGCCACTCCGTGGCGGAGATCCGCGAGCTGGCCGAGGCCGCCGGGGAGCCCGTGTCCACCACCGGGACGCGCCTGCTGCCGCCGCTGGACGGGCGGATGGAGGTGTGGGCCGCCGGGGTGACCTACCTGCGGTCCGAGGAGGCCCGCCGCGAGGAGAGCGCCGACCAGGACGTCTACGCGCGGGTGTACCGCGCGGAGCGGCCGGAGCTGTTCTTCAAGTCGGCCGCGTGGCGCGTGGTCACCGACGGCGAGCCGATCGCCCTCCGCGCCGACTCCGCCAATAACGTGCCGGAGCCGGAACTCGGCCTGCTGCTGACCGGTGCCGGGGAGATCGCCGGGTATGTCGTGGTCGACGACGTCAGCTCCCGCAGCATCGAAGGCGAGAACCCGTTGTACCTCCCGCAGGCCAAGATCTACACCGGTTCGTGCGCGGTGTCGGCGCGGGTGCGGCCGGCGTGGGAGGTGCCGGACCCGCTGTCGCTCGGCCTGCGCATGCGCATCCTGCGCGACGGTCACGAAGTGTTCGCCGGCGAGGCCAGCACCGCCCAGCTCAACCGCAAACCGGCCGGGCTGGTCGAGTACCTGTGGCGGGACAACGACTTCCCCGACGGCGCCGTGCTCTCGACGGGCACGTGCGTCGTGCCGGGGCTCGACCAAGGGCTGCGGCCGGGAGACGTGGTCGAGATCGAGATCGGCGAGGTCGGATCGCTGCGGTCCCCCGTGGTGCTGGGCGCGGACGAGGTGCGCCGGGTGCTCGCCGCGCGCTGAAGGGACTTCCGGGCAAACTTTTGTCACCTCTCGTCATCACCCGATGGTGTGGTGTTAACTGTCGAGACAGACAGAGAGCGTTTCCCGACCTCGGCTGCGACGGCACAAAGCAGTACCGGTTCGCCCGCCCCGCCTGGAAAGGCCGTCCTCGATGCGAGTGTCCGCACCGCTGTCGTCCGGTCAGCAGCGCCTTTGGACCGTCTCCCAGCTGGACGGGGCCGCCCCGGCCTACAACGAGACCATGGCCTTCGTCCTGCGAGGGCCCCTTGACCGCGAAGCGCTGCAAAGCGCCTTCGACGCCCTCGCCGACCGCCACGAAGCCCTGCGTACCCGGATCGTCGTCGAAGACGGCGTCCCCGTGCAGATCGTCGAACCCGCCGGTCACGGGTTTCCCTGCCCCGTCACCGACGTCACCGACGTCACCGGACGGCCGCACGAAGCGGCCGAGCTGCGGCGGACCGACCCGTTCGAGCCGTTCGACCTGACGCGGGCCCCGCTGGCCCGGGCCCGGCTGCTCGGCGTCGGCGACGAGCAGCACGTCCTGCTGATCACCGTCCACCACGTCGTCTTCGACGGCTGGTCCCGCACCCTGCTGCTGCGCGAATTGGGCGTGCTCTACTCCGCTCATTTGAGCGGAAGCCTGGTTTCCCTGCCGGAGACGCGTCCCTACCGCGAGCACGCTCGAGTGCAGCAGGACTGGCTGGCCGGCGCCGGTCCGGCGCCGCACGAGACGTACTGGCGGGACCGGCTCGACGGCGTGCCGCCGGTGCTGGAGCTGCCCGCCGACCGGCCGCGCCCGGCCCGGCAGGACCACCGCGGCGCCCGGGTGCCGGTCACCCTCGGGCCGGACCTCACCGCGAGGTTGAAGGCGGTCGCGCGCGAGCACGGCGTCACGCTCTACTCCACCGTCCTGACCTGCTGGTTCATCCTGCTATCCCGGCTTTCCGCGCAAACTGACATCGTTGTCGGCGTCCCCACCGCCAACCGCGGTGCCGGCGGCGAATACCCCGACACGATCGGCTTCTTCGTCAACACGCTCGCCGTGCGCGCCGAGCTGGGCGGCTCGCCCACCGGCGCCGTCCTGCTCAAGCAGGTCCGCGCGGCCCTGCGGGGCGCCATCGACCACGTCGAGCTGCCGTTCGAACGGGTCGTCGAGCTGGTGAACCCGCCGCGCAGCCCGGCGCACACCCCGCTGTTCCAGACGATGGTGGCCTGGGTGCCGACCCTGCACGACCTCCTGGAGCTGCCCGGGGTGGCCGTGGAGCCCCTGGAAGTCGAGCACGCTCCCGCGAAGTTCGACCTCGCCCTCGGCCTCGCGGCCGAGAACGGCGACGTCGCCGGGCACCTCGACTACGCCGTCGCCCTCTTCGACCACGCCACCGCGCAGCGCTACGCCCGCTACCTCGTCCGGCTGCTGGACCAGCTGGCCGCACGTCCCGGCGCCGACATCGCGAGCTACGAGCTGCTGGACGACGCCGAGCGCCACGAAATCCTCACCGGCTGGAGCACCGGGCCGAGTCCGCGCCGGCGTCCCGGCGGGCTGGTCGGCCGGTTCACCTCCCACGTCGGCACGACCCCGGAGGCTCCCGCGCTCGTCTGCGACGGCCGGACCCTCACCTACGGCGAGCTGGACCGCCGCAGCACGAAGCTGGCGAACGCGCTGCGCGCCCGGGGCGCCGGGCCGGGTGCGGTCGTGGCCGTCCTCAGTGGACGGTCGGTGGAGCTGGTGGTCGCCGTGCTGGGCGTGCTGAAGAGCGGTGCCGCCTACCTCCCGCTCGACCCGGCCCAACCGGCCGCCCGGCGCGCGGCGATGGTCGAAGACGCGCGCCCGGCACTGGTCCTGGACGACTTCACCGCGCTCGAGGCCGAAGGCGCCGAGACCCGGACACCGGTCACGACCGGCCCTGGCGAGACGGCCTACGTGATCTACACGTCGGGGTCGACCGGACGTCCGAAGGGCGTCGCCGTCACCCACCACAGCGTCCTCGCCCTGTTCGACCAGTGGCTCGACCGCTTCGGCGCGACGCCCGGCGAGGCGACGTCGGCGTGGTCGAGCATCGGCTTCGACGCCTCGGTGCACGAACTGCTGCTCCCCTTGACGACCGGCGCGGTGCTGCACGTCGTGCCCGAGGACGTCCGGCCCGACCCCGCGGCGCTGATGGCGTGGCTGCGGGAACACCGGGTGGTGCAGGCGTTCCTGCCGCCCGCGTACGTCCGGTGGATCGACGAGGACCCCGGCCGGGTGGCCGGGCTCGCGCTGCGCCAGGTCCTCACCGGGGTCGAACCGCTGACCGACGCGGCGCTCGCCCGGTTCGAAGCGGCGCTGCCCGGCCTGCGGATCTGCTTCGGCTACGGACCGACCGAAGCCACGCTCTACGCCACCGCCCACTTCGACCCGAAGCCCCTGGACCGCCCGGCGCCGATCGGGCGGCCGCTGCCCGGCTCGCGGCTGTACCTCCTGGACGAGCGGCTGCGCCCGGTGCCGCCGGGCGTGGCCGGCGAGGTCTTCCTGGCCGGCGACTGCCTGGCCCGCGGGTACCTGCACCGGCCGGGGCTGACGGCCGAACGGTTCGTGCCGGACCCGTTCGTCCCGGGCGAAAGGATGTACCGCACCGGCGACCTGGCCCGATGGCTCCCCGACGGCGAAGCCGAGTACGCGGGCCGCCGCGACGACCAGATCAAGCTGCGCGGGTTCCGCATCGAACCCGGCGAGGTGACGGCCGCGCTGCTGGCCGTCCCCGGCGTCCGGGAAGCCGCGGTGCTGGTGGACCGCGAAGGCGAGGCACGGCTCGTGGCCGGGGTCGCGGGCGGGAGCCGGACCCCGCACGAGTGGCGGGCGGCGCTGGCCGACCGGCTGCCGGACTACATGATCCCGTCCGTGTTCGCCGAGTTCGACCGGCTGCCGCTGAGCCGCAGCGGCAAGCTCGACCGCGACGCCGTCCTGGCGCACGCCCGGGAGAGCGCACCCACCGCGGTCAACACCGCCGCCCCGCGCGACCACGTCGAGCTGGCGCTCCTCCGCATCTGGCGGACCCTGCTGCTGCACCCCGCGATCGGCGTCTCGGACGACTTCTTCGACGTCGGCGGCACGTCGATCTCGGCGATCAAGCTGGCCCACGCCATCGGCGCGGAATTCGGCCGCGAACTGCCGATCCGGGACGTCATCCTGCACCCGACCATCGAGGCCCAGGCCGCGCTGCTGCGCGCGGACCGCCCGCCGGACGGCGGCAGCCTGATCGAGTTCCGCCGCGGCACCGGCGGCGCCCGCGTGGTCTGCGTGCACCCGGCGGGCGGGACCGCGTTCTGCTACCTGCCGCTCAGCGCCGCGCTGCCCGAGGACGCCGGCGTCCTCGGCATCCAGTCCCCCGGGCTCAACGCCGGTGAAGAGCCGCTGCCGAGCGTCGAGGCGATGGCCGAGGAGTACCTGCGGCTCGTCGACCCTCGACCCGGCGAATCTTTGGTCCTTTGTGGACTTTCCTACGGCGGCTTGGTCGCCTACGAGATGGGGCGCCGGCTGGCCGAGCACCACCCGCGCGTCAGCGTCGTCCTGCTCGACACCATCGCTACCGACGACCCCGCCGCGGCCGAACCGGTGTCCGCGGCGGAGTTCCGAGAGAAGCTGGTGCGGTTCAACGGGATGTACCCGGGCATCGAGGACGCGCAGGTCGAGCGCTACCACCGCACGTACAACCACAACCGGCGGACCGCGCGCGAGCACGATCCCGGGGAATCGGCGGCTCGGGTGGTCTTCGTGCAGGCCGTCGGCGAGGATCCGATCCCCGGCAGCGCGGAGTTCTGGCGCCGCCGCGTCCGCGGCGAGTTCGACGTGGTCCCCGCGGGCTGCGGGCACTGGGACATGCTCGAGAGTGATGCGCTGCCGCTGGTAGCGAAGGTCATCGCAGCCGAGCTGGCGGCCCGATGACCTCGATCGCCCGCCGCGTCCACGACCGCGCGCGGCGGCACCCCGCCTCCGTCGCCGTGTCCGACGGCGCCCGCCGGCTCACCTACGCCGAGCTCGACGCGGGCGCCGCCGCCGTCGCGGAATCCCTGGCCCGCCGGGGAGTTCGCCCGGGTGACGCGGTCGCCGTCGGCCTGCCCCGCTCGGCGGAGCTGATCCAGGTCATGCTGGGCGTGCTGCGGCTCGGCGGCCAGGTCGTGCCGCTGGACCGGCAGAGCCCGCCCGCGCGCCGCGACGTCATCCTCGCCGACGCGGGCGCGGCCGCCGTCGTCCACGACGGGCTGCCGGGCCTGCCCCCGCTGACCCCCGCCGACCTCCTGACCTGCACGGCCGAAGCCGGCGTGCCCGCCGAACCCGCGCCGGCGTCGTTCCTCTTCTACACCTCCGGCACGACCGGCCGGCCCAAGGGCGTCGAGGTGCGCGACGCCGGTGTCCTGCGGCTCGCCGAACCCGGCTGGCTCGACCACGGCACCCGGTTCGCCTGCCTGGCCAACCCCGCGTTCGACGCGATCAGCTTCGAGGTGTGGGTGCCGCTGCTGACCGGCGGCACCTGCGTCGTGCTCGACGACGAGACCGTCCGGGACCCGCGGGCGTTCGCCGACGCCCTGGTGCGCG
The DNA here is from genome assembly GCF_040650695.1 of Amycolatopsis sp. NPDC048633. NCBI lineage: Bacteria > Bacillati > Actinomycetota > Actinomycetes > Pseudonocardiales > Pseudonocardiaceae > Amycolatopsis > Amycolatopsis sp. NPDC048633. The sequence goes on from NZ_JBEZHS010000005.1 coordinate 208,810, forward strand.
AGCGCGTCGACACGATGTTCGTGACCGCGACGCTGTTCAACGCGGTCACCGAGACCGTGCCGGACAGCTTCTCGACCGTGCGCCGGGTCGTCATCGGCGGCGAGCAGCTCAACGCCCCGCTGATCCGCCGCTGGTACCGCGCCAACCCGGATTCGCCGACACGGCTGCAGAACGGCTACGGCCCGACCGAGACGACGACGTTCGCGCTGAGCTACGCCATCCCGCGCGGCTTCGACGGCGACGTCGTGCCGATCGGCCGTCCGCTGCCGGGCACCGGCGCGGTCGCGGTGACCGCGGACGAGCGCGTGGCCGCCGAAGGCGAGCTGGCCGAGCTGTACCTCTCGGGGGCCGGGGTCGCGCTCGGCTATCGCGGCCTGCCCGCGGAGACCGGGCAGCGGTTCGTCCGGCTGCCGTGGCTCGACGAGGGCCGGGCGCGGTTCTACCGCACCGGCGACCTGGTCCGGGTGCTGCCTGGCGGGCGCTTCGCCTACGCCGGGCGGACCGACCGCCAGGTGAAGGTCCGCGGGTTCCGGATCGAGCCGGGCGAGCTGGAGCAGCGGCTCCTCGCGCATCCCGAGATCCGGCAGGCCCACGTGGCCGTGCGCCGCGCGGCCACGGCCGAGCTGCTCGCCTTCGTCGTGGCGGGCGAGCTGTCCTTCGACGCGTTCGAAGCTCATTTGAGCGAGACCGTGCCGGCCTACATGCGGCCGCACCTCGTCTTCCGCGTCGACGAGCTGCCGCGGAACGCGAACGGGAAGGTCGACGAAGCCGCGCTCTTGGCCGGCGGGTTCTCGCCGTGGCGGCCGGAGACCGGCGGCGAAGCGACGTCGTGGGAGCGCGAAGTCCTGGCCGTCGTCACGGAAGTCCTCGACGTCCCCGATCTGCACCCCGGCGACACGTGGCTGCGGACCGGCGGCGACTCGCTCAAGGCGTTGCGGCTGCGGTTCGCGATCCGGGAACGCTGGGGCGTGGACCTCGCCCCTTCGCTTGTGCAGCGCGGCACCTTCGCCGATCTCGCCGACGCGGTCTCGGCGGCGGGTCAGGCGGCGTACCCGGAGCCGGGCGCACCGACGTCCGCGACGACGGCGCCGGCCACCAGCGAACAGCAGCGGCTTTGGCTGGTGCAGCAACGAAATCCCGCGTCCACGGCGTATCACGTGCCGCTCGCCTTCCGTGTCACCGGCGTACCCGACGTCGACGCCCTGCGCCGGGACGTGCGCGGCCTGGTCGAGCGGCACCCCGCGCTGCGCACCGCGTTCGAGGCGACCCCCGACGGCCTGCGCCAGGTGGCGAAGGCGCCGTACGACCCGTGGACCGAACCCGGCGACGACTTCTTCACCGCGCCGTTCGACCTCGCGTCGGGCGTGCTCATGCGCGCGACCTGGCGACCCGATGGCACGTTTTTGCTGTGCCTGCACCACATCGCGGTCGACGGCTGGTCGTTGAACATCCTGTTCCGCGAGCTGTCCGGCGGCTCGCCGCGGCCCGGCGCGCACACGCCGTTCGACTTCGCCGGGTGGCAGTCCCGGTGGTTCGCCTCCCCCGGCTACCGCGCTCAGCTGAACGAACGCGCCGACGATGCCGAGCCGGTCGGCGAAGCGTCGCTCACCGGGCGGCTGCGGACCACGACGATCGGCCGCGAGCGCGTCGACGAGTGGGCCGGCGAGCTGGGCTTGACCCGCTTCCAGCTGCTGCTCGGCGTGTTCGCCTGGAGCGTCTACGCCGTGACCGGGCGGACCCGGCCGCGGATCGCCGCGCCGGTCGCGAACCGGCCGGTGCGGGAGTTCGAGGACGGCGTCGGGATGTTCGCCAACACCGTGCGGCTGCCACTGTCAGTGGATCCCGATGAGGACCTCGACGCCCAGCTCCGACGGCTCGGCGAAGCGTCGGGGGCGGCGCTGGACCACCAGGACGTCGCGTTCGCCGACCTCGACCCCGGGTACGCGGCCTTCGACTACCTGTTCGTCTTGGAGAACACCGACTTCGGCGCACTGCGGCTGCCCGGCTGCTCCGTCAGTCCACAGTGGATCGAAGCGGCCGAGGCCAAGTGCGCGCTCACGCTGTCGGTCGTCGAACGACCGGACGGCTTCGACTGCCTGTGGGAGTACGGCGAAGGCCACTTCACCGAAGCCGAGGCAGCGGCCCTCGGCGACGTCTTCGTCCGCGCTTTGCATGGCACCGCACGGACTCCGGCCGAACTGGCCGAGCCGTACCGCCGCGACCACGGCCGGGGTGCCACGGCGGAGCTGACGTGGGAAACCGTGGCGGACGGCTTCGCGCGGCAGGTCGCGCGGACGCCCGACGCCCCGGCGCTGACCGGCGAGACGACCCTGACCTACGCCGAGCTGGACGCGCACGCGGCCCGGCTCGCGGCCACCCTGCCCGAGGACGCCACCGACGTCGCGCTGTACTTCCGGCCGTCCGCCGAGCACGTCGTCGCGCTCCTCGCGCTCGCCCGGCTGAACATCACCGCCGTGCCGCTGGACCCCGCGTACCCACCCGCGTTGCTGCGGGACATGCTCGCCCGGGCCCGGCCGCGGTGCGTGCTGCTCGCCCCAGGGGAAACGTTCGAGACCGACGTCGAACGGCGGTTCGTCACGCTCACCGGCGGGCCGGTGCCGGACGTCCCGGCCCGGCACACCGGACGGCCGCTCTACACGCTGTTCACGTCGGGCTCGACCGGCGTGCCCAAGGGCGTGCGCGTCCCGGACCGCACCTTGGCCAACCTGCTGCAGTGGCAGGACGCGCCGCCCGCGGCGACGCAGCAGTTCTCGATGCTGTCGTTCGACGTGTCGTTCCAGGAGATCTTCACGACCCTCTGCGGCGGCGGCCGGCTGCACCTGGTCCGGCCGGAGTGGCGCCACGACGTCCCGGCGCTGCTGGCTCAGCTGGAAACCGCCGGGATCGAACGGATCTTCCTGCCGTACGTGGCTTTGCAGCTGCTGGCCGAGCACGGGGTGCGGCTCGGGCGGTACCCGTCGCGGCTGCGGGACGTGGTCACCGCCGGCGAGCAGCTGGTGTGCACCCCGGCGATCCGCCGCTGGTTCGCCGGGCTGCCCGGCGCGCGCCTGCACAACCACTACGGCCCGACCGAAACCCACGTCGTCAGCGCATTGACCCTCGACGGCGATCCGGCGGAGTGGCCCGATCGTCCCGCGATCGGCCGTCCGGTCGCGAACGCGGTGCTGCGGGTCGCCGACGCGTCGGGCGCGCCGTTGCCGCCGGGTCAGGTCGGCGAGCTGCTCATCGGCGGTCTCGCGGCGAACCGGTGCTACCTCGGCGAAGCGGCCTCGGAGAAGTTCGCCGAGCTGCCGGAGCTGTACTACCGCAGCGGCGACCTCGCGCACTTCGACCGCGCCGGGCTGCTGCACTTCGACGGCCGCGCCGACCGGCAGGTCAAGCTCAGCGGGCACCGCCTCGAACTCGGGCAGGTCGAAGCCGCGCTGCTGCGGCACCCCGACGTCGTCAACGCGGTGGTGACGGCCGAGGGCGACCGGCTGACCGCGTTCCTGGAGTGCCGCCGGACACCGACGGCTTCGGAGCTGGCGGAGTCCTTGGTTCCGCTGCTGCCGTCGCACGCGCGAGTCGACCGCTTCCGCGTCGTCGCCGCCCTGCCGCGCACGCCCAGCGGGAAGCTCGACCGGGACGCCGCTCCTCTCACGCCGGGCACGGATCTCCAGCGGACGTCCGCGGCTCCGTCGAGCGAGCTGGCGGCGCTGTTCGAGGAGGTGACCGGCGCGCCGATCGGGCCGGACGAGACGTTCTTCGCCGCGGGTGCCACCAGTCTCTCGCTGATGCGGTTCCACTTGCGCTGCGCCGAAGCCGGGTACCGGTTCACGGCGGCCGATCTCTTCGAGCACGTCACCTTGCGGGACCTGACGCGGCACCTCGAAAACGGCTCGGCGCCGGCTCGGGCTTCCAGTGTCGCCGCCGCCGACGAGCCGGTGGCGGTCGTGGGCATGGCGGTGCGGCTGCCGGGCGCGCCGGACCTGGCGGCGTTCTGGGATCTGGTCGTCTCCGGCCGCCGGGGCATCGAAGACTTCGCGGCCGCCGAGGGATTGGTCGGCGCGCGCAGCCTGCTCGACGGACCGCTGGCGTTCGACCCGGAGCACTTCGGGATCAGCCACCGCGACGCGGCGCTGATGGACCCGCAACAGCGGCACCTGCTGATGGCCTGCGTGGAAGCCCTGTCCCACGCCGGGATCACCGGCCCTGGCCGGGTCGGGCTGATCGCGGGGTGCGGCGAGAACACGTACTTCCAGCAGATGCTGCGCGAGGCCGATCCCGCGGCGCTGCCGGACGGGTTCCAGCTCGCCCTGCACCACGAGAAGGACTTCCTGGCCACGAAGGTTGCTTTTTATCTGGACCTTCGGGGGCCGGCACTGACGACGCAGACGGCGTGTTCGAGCTCGCTGGTGGCCGTCCACCAGGCCGCGGCGATGCTGCGCGGCGGCGAAGCGGACGTGATGCTGGCGGGCGGGGTGCTGGTCGACGTCACACTGGCCGAGGGATACCGGTACCGGCCACAGCACATCTTTTCGGCGGACGGCCATTGCCGCCCGTTCAGCGACGACGCGGACGGCACGGTGGGCGCGAGCGGCGTCGGCGTGGTGGTGCTGAAACCGCTTTCGGCAGCCCGCCGCGACGGCGACACGGTGTATTCGGTGATCACGGGCTCGGCGCTGACCAACGACGGCGCGGTGAAGCAGGGGTACAGCGCACCCTCCCCGGCCGGGCAACGCGCGGCCATCCAAGCCGCGCTCCGGCGGGCCGGGCGCTCCGGCGCCGACGTCGGGTACGTGGAGACGCACGGAACCGGGACCCGCCTCGGCGACCCGATCGAGGTAGCGGCGCTACGCGAGGCGATGCCGGATTCGACGAGCTGCGCGTTGTCTTCGGTGAAGAGCCAGCTCGGCCACCTGGGCGCGGCGGCGGGGGTGGTGGGCCTGATCCGCGCGACTTTGGCGATCCACCACGGCATACTCCCGCCGACGGTCGATTTCCGAGCGCCCAACCCGGCGTTGGAACTGGGGCCGTTCCGGGTGCCGACGCGGGCCGAGCCGTGGCCGGCGGGGCCACGGGTGGCGGGGGTGAGCAGCTTCGGCATCGGCGGGACGAACGCCCACGTGGTGCTGGAGTCGGTCCGCCCGGCGTCTGTTGCCGCGCCCGAACCAGCGCGGTGCCTGGTGCTTTCGGCGCGCAGCGAGCCGGCCCTGCGGATCGAGGCGGCCCAGGTGGCGGAGTACCTGACGGCACACCCGGAGTCCTATGTGGACGTACTCCGGCACCTGCAGTCAGGCCGGCCGTCACAGCCATGGCGCCTGGCGGCAGCGTGCGAGGACGCGGCCACGGCGGTGGAGTGGCTGCGCAGGGTAGAGCCGCGGGAGGTGCCCGAGCGTGCGCTCGAGAGTTCCGCTCCGGCCCCTGCGGGCGACGCACTGCCTGCCGCTATCGGACTTGCGCAACCCACACCCAGCCGCCTCAACACCACCCCGCCCGCCGCCGAGCAGCCGGGCGATTCCGCCGCCACCCCCCAACCCCGCAACCCCGCCGACCTGGCTGCCGCCTGGCTCGCCGGGGCCGCCGTCGACTGGGGTCTCTCCCCCGCTCCCGCACCATGGGACTTCCCGCCGCCGGCCTTTGCCGTCCGGGACTTCGACTTCCCGCGCCGGGCCGCCGCCACCCGAAAGCCCGAAAGCGAATGGCTGCACCAGCCCACCTGGGTCCGCCTTCGCCGGGCCACCACCGCCACCAGAACCGACCGCGTTCTCGTCGTCTCCGGTGAAGGCCCCCTCGCCGCTCCCGCCCTCGACGCCGCCTATCCGCGCGTCGTGCGGGTCCACGCCGCAGACCACTTCGCCCGGCTGGGCCCCGACAGCTTCGAAGCCGACCCGGCCGACGTCGCACACCTGCGTCAAGTCCTCGATGCCCTGCCCGACCAGGAAATCGACTGGCTCCACACCCTCCCCCTCACCATCACCGGCCCCCTCGGCAAAGAATCCCTCGGCCGAGCCGGCTGGGCGTGCCTCGACACCCCCGCCGCCCTCCTGCGAGCCGCCCATGACCGTCCACTGAGGACCTGGTGGGTCTCCACCGGCGCCGCCCCCGCGAACACCGCCGTCACCCGGCCCGAAGCCGGGCTGCTCGCCGGGATCACCGCCGTCGGCCCGCAGGAAAGCGGCATCCCGGGCCACTGGGTCGATCTCCCCACCCTGGACCTGGCTCCCCTCGCCGACCTCCTCACCGGCCCGCCCCCGCCGGACCGGGTCGCCCTGAGTGCCGGATTCTGGTGGACCCAGGACACCGCCCCCGTCGACGCCGGCCCACCCACCGTGACCGACGGGACCCACCTGATCCTCGGCGGCACCGGCGGCATCGGCACCGCCGTCGCCGAAGAACTCCTGAAACGCACCACCGGCCGCGTCATCCTGCTGGCGCGCAACCCTTTCCTGCCTGAGGCCCTCAAACCGTGGGCAGACCGCATCGACCTGCTCGCCGCCGACGTCACCACCGTCACCGCCGACGAGATCGGCACGCCGCTCGCCGGAATCGTCCACGCCGCCGGGACACCGACCGGCAGTCTCATCGCGACCCGCGGCGAAGGCACGCAGTCCGTCAAACTCGCCGGCGCCCTGCTCACCGAGCAGCTCATCGAACGCCACCGGCCGGCGTTCGCCGTCTACTGCTCGAGCCTGTCCGCGCAGTTCGGCGGCACCGGCCAGCTGGACTACGCCGCCGCCAACGGGTTCCTCGACGCGCTCGCCCACCGCGACGGCCCGACCGCCCGGCTCTCGATCGGCTGGGACGTCTGGCGCGACACCGGCATGGCCGTCACCGCTCTGGAAACCGACACCCGGCACCAGGCGCACCTCGCAGTCGGCCTGAGCACGGACGAAGGCCGCCGCACCTTCGCCCGCGCGTTGGGGTCCGGGTTGCCGCAGCTGCTGGTCGCGACGACCGGCCTCGAGACCGCCCGCACGTTCCATGAACGCGACACCGCCCCGGCCACGGCAAAACCGGCCGAAGCGGACCTGACGGAGGAAGTGCGCGCGCTCCTGGGCGTCGCCGAACTCGACCCGGACGTGCCGCTGTACGACCTGGGCGCCGACTCCCTGACGCTGCTGGACGTCGTCGACTCCGTGAAACGCCTCTACGGCGTCGACCTCGATCTCGCGTGGCTCGGTCCCGAGGTGACGATGGCCGCGCTGCTGGCGAAGCTCTCCGAAGCGAGCGACACCGGCGAAGTGGTCGTGCAGGTCTGGCGCGAAGGAACAACTCAAGAAGTGGTGTGCCTGGTGCACCCGGTCGGCGGGGACGTCCACGCCTACCGCCCGCTCGTGGAGGCCCTGCCGCCGGAACTCGGCGTCTGCGTGATCGCTGACCCGGCCCTGAGCCGGCCGGAACCACCCGGGTGGTCCGTCGAGGATCGGGCCCACCGCTACTACACGGCGCTGCGCAAGCGGTTCCCCGGCCACACCCGGCAGCTGGCCGGATGGTCGTTCGGCGCCTGGGTGGCGGCCGGGATGGCCGCCGAAGCCGAGGCGGCCGGGGAGCCGCTGCGGGCGCTGCACCTCATCGACCCGCCGCCGCCCGGCGCGAGTGCCGCGGACTACAGCGACGCGCAGCTGGAAGCGGTGTTCGAGCATGAGCTGGGCGCGTCCGGCGGCACCGCGGGCGAGCACGCCCGGCGGCTGGCGAGCGCGTGCCGCGCCAACCTGCGCAGCATGGCCGAGCACGAGCTGCCCCGCCTGGCCGCGACGCCCAGCCACGTCTGGCTCGCCGCCGAACCCGAACCCGGGCTGCCGGTGGCGGATCGCGGCGGCTGGCGCGCCCTGCTGCCCGAGCCGAGCCGCTGGCACGAACTGCCCGCCACCCACTACGGCATCGTGCGCGCCCCGCACGTCACCGCGGTGGCCGCGGCCATCGGACTGTGAGACCCACGGGAGGAAAGGAAACCATGGAGCAGTACGAACTCGACGCCGTCAAGCGGATCACCACGCGGCCGGCGCGCGACTACCGGACCTTGGCGGTGCGGGGCCTGACCCCGGTGATCGGCGCCGGGGTCACCGGCCTCGACCTGACCCGGGAGCTCACCGAGGAGCAGCTCACCGAGCTGAAGACGGCGTTCCTGGACCACCACGTGCTGGTGTTCCGCGACCAGGACATCACGCCGGACGACCACCAGCGCCTGGCCGCGAGCTTCGGTGAGCTGCGGCCGGTGAACCCGCCGCCCGAGCACGGCAACCCGTACATCCTGGAGGTCGCGACGGCCCCGGAGTCGGCCACCGTGTTCGGCAACGGCTGGCACGCCGACGGCACCGCCGACGCCGAGCCGTCGCTGGGCTCGATGCTGCACATCACGCGGATGCCCGACCCGGGCAACGGCGGCGACACGCTCTTCGCGAACATGCACCTCGCCTACGACATGCTGTCGCCGAAGCTGAAGGAGCTCCTGACCGGGCTGACCGCAATCCACGACGGCGCGCACGCCTTCCGCGGCCACAAGATCCCGGACGGCTACGAGCCTCCGGTCAGCGAGCACCCGGTGGTGGTGCGGCACCCGGAAACCGACCGGCCGCTGCTGTACGTCAACCCGGCCTACACCTCGCGCATCCCGCAGCTGTCGGGAGACGAGAGCCAAGCGGTGCTCGACCTGCTGTTCGCGGTCGTGCCGAACCGGCCGATGCTGGCCTGCCGGGTGCGCTGGGAGCCGAACACGCTGGTGTTCTGGGACAACCGCTGCGTCCAGCACCACGCCGTCTACGACTACTACCCGCACACCCGTTTCGGCAACCGCGTCGCGATCAACGGCGGCCCGCTCAAAGGCTGACACCTTACCAATCCGGCCAAAAGCAGGCCGCCCCCCACGCGGCACGTAACCGTTGCCACGAAGCCATTCGGCCGTGGCTGTGGTCGGATTGGTAATCGGCAACAAAGGAGCACCATGTCGTCCGAACCCGTGGTGGACGTCCGCGATCCGGCCGTCCTCGACGACCCGATGCGCGGGTACGACCGCGTCCTCGCCGAGTCGCCGGTCTGCTGGGCCCGGCTGCCCGGTGGTACCGAGGGCTGGCTCGTCACCGGCAGCGACGAGGTCCGCGCCGTGTTGTCGGATCCGGCGGTGCGCAACGATCCCACCGGCCTGCCCGGACCGGGCGCGCAGACGCAGGAGGAGATGTTCCTCGCGCTGGGCACGCCCCCGGAGCACCTGCCGTACCTGCGGGCGAGCCTGCTGAGCCTCGACGGCGCCGAGCACACGAGGCTGCGTCGCGGCATCAGCCACGCGTTCAGCGCGTCCCGCGTCGAAACGCTGCGCCCGCGGGTACAGCAGATCGTCGACGGGCTGCTCGACGGCCTCGGCCCCGCGACCGTGGACTTGCTCGAGGAGTACGCCTACCCGCTGGCCATGGCCGTGGTCTGCGAACTGGTCGGCGTCCCCGAAACGGACTGGGCGGACTGGTACCGCTGGGGCAAGGTGCTGGTCGACGGCGACCCGGCGCGGATCACGCCGACGCTCGGCGAGATGTTCGCCTACTGCCACGACCTCGTCGACAAGCGCCGGGCCGAGCCGAGCGAGGACCTGCTCAGCGAGGTCGTGGCCCAGGACGACCTGACCGATGTCGACGCGGTGGCCCTCGTGGTCTTCCTGGTGCTCGCCGGGCACGAAACCATGGCGCACATGCTGTCCAACGCGGCGCTCGCGCTGATGCGCGACCCCGCCCAGCGCGAGCTGCTGCGCACCGAGCCCGAGCTGTGGCCGGCCGCGGTGCGCGAACTGGTCCGCACCGACGGCCCGGTGCAGCTGGCGCGGCTGCGGTACGCCGCGACCGACCTCGAGGTGGGCGGGGTGAAGATCAGCGCGGGCGACGCGGTGCAGGCGGTACTGGGCGCCGCCAACCGCGACCCGGCCCGGTTCGCCTGCCCGCACCACGCCGACGTGCGCCGGCAGGCCGAGCACGGCGGCCGCGAAGGCAGCGTCGGATTCGGCTGGGGACCGCACTTCTGCCTCGGCGTCGCCCTGGCGAAGGTGGAGGCCGAGGTCGCGCTGCGCAGCCTGTTCGACCGGTTCCCCGCGGTGCACGTGGTGGGCGAGCCGGCATGGGTGCCGTTGCCCCGCGGCCGCCACCGGATCGCGCTGGAGGTGCGGCTGCGGTGAGCGCCCCCACTCCCGACGTTTCGGTCATCCTGCCCTGCGCCGGACTCGCGACCCGCTTCGGAGCGCCGTACGCGAAGGAACTGCACTGCCTGGCCCCCGGGGTCACGATCCTCGACCGCAGCCTGGAGACCGTCGTCGAGCTGGCGAAGAGCGGGCTCACCGTGCGCGTGGTCGTCGTGTTCGGGCCGCACAAGCTGGACACGGTGAAGTACCTGGCGCGCTACGCCGGGACCTTCCAGCTGGTCTTCGTCTACCAGGACGACGTGGCCGAACCGGGGCTCGACGGAGCGATCCGGTGCGCCTTGCCGCTGACGCGCGGACCGGTGGCCCTCGTCCTGCCGGACATCGTCGTCAGCAGCGTGGGCAGCCTGCGCGACGCCCTGCGGCAGACGGACGTGGCGGGCTGGAGCGTGGTGGCCGCGAAGGAGCGGGATCCCGTCGTGCTGCGGCAGATGGGCGCGCTCACCGTGGCCGGCCGGGACGGCGACGTGATCGTCGAGGCCGCCGCGGAGAAGCCGGCCGACCCTTCGGGGTTCAACGCGCTCTGGGGCATCGTCGCGGTCGCCGAAGCGCAGGCCCACCGGTTGCCGGACGTGGCGAGACGGGACGCGGACAGCCCCCTGTCCGGTGCGCGCGCCCTCATGGTCGAGCGGATCGTCAACTACAACACCACCGAAGGATGAGCGTGCTCGACGACGTGATGACGGCGCTCGGCACCGTCCTGCCCCGGCTGGCCGCGGTCACCGGCACCCCCGGGGTCGCCGTCGCGGTGGCGACGAGCGACGAGCTGCGGACGGCCTCGACCGGGTTCGCGGACCTGGCCGCGGGTGTGCCGATGACCGCCGGGACCGTCGCGCCGGCCGGCTCGCTCACCAAACCGATCACGGGCCTGGCTTTCATGCAGCTGGTCGAGGCGGGCGTGGTCGGGCTGGACACGCCGGTCGACGAGGTGCTGCCCGCGGGTCTGCGCGGTCCCGGCGCGGAACCCGTCACCACGGCCATGCTGGCCGCCCACCAAGGCGGGTACTACAGCGACATCGTCACCGCCATCGCGCCCACGGCGCCGGCCGAGCCGATCCTCGACCACGTCCGGCGCCGGCACGGGATCGGCCGCGCCGTCGAGTACGGCGGGGTGCTGCCGCTGGTGACGTCGCCGGGGGCCTACTCGTACTCGAGCTTCGGGGTCGGGGTGCTCGGCGGCGCGGTCGAGCACCTGACCGGCGAACCGTACGGTGCCCGCGTCCACCGGGACGTGTTCGCCGCGACCGGGATGGCGGACACGAGCATCGACGACGGGACGCGAAGCCCGTGGGCGACGGACCGGACCACCGGCGCGACCGGATACATGGCGTTCGGCGACTGGTGCCTGCCGAGCCCACCCCTGCGGACGTCGGCCTACCCGGGGGTCGGGATGTACACCAGCGCCGCGGACTTCGCGCGGCTGCTGCAATCCCTGCTGCGCACCGCCCGCGGCGACCGCGGCCTGGTCGGGCCGGACTCGCTCGCGGCCATGGTGACCCCGCGCGCGGAACGCCCGAGCCCCCACGGCGTCCGCTCGTTCTCCGGCCTGACCCTGGAGCTCGCCGACCCGGAGCTGGGTGACGACTGGTGGTGGGGGCACACCGCGGCGTTCCCCTGGGGATTCTGGTGGGAGGCGCGGGTCTGGCCGCACCGCGACCTGGCCGCGGTCGCGGTGGGCAACCGGTGGGACATGGCCCGGTTCCACAACCCCGCCACCCGCAGCGCGCCGGGCCTGGCCGTGGAGTGGGCCGGCCGCTGGGCGCGCTCCGGCGCCCCGGCGAAGCTCCCGGACATGGACGGGCGGCCCCGGTGGACCGGACCCCGGCCCACCCCGGAAAGCTCGCGCTGGATGGGGGTTCTGGTCGGTGAACGCACCCACGGCTTGCTCGGCGTGCCCGGCCCGCTGCCGGTCGCGGCGCTGGCCGGCGGCGCGCGCTCCCTCGGCGACGGGGACGCCGCCGGCTGGGACCCGGACGCGTTCGGGCGCGGGGTGGAGCAGGCGCGCGCGGTGGCGCCGGATCCGGACGCGCTCGGGGTGCTGGGCCGGGAGCTCGGCCCGGCCGCGGCGCTGTGGATGCTGGAGTGCGGGGCCGCGAGCGCCGACGTCACGATGCCGGTCGGCTTCTACGCCCGCGCACCACGGTGAAAGGGACACGAATGCGGGTGCTGCTCTCGACCTACGGAACGCGGGGCGACGTCGAACCCTTGGTCGCCCTCGCGGTGCAGCTCCAGGCGCTCGGCGCCCAGGTGCGGATGTGCACCCCGCCGGACGAAGAGTTCACGGACCGGCTGGCCGGCCTCGGGATCGACGCGGTACCGGTCGGGCCGCCGATCCGGGCGTTGATGCGCGGGACGACCCCGCCGTCGCCGGCGGAGCTGTCCCGGTACCGCACCGAGCTGCTCGACGCGCAGTTCGACGTCCTCCCCTCGGCGGCCGAGGGCTGCGACGCGCTGGTGGTGGCCGGCTTGGCGCAGGTCGCCGCGCGATCGGTGGCCGAGGCCGCGGGCATCCCCTACGTGTACGTGACGTATTCGGCGGTGAACCTGCCCTCGCCGCACCACGCGCCACCCCCGCGGCCGGGCTGGCCGGAGCCGGCGGATGCCGACAACGAGACTCGCTGGGAACTCGACGCCCAGCGGGTCGACGCGCAGTTCCGTGAGCCGCTCAACGGCCATCGCGCCGCGCTCGGCCTGCCCCCGGTGGCCGGCGTGCGCGACCACGTCTACTCGGACCAGCCGTGGATCGCGGCGGACCCGGTCCTGGGCCCCTGGCCGGGCGGCCGCGGCCTGGAAGCTGTCCAGACCGGTGCGTGGACCCTGGTGGACGAACGCCCGCTGCCGGCCGACCTGGTGGCGTTCCTGGCCGCGGGTCCGCCACCGGTCTACGTGGGCTTCGGCAGCATCAGCCCGGCACCCGACATCGCCCGCTGGGCCGTCGAAGTCAGCCGCGCCGGCGGTCACCGCGTCCTGGTCTCCCGCGGCTGGGCCGACCTGGATCTGGTCCACGGCCAGGACGATTGCTTCGCCATCGGCGACGTCAACCACCAGCGCCTGTTCCGCGAACTGGCCGCGGTGATCCACCACGGCGGCGCGGGGACCACGCAGACCGCGGCCCGGGCGGGCGTCCCGCAGGTGGTGGTCCCGATCCGTCTGGCGGACAACCCGTACTGGGCCGGCCAGGTGGCAGCCCGGCAGGTCGGCGCGGCCCTCGACGGCCCGACGGCGACCATCGAGTCGCTGACCGCCGCGTTCGAGACGGCGCTGGCCCCGGGAACCCGGGACCGGGCGAAGGCGCTGGGTGCCGAGATCCGCACCGACGGAGCGACGGTGGCCGCTCGTCTGCTGCTGGACAGTCTCGGCCCAGCGCCTCACGGGGTGAGATGACTGGTGTCGCCGAGGCTGCTGACCTGGCGGTTGTGAAAGTAGCCGTCTTCGCGCAGCGTGGTGATGCTGCCGGAGGCCACCCGGAAGTTCACCTGGCCCAGCGACTCGATCGCCATCCCGATCCAGTGCGCGACGACGAACGTCAGCGAGCCACCGTGCGTCACGACGATCTGGTGCTCGCACGGGCGTCGCAGGATGTCGTCCATCGCGGCGTAGACGCGCCGCGCGACCGCCCTGGTGGTCTCCGCGCCCTGCACACCCACGTCGTGCCCCAACCGGTCCCCGACGGTCGGCGGCGGGACGAACCGCTGGTCCAGCCACTCCTGCGGCCGTCCCTCCGCCACGCCGTAGGACCTCTCCCGCAGCCGGCGGTCCTCGATCGGTGCCACGCCGAACGACTTCGCCGTTTCGTCGGCCGTGCGGCGGGCGCGTCGCAGGTCCGAGGAGATCACTTCCACCTCGGCGCCATCGGGCACCCGGGCTCGCAACGCCGCGGCGATGGAGACGGCCGCGCGGACGCCGGCGGGGGTGAGCCGCGAGTCATGCCACCCGCCGACTACCTTCTCGACGTGGTGCGTGGCCTCGGGATGGGTGACGACGTGGATGCTGCGCACCACTGCGTGCCGGTTCGACGGCACGAAGCCGGTGCTCGGCTGAGCCGTGCTCACCGGGAGTCGAGCTCGTCATCCAGCGCGGCTTCGACCTTCGCGGCCGCGCGCACCAGCGCCCGATAGGCCAGCACGGCGACCAGGACCAGGCCGAACACAGCGGCCATCGCCCAGAAGTCACCACCGTCATCGGCCGGCACAACGGCCACGGTGACCAGGGCGAACAGCAGCCACCGGTTGCGCACCGCCGGCCGCGGCCACCACCGGCCGGCGAGCTCCCGCCGGGTGACCGGGGAAATCGGACCATAAACACCCACGTTCAACCGACCTTTCGTCCGGGACCAGGCACGGAAGGTGACCGGTTATGAATGGGAGACGCATCGACAGTCGCGGAATCCACCATCGGAGTTACTAGTCTCAGCCCGAACGACACTTCGTAAGCAACAGTCCACTCGAAAGAGTGAGATCCACAGTTGTTGCCCTGTTGTGACCTGATCCCTGAATTGCCTCCCCGCCAAAAAACGATTCATATTGTGCGGATCGTCGGCGGGACTCGCTGAACGAGCCCCGCCGGACGATCGTCAGCTGATCGGTTCGATCCACACGTTCCGGAACCGCACGTTCTCACCGGCATCACCGTGGTCCTGCAGCCGGATCGCGCCGGGACCGGCGCCTTCCGGGTCGCCGGCCCCGGTCGATCCGGTAATGACGATGTCGTTGTGGACGGTCACGCCGTTCCAGACGACGGTCACCCTGGCGTTGTCGGTCTTCGTCCCGGCACTGTCGAACCGGGCCGCCCGGAACGTGATGTCGTAGGTCTGCCACGTCAGCGGCGCTGTCGCGGCGTTCACGTCCGGCGCCTTCTGCGTGTAGATCGCGCCGGCCTCGTCGTTGGCGAGGCTGGTGTCACCGAAGGAGTCGAGCACTTGGAGCTCGTAGCGGTCCTGCAGGTACACGCCGCTGTTGCCCCGCGCCTGCCCGGTCACGTTCGACGGATAGTTCGGCTCGTACCACTCGACGTGCAGTTTGAAGTCCCCGAACTTCTGCCTGGTCCGGATGTCCCCGCCGAGTGATTCCATCGAGCCGCCGGCGACCGGCCACGGCGCCGCTCCACCGGAGCGGAGTTCCCAGGCGTTCAGATCGGTTCCCGTGAACAAGGGAACCCGGGTGGCCGCGGTGACGGTGATGTTGTCGACGTTGACGTTTCCTGCATCGCCGCTATCGAACCGGTAAGAGATCGAGTTCGCCCCCGCCGCGAGCGGCAGCGCTTCCGGCTGCAGACCCCAGTTGTCCCACGTTGTCGTGCTCGCCAGCCGGGTCTGCCGCACCTTCGTGCCGTTGACGTAGACACTCACGGACTTCGTCCCGGCGCTGGGATTCGGACCGTTCGAATACCGCAGGCCGACGTTGTAGGTCCCGGTGGCAGGCACGTTCACCGCGAAAGTCGTGGCGGCGCCCTGATTCCAGTACCCGTCGACGAATCCGGTGGCTTCGTAACCCGTGTGGTTGGTGTTGACGCCCGCGCCGCCGCTCAGCGTCGCCCGCTCGGCTTCGTAGGTCAGGGCGGCGGGCGCGCCACCCACCGTCGAGTTGAGGGTGTACCACGCTTCCGTGCTCCACAACGCCGTGCCGGATTCGGACGCGAACGGCCGAGGCGACCGGACGTGGACGACCCGCCCGGCCTGCAGGCCGGAGATCTGCAGGGTGACCTTCTTGCGGTCGGCGGACACCGCCGCGCCGGTCACGGTGAGGGTCTGCTCGTCGACCTTGGGCCCGCCGTAGGTGGCTGTCGGCGCGTAACGCCATTGCGAGACCTGGTACTTGGTGCTCAGGTCCTGCACCGTCGCGGCGGACAACGGCTGCGTGTACTCGACTTCGAATCCGCCCGGGACCGCCCGCATGGCGAGCATGTCGAAGGTGTTCGTGCCGTTGGGAGTCAGCTTCTGCAGGCCGTAGGCGAGCTTGCCCGGCTGCCCCCAGTTGCCGCCGCCGTCGATCCCGCCGGTGTAGATCGCGCCGTCCGGGCCGAGGCTGATCCGGCTGACCCCGGACTCGAGGCCCTGGGTCATCCGGAAGACCGCACCCTGGTACTCGCCGTTGACCTTCTCCAGGTAGACCCGCTGCAGGCCACCGTAGGTCACGTCGCCGTAGACCAGCTGACCGGCGAAGGTGCCCTGGGTCAGCTGGACCGGGTTGCTGGGCGAGTTGGCGATTTCGTTGTGCGGCAACCACACCACCGGCGCGGTCACCGGCTGCGCGTCGAACGGGCCCGCCGGGTTCGTGTAGTGGTTGAAGAACCGGTTCTGCTTGATGCGCACGAGCTTGTTCGCGGGCAGCCAGGCACCCTGGTTGTCGGTGACGAAGATGTCGCCTTCCGGACCCCACCCGATGCCGTGCGGGGTGCGCAGGCCACCGGCGATGGTCGAGACGGCGCCGGTGTTCTTGTCGACCTTGATGGTGACCCCGCGGCCCGGCGCGGGCTGGGGATTGGTCGTCGCCCCACCGAGGTCGATCGCCACCGACAGGTTGACGTAGAAGAACCCGTCCTTGTACAGCAGGCCGAACGCGAACTCGTGGAAGTTGCCGCCGAACGGCCAGGTCGCCACCGTCCGGTAGACGTCGGTCACGCCGTCGCCGTTGGTGTCGTTCAGTTCGACGAGCCGCGTCTTCTCCGACACGTACAGCTTGCCGTCGACGTACTTGATGCCCATCGGTTCCTTCAGACCACTGGCGATCCGCTGCGTCCGGACCCGTGACGGGTCGGTGGTGCCGGTGGCGTTGCTGATGAGCTGGACTTCCCCAGCGGTGTTGTCCGAACCACCCCAGGTCGCGATGGCGAGCCGGCCGTCCGGCAGCCAGTCCATCCCGGTCACCTGCGGCTGGAAGCCGTCGGGGCGCAGGCTGGTCAGCGTGAAGCCGGGGTGGACGCCGGTCAGCGGCAGGCCGTCACCAGGAGAGTCGGCGGTGCCTTCGCATTCCTTCTTCCCCGGCGAGGTCACCCGGACGACCCCGGCGTCGGTGCTGAGCACCGAGTTGGGCACGACCACGAAGGCCGACGAGCCGGGAGGCTGCCATTCCAGTGTGATCTGCTGGCCACCGGCGTTGTCGAAGTGCTCGATCCGCAGCGCGTGATAACCGGTGGTCAGCTGGACCGAGCCGGTCACCGCGGTCGCCCCGTGCAGGCCGTCGTGGGTGATCACCACCTGCCCGTCGATGCGCAGCCGGGAGCCGTCGTCACTGGTCAGCCGGAACTGGTAGCTGCCGGCGGTCGCCACGGAGATGTTGCCGGTCACCTCGGACACCAGGAAGTCGTCGACGCCGAAGTCGGCGGTGCTGGTCCAGTTGATCGTCGGCATCAGCTTGTCGACGTTGGGGGTCAACCCGGGCTTGATGGTGCACAGCTTGGTCAGCTCGGTCTGCATGTCGAACACCCGGAGGGTCACGCCGGGCTCTTGAGGCGGGACGGCGGCGTGAGCAGGTGTGACGACGGCAGCCGACAGGGCTGTGAACAGGACAGTTACCACCAGAACCGCCCGGCGGCTTCGTTCGCGGACAGCCAGAAGCATCGTTGCTCCTCGGGGAAGAGCCAGGCTCTCTACCTGACGCCCGGTGAGCGTAGGGAGGACTTTTGCATCAAGTCAACGAAAGTATGTCCCATTTGAACGAAATTACGCCGTCTAGCCGCGTAAGTGCCAGCAGCGGAGACCGGACCGCCGTGTCCGCACGGGCCGCGCAGGCCTGGACCGGAGCGGCCAGGAATCATCTCCTCATGCCGACCTCCCCACCCCAGGCGCGAGTCCAGCGGACCGAACGCTGGTTCCTCCGGCGCGGAACCCCGACGATGATCGCCGGGTACGGCTTCACCGAGCACGTCCTGCCCCGGATGCTGCCCGCGCTGGTCTTCGTCACGCTCGCGAGCCTCGCCTGGCTGGTCCCGCTCAAGACCGCCGGCTCGGGCCGGTGGGTTCTGCTCGGCGTCGTCGTCGCGGTGACCATCGCGGCCTGGGTGACGATCTCACTGTTCGTCCGGCGCCTCCCCCGCTTCTCCCGCCCCGCGACCATCGCCATCCTGATCACCTACGCCGTGATGCCGGTCGCCGTCCCGCTGCTACAACTCGCCTTCGACGGCGCCATCACCCTCCCGGGCGCCCGCGCGCTGGGCGTTCTCGCGTTCCTCGTGTTCTTCGCCGCCGCCTTCGCGGCCACCTACCTCGCCACCACCTACGGCATCGGCACTCTCGTGCGCCAAGGGGTCAAGCAGGCGGTCACCGACCTCCGCAACAGCGTGCAAGTCCTCGGCCGAGCCCTGCCGGTCCTGCTCTTCGTCACCCTGTTCCTCTTCTTCACCGGCGAGCTGTGGCAACTGATGAACCAGCTCGCCTGGTGGCGCCTCACCTTGGTCGTCGCCCTCTTCGGCGCGGTCACCGTCCTCGCCGCGGCCGCCCGCCTCCGCGAAGAAATCGGCCGCGTCGAACAGGATTTCAGCCCACCCATGCTGACCGCCGCCTGCGCCGGCACCCCCCTCGCCGCCGTCACCATCGACGGGCCCATCCGCGCGGTCAGCCTCAACGGACGCCAGAAGCGCAACCTGCTGCTGATGCTCGCCACCCGCCAGCTCGTCCAAGCCGCGGTCATCGGCCTCGCCTCGTTCGCCTTCTTCGTCCTCCTCGGCGTGATCATCGTGACCCCCGCCGCGGCCGAACAGTGGATCGGCGCGGCGCCGGCGATCTCACCGCTCCTGCCCGGCGTCCCGGTCGCCCTGCTGCGCAACGCCACCCTGCTCGCCGGATTCGGCAGCATGTACTTCGCGGTCACGTCGATGAGCGACACCGAGCACCGCAAACAGTTCTTCGCCCCGATCATCGACGAGATCGAACGCACCCTGGCGGTCCGTGCCGTCTACCTGACCCTCCAGACGAACACCGCCACCTCTCGAGATACCGGCGGTTGACCATGGCCGCGCCCAGGTGTGGCCCGCGGATCTCGACGTCACGGGAGAGCGCCCGCAAACCGTCAAAATCCTCGTCAAATCGCCTGGTCGGAGATGTCCGGTGGAGCCGTCAGCCGCCGCTCGCACCGTGACCCACGGGATGACCGCCTCGGAGGCGGACCTCGATCGTCAGTCGAGGCCTTCGACGATGCGGAAGTCGCGCTCGACGCCGTCGCCAAGTGCGGCCAGCGCCTCCTGGTAGGCCGCACTCGCACGTGCGGCGACCGCCTGGTCGAAGCTGTCGAACTCGATCAGGATGGTGCGCTCGGCGATTCCGGCGTCGTGTGCGACGACCCGGCCGTCGCGGGCGAAGGTCCGGCCGCCCGCGGCCCTGACGGCCGGACCGGCCAGCTTGTTGTAGGCAGCCAGCTTCTCGGGGTCCGAAATGGTGCGGTAGACGCTGACCCAGTAGCCCTTGGGCATGGAACCTCCAGTGAGTGCATCTGACTTACGGGGTGGTCTCGGACGAGCGTCGGCGGGCGAGAGCGAGGCTGGTCAGCGTCGTGATCGCCATGGCGCCGATGCCGACCAGCGCCGCGGTGGTGTAGGCGCTGTCGTCGGGGAAGAGGTGGCCGGGACCGGTGCCCGCGGCGAGGATCAGGCCACCGATGGCGCTGCCCAGTGAGTACCCGACGCTGCGGACGACGTAGTTGAAGCTCATGGCGCTCGACGTCTCGCTCTTGGGGGTGACGGCCAGGATGACGCCGGGCATGGCGGCCGCGAAGCTGCCGACGCCGAAGCCCAGCACGCCCATGGCCGCGAGCAGTTCGGCCAGGGTGGACCGGGCGGTGGCGAACAGGACGAACCCGCCGCCGACGATGGCGGCGCTGCCGGCCAGGAGCAGGGGGCCGTCGATCCGCATCCGGACCCGCGGCGTGAGCTTGCCGGCGACGAACCCCAGCACGGAGAACGGGATGAGGACCAGCCCCGCCACGAAAGTGGTCAGCCCGAAGCCGTAGCCGGCGCTGTGCGGCGTCTGCGCGTAGCGGGTGATGAGCGTCAGCAGGAGGTACATGCCGCTCCCGCCGACGAACATGGCGATGTTCGCCCCGGCGACCGCCGGGTGCCGTACCGCCCGGACGTCGACCAGGGGCGTCTTGCTGCGCAGTTCGGAAACGGTCCAGACGCAGAGCAGGAGTACCGCGGCGACGGCAAGAATCACCGCCACGGCGAGGTGCCGGCTCCACAGGCTCCTGTCGCCGGCCAGGAACAGGACGAGGAGCAGTCCACCTGCCAGGACGAGCGCACCGGCCACGTTCACGTGAGCGGAGCGGCCTGCGGGAGCTGCGGGCATGGAGTGCCACGCGGTCACGAAGGCGATGGCGGTGACGAGCAGCCCGAGGCCGTAGGCGGCCCGCAGTCCGCCGAGCTCGGCGAGCAGCGCGGCCAGCGGGTAGCCGACCCCGGCTCCGATGATGGAGACCACCGAGATCAGGGCGATCGTGGCCGCGCTGCGCTCCTCGGGAAGGTGGTCGCGGGCCACGCCCATCATCAGCGCCGTGAGACCGAGTCCGACGCCTTGGGCCGCTCTGCCCACGAGCAGCCAGGCGAACGGCAGCGGCAGCACCGTGAGCGCGCTGCCGGCGACGACGATCGCCAGTGTGGCGAGAATCGTGGCCCGCCGGCGCGGCCCGGCTCCGAGCCGGCCGAGGACGGGCGTGGCGACGGCGCCGCTGAGCAGGGCGATGGTCAACGTCCACTGCGCACTGTCGAGGGAGACGTGGAACGTGGTCGCCACGCTGGTGATGAGCGGCGTCCCGAGGCTGGCGACCGCCGCCACGACCAGGGCGATGAACATCAGGGCGGGGACCAGCAGGCGCGCCCCGGAACGTGTCATGGCCGCGGTCACCGGTCCGACCCCTCTCGGGCGTGGCTTTCGAGCTCCGCCAGATGCAGCAGCGCCGGAAGGGCCGCGGCCAAGGCCTCGACCTCGTCACCGGTGAGCTCGCCGATCAACCGCACGTACGCGTCGACGCCCGCCTGGCGTCGCGTCCGGACGTACGACGCGCCGGCCTCGGTCAGGCACACCAGCGTGACCCGCTTGTCGGACGGATCGCCCTGCCGCTCGACCAGCCCGGCTTCCTCCATCACCCGGACCAGGACGGTCATCGCGGGCTGGGTGACGCCCTCGGCCACCGCCAGATCGGTGATCCGTCGCGGGCCAGTCTTGTCCAGGGTGGCCAAGGTGGCGGCGGACGTCAGGCTCATGTCGCGAGGAAGGCGCCTCACGGCCCTGGTGGCCAGACCGTAGAGGGCTGACCCGATGGCATCGGAAGCGCCGCGCGTGGCGTCTCGGCGACTCATGCCTGAAGCATAGCAGATTTATATTAACCCTTTATGCATCTCCCGATCAGGGTTCGGCCCGGATCACCCTCGGCCGAACCCTTGAAAGCACCCGGCCGAGGGCGTTCGTCAAGAGCCGCAGTTCGACGCGTCGCCCGCCGGGTGCCGGGTGGGCACCTGCAGTGCCGCGCCGGGCCGGACCTGGCGCACGTCAGCGGCGCCGACGCGGACCGGGAGCGGGGGGCCGGAGCGCAGGGTCAGTTTCGTGGTCCGCTGCCCGACCGACAGATCGAACGTGCGGCCGTGCCACTTGACCCCGGTGATGTCCACCCCCGGCAGCTGCGGCGGCAGGAAGGGGTCGACGGTGACCGCGTCGGTCCCCCAGCGCAGCCCGGTGAACCCGTAGAGGAACTCCTGCAGGTAACCGCCCTGGCCGGTGGTGAAGTCGAACGCCCCGCCGGTGCGGGTCTCGTACCACTGGTCGAACGGGGCGGCCAGGTACGGGTCCGCGCTGTCGCGCAGCGAGGTGTAGACGGCGCAGCCGGGCGACCCGAGCGCGGCGCCGGCGATGGTGGCGATCGCGTCCGTCATGGACGGGCCGTTCGGGTCGGTACGCGCTCCGTAGTAGTCCAGGTCGTTCTGGGCGAGGCCGGGTGACATCGGCACCGCCCACGGGTATTGCAGCAGCGTGACGTCGGCCTGCTTGACGGTCTGCCCGGCGTACCCGTCGAACTCGGGATGGATGTTCGCGTCCGCGTCCACCGGGATCTTCAGGCCGTCGGCGACCTTGCCCCAGGCCGGATCGGCCGGACGGCCGACGATGCCCGCGGCGCGGATCGCGATGCGCAGGGAGGCTTGCGCACCGGCGTTCGTGCTCGCGCTGTTGTTGACGTTGTCGTGGTACTCGTCCGCGCCCTTGACGTCGTTGATGACGTACCCGCCGGCCGGACCGGGCACGGCGCGCGTGGCCCAGTAGTCGGCGATGCCCTGCAGAACCGGCCACGCCTTGTCCCGAAGCCACGTCCGGTCGCCGGTCGCTTGGTAGTACTGCCACTGGGCCAGGGCGATGTCGGAGTTGATGTGGATCTCCTGCTTGCCGTCCGGCGACCAGTCCGGGGTCGTCTCCTTGCCGGTCAGCGCGCTCTGCCACGGGAACTTCGCGCCCTTGATCGGGTGGTCCGGAGTGGACAGTGCCGCGGCGGCGGCCCGGGCCGCCGGCAGCCGTTGCTGCCGGTAGGTGTTCGCGTCGGCCGCGATGTCGGGGTACTGCGCGAGCAGCGCCGGGTACATCCACGTTTCCATGTCCCAGAACACATGACCGCTGTAGCCGTCCGAGGACAACCCGCCCGGGCTGGCGCTCCAGAGCACCCCGGCGCGCACGCTCGCGAGCAGGTAGAACATCGACGCGTGGACCTGCGCGGTCATCGTCGTGTCACCGGGGACCGAGATGCTCGACTGCCACAGCCGCGACCACGCCTCGCTGTTGCGTGCCAGCGCACGCCCGTAGCCGTCTCCGGCGGCGCGGGCCGCGGTCTTCGCGGCGGCTTGGCCCGGGGTCGCGGCCGCGAGCGGCCGGTCGGTGTCCACACTGGACGCCACGCCCACGTACTTGGTGATCCGCACCGGCACCCCGGCGCGGACCGCGAAGTCCGCGCGCTGCCCGGCGCCGCCGTCGGTGATCGCCTGGGTGGGCACCGTCTTCCCGTCGACGCGCAGCACGGAGCTCAGCCCGGCGGTGACCAGGTTCCCTTCGCTCACCACGGTTTGCGACAGCGTCGCGGTCCGGCCGTCCACCCGCGGGTCCGTCGTCGAGGCGTGGTCCAGGCCCCGCCCGTCGAACTCGTCGACGGCGGTGGCCGTGCCGCTCCAGTGCGGGACGGCCCGCACGCTCACCGTGCCCAGATGGCCTTCCGCGCGGTTGGCGTTGACCTCGTAGGAGAAGCTCGTCGTGTCACCCGCGGGTGAGGTCCAGTCGAACGACGTGGTCAGCACCCCGGTGCGCAGGTCGATCGCCTGCCGGTAGTGCGTGGTGGTGCCGACCGTCGCGGGGGCGACCTGCGTCGGTGGCGGCGTGCCATCCGGGTACAGCGCGAGGTAGTCGACGTTCACCCGCGCGGTGTCTCCCTCGGCGACGGTGACCTCGAGCGTGTTCGCGCCCGCGTTCAGCGTCACCGGGACGGTCACCACCGCCCAGTCGTCCCAGCTCGCCAGGCTGGGTACGGACAGCTGCTGCAGTGTGCCGTTCACGCCGATGTGGACGGTCTGCGGACTGCCGCTGCCGTTGCCGTACCGCACGGCCAGCGTCGCCGGACCGGCCGGCGCGTCCCGGATCGGGACGACGCCGGTGCCGCCGACCGTCGGGGTGTCGTTGGTGTTCAGCCCGGCCAGGTAGGCACCGGCGACCGAGCCGGGGTGGGAGCTTTCGACGAACGCGCCTCCGGAGACCTTCCCGTACGCGGCCGGGCACAGCTGCCCGAACTCGCAGGACCACTGGCCGAGCCCGTAGACGTCGCTGCCGCGGCCGAACCCGAGCGTGGTCCAGGTCGGCAGCCCGGCGCGTTCCTCCTGCCCGGCCGACGGAGCGCCGTAGAAACCGGCGAGCTGGGACTGGGTCACGATGGGCTTGCTGCTGTACCCGTGGCCCTCCGCGGGCACACGCGCGCCGAGGTAGCCGTTGCCGACGAACGTCGGGGAGTAGTTCTTCGACGTGTCCGTCGTGCTCAGCACCCAGCCGTCGCCACCGGCCGGTGCGGGTGCGGCGGTGGCCGGCACCGCCGTCGCGGCCAGGAGGAGACACCCGACCGCCGCGCCGAGGCCGGCCCTGCTCTTGAACACGCCGCGTTTCGTCATCGAAACGGCACCTCCTCGGGACCGGATGCGCAAGGGCCCAGCCGGTGCGCCAATATGTTGCGGGCCACAACATATACGCCGGATCGGGGTTGGTAAAGACGCCGGACCCGATGATCGGCGCCGCCGCGACGACCGTCAGCCGGCGGGAACCGCGAACCCGTGGACCGACAGCGCCGAGGGCGCGGGCAGCGTCCCGTTCGCCGGGCCGGCGCGGAAAGCCTCGAGCAGGTACGCGACCAAGCGCCGGGACGCCGCATCGTCGTCGGGCAAAGCGGTCACGAGTCCACCGTGCGCCAGGAAGGCCACCGCGAGATCGGAAAGGCGGAAGTCGCCCCGCAGCGCACTCGCGGCCTGCGCTCGGCCGATCAGGGTCAGGAGGCCCTGCTCGGCCTGGCTCCGCGCCCGCGCGTGGGCCGCCGCGTCGTCCGGGAACGCCGCCATGAACGCGGCCGGAAATCCCCGTTCCTCCCGCTGCAGCGCACAGACCGTCTCGAACAGCCGCCGGAACCCCCGCCACGGATCAGGATCCGCGATCGCCTCGGTGAAGGCGCGAGCGCAGGTGTCCATCTGCTGCGTGAACGCGGCCCGCACCAAGGCATCGCGGGTCGGGAAGCGCCGGTACAAGGTCGCGACGCCGACACCGGCGCGGCGGGCCACAGTCGCCATGGGGGCGTCGATCCCGCGCTCAGCGAAGACCGCTCGAGCGGCGGCGAGGATGCGCTCCTGGTTGCGCCGTGCGTCCGCCCGCAGCCCGGTCCGGGCCGCTATCCGAGAAGATGCGCCAAGCATTGTCTCTCACCTCGACAGAACCGGATGATCAAGTCCGGTCGCGAGTCTACGGTCGCCGGCAGAGCCCACGACGAAAGTGAGAACGGTGACCGACCGCACGATGAAGGCAGTGTTGTTCGACCGCTACGGCGACCCCGGCGTGCTCTACGTCGGCCGGGTACCGCAGCCGGTGCCGGCACCTGGCGAGGTACTGGTGCGGGTGCGCGCGTTCAGCGTCAACGGCGGCGAACTGGCGGCCCGTTCCGGAAAGGTCCGGCTCCTCACCGGCCGGAAGTTCCCCCAGCGCGTCGGACTGGACTTCACCGGCGAAGTCGCCGCGCTCGGCGCCGGGACGACGGCGTTCGCGGTCGGCGACCGCGTCTGGGGTGTCGTGGCGCGCACCGCCGGCTTCGGCACGGCCGCCGAGTACGTCACGGTGGCGGCCGACCGGGCCGGCCCGGTCCCCGACGGACTGGACCTGGTGGACGCCGCGGCGCTGCCGGTGGCCACCACGGCGGTGACCGCGCTGCGGGACAAGGCCGCACTGCGCCCGGGCGAGCGGCTGCTCGTCCGAGGCGCGGCGGGCGGCGTCGGCACCACCGCCGTCCAGCTCGGACACGCCTACGGCGCCGAGGTCACGGCCTTGGCGCGAGCCGCCAACCTCGGCTTCGTCCGCGGGCTGGGCGCCGCCCACGCTTTCGACCACCGGACCGTCCCGCCCGCGGAACTGGGCCGGTTCGACGTGGTCCTGGACACCGTGGGCACCGACCTGCCGACCTTCCGCCGGCTCCTGGCGCCGGGCGGCCGCATGGTCACCATCACCTTCGACCTGACCCGGCTCGTCGCGTCGCTGGGCTACATCGCGGCGAGCGCGGCGCACGGACGCGGCCGGGTGCGCGCGTTCAGCGGCAACCCGAAGCGGACGGACTTCGACGACCTCGCCCGGCACGTGGCCGAGGGGAAACTGCGCCCCGCGGTCGACAAGGTGTTCTCCTTGGCGGAGACGGCGGCGGCACACCGCGCGCTGGAGGCCGGTGGCGTGCGGGGCAAGTACGTCGTCAGGGTGGACTGAAGGGTGCCGGCCGGAAGGTCTTCCGGTACGCACCCGGGTTGACCCCCACGGTCTGGACGAACTGGGCGCGGAAGTTGGTCGGTGACGGGAACCCGACCTGCGCGGCGATGCGGTCGACGGTGTGGTCGGTGACCTCGAGGAGCTCCTGCGCGTGCCGGACGCGGACACCGGTGAGCCACTGGATCGGGCTCTGCCCGGTCTCCGCGTGGAAGCGCCGGGCCAGGGTGCGGCCGCTCATGCCGGCCGCGGTCGCGATGTCCGCGAGGGTCAGCGGGCGGTGGGCGTTCTCCTCGATCCAGATCAGGGCCTTCTCCAGCGTCGCCGTCCGGTACGTCGGACGGTTGCGGAGGATGTACTGGCCCTGCCCGCCGGTGCGCTGCAGCGGCGTGACGGCCAGGCGCGCCGCGTCGGCGGCCACCGCGACGCCGTAGTCGCGCTCGACGATGTGCAGGCACATGTCGAGGCCGGCCGACGCGCCTGCCGACGTGAGGATCTGCCCGTTGTCGACGAAGAGCGCGTCCGCGTCGACGTGGACGGCCGGGTGGCGGCGGGCGAGCTCGTCGGTGGCGAGCCAGTGCGTCGTCGCCCGCTGCCCGTCGAGCAAGCCGGCTTCGGCGAGGGTGAACGCGCCGACGCAGATCGACGCCAGCCGCGTGCCCGTGGCCGCCGCCGCCCGCAGGGCTTCCCTGACCTCGGGCGGCGCCGACCGGGAGGGGTCGTTGCGGCCCGGGACGACGACCAGGTCCGCCCGGCTCACCTCGTCCAGCCCGGCACCGACGCCGATCCGCAGCGGGCCGGCGTCGACCATCGGCTCCGGGCCGGCCACGACGATCCGGTAGCCCGGGCGCCCGTCCGGCAGCCGGACGCGCCCGAGCGTCTCGACTGGTGTGGCCAGATCGAACGCGATCACGTCGTCGAGTGCGAGCACCACAACCGTGTACATGCCCCGAAAGTACCTCACCGGCCCGGTGGCGAGATTCAGTTGTCTTCTGTCCTGATAGCCAGTGGCCGGTGCCGCCGTGAGTGCGCAGCATGGCAGGTGATCATCACCGGCGAAAGGATCACCCATGCCCTGCCCGCGAGCCCAGTTCGTGCTCTTCGACGGATTCGACCCGCTCGACGCCGTCGCGCCGTACGAGATCCTCACCGCCGGTCGCGAGTTCCTGGGCGGCGTGCTCGACCTCGAGTTCGTGTCCGCCGAGGGACCCCGGGACGTCGTCTCCGGCACCCCCGGCATCACGCTCACCGCCACCGCGGCCCTGGATCCGGCCGTCCCCGGGTACGTCGTGGTGCCCGGGGCGGTCGGCCCGGTCGACGGCGACCCGGACGAGGTCGACACCATCCCCGTGCTGCTCGCCCGGTTCGCGGCCGGCGCCGCGGCCCCGCTGCTGCGCGACTGCCTGGACAACCCCGCCGTCACCGTCGCGGCGGTCTGCGGAGGGTCGCTCGGGCTGGCCATGGCCGGACTGCTGGAGGGCCGCACGGCGACCACGCACGTCCTCGGCGTCGACCTGCTCGCGGCGGCCGGCGTCACCGCCGTGCGCGCCCGCGTCGTCGACGACGGCGACCTCGTCACGGCCGGCGGCGTGACCTCCGGCCTCGACCTCGGGCTCTACCTGCTCGAACGGGACTTCGGGCCGCGGATCGCGCACGCCGTCGAGGAGCTGTTCGAATACGAACGCCGGGGCGTCACCTGGAAGAACAGCGGGCTCGACGTCGCCGCGGGAGCCGCGTGATGACCGGCATCAGCGGAACCTGGCACCTGCGCATGAAGACGCCGATCGGCACCATCGACGCCGACTACCGGTTCACCGAGACCGGTGGCGGCGTCACCGGCACCGCCGTCGGAGCGGGTGAGGAGACCATGTTGGAGAACGTCGTCCGCACCGTGACGGCCGACGGCGAGCGCGTCACGTGGCAGCAGCGGATCACCAAGCCGATGCGGCTGAACCTCGAGTACGACGTCACCGTCACCGGCGACACCCTCGCCGGCCACTCCCGGGCGGGACGCCTCCCCCGCACCGGCGTCACCGGGGAACGGACGGGCGCGTGAAGGCGTTCCTGCTGTCCGTTCACGTCCTGGCCGCGATCCTCGCCATCGGGCCGGTCGCGGTCGCCGCGAGCATGTTTCCGCCCGCGGCCCGCGTCGCCCACCTGGCGCCGGACGACCCCCGCAAGAACGCCGTTCCCGGTGTGCTGAACCGGATCACGCGTGTCTACGCGGTCATCGGAATCTCCGTGCCGGTCTTCGGCGTCGCCACCGGGGCCGCGCTCGGCGTGCTCGGCGACGCCTGGCTGATCGTCTCGATGGTGCTGACCGCGGTCGCCGCCGTGCTGCTGATCGGCCTGGTCCTGCCGGGGCAGCAACGGGTTCTCGGCACCGGCACCCCGGACCGGCGGCTGGCGATGTCCACCGGGCTCTTCAACCTGCTGTGGGCGGCGGTGGTCGTCCTCATGATCGTCCGGCCCGGCTCGACGACCGGGGTCGGGCGGTGAGCCCGCGCCGCGCCCTGCACGTCCTCGGGCTGGCCGAACTGACCACCCTGGCGCTGCTGCTGCTCAACCTGGTCACCGTCCACGACCGGACGATCTCCGGCATCCTCGGCCCCGTGCACGGGTTGGCCTACACCACCACGATCATCGCGGCGGCTCTCGTGGCGAACGGCCGGAGCCAGGTCTGGCTGCGCGCCGTCGTCCCGGGGATCGGCGGGCTGCTGGCCGCCCGGGCCGTCGGCCCCCACCCCGAGCGATTCGACCACGGACGCTTCGCCGTCGTCGTCACGCAGGAGGCCGACGAGCCGCCGTAATTCGTCGAGGACCCCGCTGCTCTGTTCCCGCACCTGCCACGCCAGCTCCTTCGCGGCCGCGGGATCGGAGTCGATCTGCCGCCAGATCGTCCCGGCGAAGAGCGCGATGCCCGACATGTGGTGGGCGGCGATGTCGTGCAGTTCCCGGGACATCGCCGCGCGCTGGCGGTCGACCGCCGCCTTCAGCAGGGCGTCCTGTTCACGTTGCAGTGCAAGCATCTTCCGGTGCCGGGCTTCGCGCGCGTCCCGCAGGGCCGCGACGGTCAGGCCCGGCAGCAACGGTTGCCCGACGACGATCAGACCCTGCAGCAGCGCCCCGCCGAAGGTCGCCGCGGCTCCGACGGCGCTGATCCGAATTTCGTTGCTGAACTGCGTGAGCGCCACCAGGAGAAACCGACCGGCACCAGCAGCCGAGGTCTGGGCACCTGTCGTTCGGACACCGTGAGGTACAGCCCGACGACCACGGCGAGCATGGTCAGGCTGACCGCGCCGTTCGGCTCGGCCACGGACAACGCGAGGGGTGCGGCGGCCAGCACGGCCAGGACGAGCGCCGGAACCGCGCTCGTCCATACGAGCACGAGCGCCTGCAGTGCCAGTACCGCGGCGGTGGACCACCACGACGCGTCGCCGGGGCGCGGCAGGCCGAGAGAAGGGTCCTCGGCCGCGGCGAGGGACGACGCCGTCAGCAAGCCCAGGGAAACCACCCCGCACCCGGCCGCGGCAACCAGATGCCCGCGTGCGCGTCCAGTCCGTTCGCCCGCGGCCGTCCGGTCTCGGATCACCCTCATCGCGGCGGTTCGCCGGCCCGCGGACCTCCGTCACCGACGGGCGGAAGCGGACTCGCGGCGTTCCCTCCGGCGCGAAACGTTCGACGGTGAACCACACGCCGGCCCGCGTGCACACCGGAGTATGCCAGTGTGGGCGCCGCCGTCACCCGGGATCCCGGATCAGCGGGTACAGCGGCCAAAGCCGAGGCGCTGCGCTGCGGACGTCCTCTTCAGTACGCAGAACCCCGAACGGGCGCCTGAACTTCGCATGGCACGCCGAGGGCCGCAGCTGCCCTCGATGGCGAGCTCCGGGCTGACGCCCGCTGAGACTCACCCCTGCGGGCCGACCCGGCGAGGCATGCAGCGACGTACTCACCGGCTGATACGACGTCTTCTGCGGCGTCCCACGAGCCACCGATGAGCGCGGTGGTCCTCGATCCGACGCGAGAGGCCGCATTGGACCAGGTCGTGGCAATGGCCCAGGAGGACCTTCGATCGGCGATCCGCCAGATGGGGTCGTTGACGATCGCGCACGAGTCGCGGGAGGAGGGCGTCCGGCCTGCACCACCGGCGGGTTGGTTGCCGAGGACTTCGCCGCCTCGACGAAGTCGAGGAACATCATTCTCACCGGCGGTGATCAGTCATGAGGTCAGTGGGAGTACCGCTGCGCCGAGCAGCTCGCCGGCGACCTGGGCGTCCTGTTCGCAGAACTGCCGGGCGGCCACAACGGGTTGGTCAGTCGCCCGAAGGCGGCCGCAGCGGCTCTCACGAGAATTCTCGACCCAGTTGCGCTCACGTCGTAGCCACGACGCGGTGCCGACCGGGTTCCTCGAAGCGCTTCCCCAACGTCGACCTCACCCGGCCGACCATCGTCGAGCGAAGCCGGCATCCCGACCGCGACGGAGCGTCGCTGATCGGCGACACCCGGTTCGACAAAGCTGTCGCCGGCCGACACCGCGCACGCGCGCGGCCAGACACACAAGGCAACCCAGCAGGCTTGTCACCGCGCCGAGCCCGGGGAGGGAGCATCTCGTCGGGGAGGACACAACACTCCCCGGAAGTGGTCAAATCATGGACAACAACCGGATAATAGTCATCGGAAACTCGTCGATCAAATATGGAATATCTATTCGTTTCGTCACGAAAGCATTACAGTGGTAACCATTGCCACGAGTAACCGCGACATACCGGCTGCACATGTACCTGCGAGAGAGGAACATCGATGCAGCGGTTGAAGGGGTACGACGCGCTGATCGAAGCCGTGCGCTCGGTTTCCTTACCCGCGGCACCACCGCGGACTTCCATCGAAGGCGCTGCGGTGGGACTGTCTTTCCTCGACACGGTGTTGCGGCTCAACCACGTCCGGAGGATCACCGACCGGCTTACCGTAGTCGAGCACCGCTCGGCCCAGCGAACCACGGAAGTCGACGTCGATCTCGGCATGCTAGACGAAAACCAGAGGCAAGCTGCAATGCTCTTCCAACATTTGGTGAGCCAGGGCCAGCAGGGCGTGACGGACCGGGCAGCCACGGTCTGGGTACCGGTAGCGCGAATCTCCCGCCGTAGTGTGACACCGGTCGACGTCCTGAACGCGTCCGGGCAGAAGCTCCCCCGGCTCACCCAGTACGAGACGTCCCGGCTTCTTGCCTCGGCGTTGTTCCATCTCCTGCGTGGCATCCTCGCGAGCGACCCGCAGGCGCGGAAGAACGGCACACCGCTCAATCGTCTCCTGTTCAAAGAACACGAAGCGCGCTGGCTCATCCAGGCCGGGTTGCAGACCCTCCTGACGGATCGGAACCACCCACAGAGCGAGACCTCCGCATCCCGCCCCTCCGGGCCGCAGGCGAAGGCGCGAGCCCTCGCGTTAGAGGTTCTGCGCGAACACAAGGCACTTCTTGCCGATTACCGTTCCCTGCTCGACATCGCGGTCAACGACTATCTGCTCGTGGTGGCCCTGGACAGCCGGACGGACGAACACCTACTGACCTATGACGCGCCGCTCCGTGTCACCGGGCCCCGCCGTCAAGCCCTGTCCCTTCCCGCGAAACTTCGGGCGAACAGCCGCGGCTACCTCGCGGAGTACCAGAGCACCATTCCGGCGGGGCTCAGGTCGTACCATCTCGTCGTCGAGACGGAGGCCGGTGTCGACATCGAACGAATGTACCTGTCCACCGACGCGGACCAGGTGCTCGTCGACGAACTGGCCACAGACCTCGACACACTCGCCGATCGGCTGCGGACCGCGCAGGAGACACCGGAAGAACGGTCTTCCGTGCGACTGCTGGAACTCGCAGCCGACACCACGCTGCGCCAAGTAGCGGAGTTGCTGCGCCGCAAACGCTGGGACGCGGACCAGGCGGAGTTCACGCTCGATGAGGAGGGCCTCCACGAAGCCGCGCGGCTGGGCCGAGCCGCAGTCAACGGCGAGATCGTGAGCGACTCGAACGGGCAGAACGGTCGGCCGATCACCTCGCGCGGCACGGTTACCGTCGAATCGTTGCGCAGCGCGGCTGGTCAGTTGCGTCGCGCCGAGGCGGGTTTGGATCTGGCGTTGGAGAATGATCCGGTACGCAGCAGGGCGCATGCGTACTGGCGGCGACACGCCGGGCGACTGCCGGACGGGGCGCCGCAGACGACCGTCAAGGCAGGCCTGGTTCTCCGCGACACCACGGCCGCCGGACCGATCAGCGTGTTCTGCTACGCGGTCGGAATCGGCGCCATCGCCTACCTGATGGCATTCCTCCTGACCGGCCGTGCCTTTCCGTTCGACAGCTCGACCGCCGCGGATTTCGGCCGGATCGACAACACGGCCTCGGTCATCACGGTGCTCCTGCTGATTCCCGGCTTCCTGTACACCAGGCTCGCCCTGCCGGACAAGCATTCGATCTCCGGGTATCTGCGGGCGCTTCCGCGTCTGGTCGCCCAGCTGTGCGTCGGTTCGATGGCCGTCGTCGCCGCGGCGATCGCCGCCGGCAGCCCCGGCTGGATCGTGGAGCTTCTCTTTTCGATCGCGGTCGTTCTGCCGTGGTCGACAAGCCTGGTTACCGTCTACCCCACCATGGCCGGTTGGCTGCGACGTCGGCAGGATAAGACGAAGCGAACATTGGAACAGGAGTTGTGGCTGATCGGGGCACCTGCATGGGTCCACGGCGGCGCGTTGCCCAACGGACGACGCTGGCCTGCCGACGCGGTCTTCCAGTCGACGGGGGCAGAGTCATGACAGACGACAACTCCGTGAATCACGTGTCCACGAAGGCACTCGCAGAACTGGCACGAGCGGGATACTCGTCGCTCCTGCATCCGTCCATGGACGTCGACTTCGAGGTGCACCACTTTCGTGACCAACCTGGCTACCTGGCCGACATCCTCGAGCCCAAGCCGGACCGGCCGGAGTTCCTCGAAACCCTTTCGTCGAGCGCCAACGGCATCGGTCTGGTCATCGGCACCAACACCAGGGGAGTCCCGGACAAGCCGACGCATCGCGACAAGGGCGGAATGCAGGACCCCGCGGCGCAGGTCGAAACGGGCGAGTACCGCTATGTCTTCCGCGGAAGCGCGCGACCCAACCTCACCTTTCTCTACGAGACGAACCGGCGTTTCGAGGCCATCGTCGTGGTCGACGCCGGGACCGGTCCGCTGACAATGCGGCACGCTACCCGGCTGAGAGACGCGCTTCACGAACTCAGTGCGATGGCTATCGAAGTCGCCGAGGCCCCACTGCTGTCGGTGCAGAGCCCGGTTCAGCTCCCCGTCCCACCCCGTGCCGAGTTCGAAGAGGACTTGATTCCGACGGCCTCGGCGAAAGCGGTCAGGTTCGCGATCGCCCTCCCCAGGCCGAGCGCCGAACTGGCCTTTGCACTGGCCGACCGGATCAGCTCGTATTGTTCCGAACACGACCTTGGCCTCTGGGTCCGCGACACGAGGCTGGGCTGCCGCACCGGGAACTGGTTCGAAATCATTGGGACTCCGGTCCGCGGGGACCTCCCGCAGGACGAGGAGGAGACCATCGAACACATCCTGCCGGTGACCTTCGTCGGGCCGGCTCGTGTGGGCTCGACCCGCTCGATCGTGGAGGCGCTCGCCGACCTGCCACACGCCGGTGTGGCAGGGTGCTCGATCACCCTGCTGGACGACCTCGCCTTCATCCACCTCCAGCTCGCCCTCTCTTACCACCTCGATACCGAGCTCGTGCGGACCAGCGCGGCCGGGAAGGACCCTGCCTCGTTCATGCAGGAAGTCATGGCGCGGACCGGTAACCACGGCAAGAAGTTCGCCGTCCGCGAGACGGCGGGCGACTACCAGACGTTCGCCGGACCACTCCTGGACTATGTCGTTCCCAGGCCGCACCGAAGGCTCGCCGTCTGGCTGTCCTGGCAGATGAACCGCGCAGGATTGACCGCGCCGCTCGGCACCTTGGCGGAAGCACTGGCAGACTTGAAGGTCGGCTGGTCCCGAAACCCCCTGGATGCGCAGGCCGCGAACGTCGAATACCTGGTTTGCCGCGATCTCGGCAACTCTCTTCTGCGCGGCAAGGGAAAACTGTCGATTCCCTACCAGTTCGTCAGCTCCCGCTACCCGAAGAAGAGCGGTGAGCCGAGTGCCTCCCAGTTCTGCGTCGCCCTCGAGGACGCCTGGAAGGCCAGAGTGAAGTCGGCGGACACCAACGCGCACATCCGCGAGATCACCATCTCCTGGCGAGAGTACTGGCTCGGGCACTGGGCCGCCCCCATCGCCTGACTCGACTGGTCTGGAGCGCCGCTGCCGTCCGCAGCCAACCATTTGTTCGGCCGGAGACTGATCCCCCGGAAGCGGCCCGTCCCAAGCATAACCCCACACTCAAGCTCACCACTGACCTGCAGCTTTCCTGAGCGGGCCTACGCGGCCACTACCACCAGCGTCCACCAGGCAGAAAGCTGCGCCACGTTCTGTGTCGTCGGCGGCGCGCTGAAAGCGCCAAGAACTCGGATGCGAAAGCCACTCACAGATTCATGATCGGCAGCTGGGCGTCCATGCGGGCCAGACGCCCGAGCAGCTGCTCGGGCTGATCGCTCACCGCCCGCAGAACATCCACCGCTTCGTCCCGAAGCCCCTGGCCGGACAGCACGACGGCCAGTGCGAGCCCCAGGCCGTTGACCACGTGAGGGCAGCGTCGCTTCGCCAGCTTCAAGGCGGCGAAGCAGTCCTGCAAAGCTTCGTCGTGACTTTCGGCGCGGCTCAACGCCATTGCCCGGTTCGCCAGCAGCATGACCCGCACGATTGGCGTGTCTTCGGCGTCGAGTTGCCGGGCCGTCAGCTCGACGGCCCGGGCGAAGTCGCCGACGCGGAACGCGGCCGCCCAGCCGGTCCGGTCGCCGAGCTGAATCAGGTCGATCACGCGCCCCTCCTCCGGCCACGCCCGGCGATACCCCAGGCGGAAACCCTGCCAGCCGCCCGGGGTGAGGGCGGGCAGCAGCGGGCGGATGTCCGTCGCGCACTGCTCCGCGCTCGGCCGGCAGTGCAGGAAGACCGGCCGCGGATCGTGCACCAGCGCCGTGCCGTCGCGGTCGAACAGCCAGTTGCCGCGGTGGGCATCGCCGTGCAGGACGTTGCGAGAATGCAGCTGGGCGAGCGTGGTGCCGATCGCGAAGCCGTCCGGGTCGAGCGCCGGCTCCTGCGGGACGGTGACCCACAGGTGCCGGAACTCGCGGTAGTCCGCCACCACCGGTTGCGCCTCACAGGGGAACGGCCGCGGCGGCACGTGATCGGCGTACGAGCAGAGGTAGCGGATGCTCTCGCGCCGGCCCACCAGGAGTGGGTAACGCGGGCCGCCCGCCCCGGTCAGGCACGACAACGGCACCACCGCGCACTCGCCGATCGACTCCGCGACATCCCGCGGCCACTGGTCGGGGGAACCAGCCCGGGGGATCTCGTCGCGCAGGAGCACGATCTCGCCGCGCTCCACCAGCTCGCGCACGGCCGACAGGTCGGCGCCGGCGAACTCCGTCGCCTCGACGCGCGTCGCACCGAGTTCGAGGAGGACCGTCATCGCCCCAGCATAGAATGAGAGCATGGCTGAAACCGGGGAAAACGTGGCTCTGGTGACCCAGACCCTGGTCGCCAACGCCAGCACCGTGCTGAGCCGCCCGGAAACTCTGACCCTGCCGCTGTTCCTCGATCTCTGCGCCCTCTGCGAAGCCGTGGTGCTCCTCGACCGCCTGGAGGCACTGGGCGCGGCGGACGAGCACCACAACGTCCTGGGCCGGCGGCTCGGCGGCGAAGGTCTCTACCGCACGTTCCACCCGAGCCTGTCCCCTGAGGAACTCCGGCGCGTCATGCTGCGGCTGCCGGACGAGCTCGCGAAACGCATCGCTCTCGACGCCGGCGGCCACGAGCACGCCGCCGATGCGACCGGCGCGGTGACCGGACTGGACTACACGACCGGACTGAACAATCTCCTCGCCCAGGTGGACGCACTCGGCGGGTACGCCAGCTGCGGGGATTGCTCGGTCAAGGAGCGGATGTACCGTGGGAACGGCTACCTCATCGTGGCCGCCGCACACGGCCTGGACTACTTCCCGGACTTCGACCGCGTGCCGTTCGTCGCGGGCACGTTGCAGAAGACGTACCGTTCGCTTCCGCGCCAGCTCTACGACAAGGTCTCCGAGTCGCTCGACGAACCGCTCAACGGCGGTGATCTCGTCGCCGAGTGGACGGCGATGTCGACCATCCCGATCCCGCCCATCAGTGCGCTGGTGCTCTCGCGTGCCTCGTCGCTCGACGACGTCCCGGAGCAGCTGCTGCGCGTGCGCCACGAGTTCCGCCGCTATCGCCACTACTTCGGCGACTTCAAGGCCGCGCTGCGCACCGCCGACACCATCCGCGAGCGCCGGAAGCTGCTGGCCAAATACCAGGCGCTGCTGGCCGAAGCCAGTGGTCCCCAGCGCGAGATCGTGTCACTGACCGAGATGCTCAACCTCACCGAGAAGGCGGTGAAAGCCGCCGCCGGCCCGGCGCTGCCGACGAGCTACGGCGCCGCGCTGCTGACCCAACCGGCCGACTGGATCCGTCGGTGGTGGCAGCGGCGGCCGCTGGCCATCCTCTTCCGGCTGGACAGCAAGCTGCCGCGGCTGCCGGAGTACCGGCAGCTGGTCGGCAGGCTGTGGGGTGAGGAGGCCGGCCACCACCTGCTCGGCCAGGTCACCGACCACGGAGTCCGCCTGCGCACCCTCATGGCCGACGCCGAACCAGCCTAGTACTGCAACGGCAGTTCATGATCGTGGTGGGTGGTGGCCGCGGCGGCGGTCGTGGCTTGCTCCGGCTTGGTGTTGCCGGCGGCGTGACCAGATCGACCACCTGATCGCTTGTCAGGCACGCTGCTGAGGACGAGGACCATACCCTGGATACCGCTGTGGCCCCTGCGCGGCGGCGCGTAACGGCCGCACACGTCGCCATGACTCCTCGGTGCGCGAAAGATCGTCTGTAGGAGATACTCGAGCGCCAACGACGACCCCGGCTGGCGCCAGAAGGTCCTGCTCGTCGTTATGTCGGCGATTCTCGGGCGGGTACTGGGCCATCGTCGGATGAGCGACGGCCGGGATTCACGTGGATGCGCCACCCGCCGCGCGGTGCAACCTCGTCGCGAGGCGCTCGAACGCCACCGCGAGCTCGTCTCCGTCGATCACCTCGATGTCGACGTCGAGCTGTGTCATCCACAGCGCGAGCCGGTCCGGGTCGTCGGAACCCACCTCGACACGGCACGAGGACTCGTCGACCACCTCGATGTCGACCGGGATGTGGATCTTCGCGGCGATCTTGGCGGCGGGAGCGCGCATCAGTACGCGGGCGCGGTACTTCCAGGCCCCCTTGCTGATCCGTCCGACGACGAACTCGACGACATCGTCCTGCGGGATCACGCGCGGCCGGAACCGCGCACCCGTCGGTGCGCGCGGAACCATGCGGTCGACCCGGAAGACCCGCCAGTCGTCACGGTCGAGATCCCACGCGAGCAGGTACCAGAGCGTTTCCCAGTTCACCAGCCGGTGCGGTTCGGTGTGGCGCGCCTCTTCGTCGCCTCCGCGCTTCGTGTACCCGAACCGGAGCCGTTCGTGGCCGCGGATCGCGGCGGCGACCGCGCCGAGAATCGAGAGATCGAGCGGCGGCCCAGCCCCGGGAACAACGCTCGTCGCCTCGCGTACCGCCTCCACGCGCCGACGCAAACGCGAGGGCAGCACCTGCTCCAGCTTCGCGAGCGCGGTGAGCGATGTCTCTTCGACTCCCAGCCTCTGGGCCGCGATCGCACCCAGTCCGACGGCGACGGCGACGGCCTCGTCGTCGTCGAGCAGCAGCGGGGGCATCGCCGTCCCGGCGGCCAGCCGGTACCCGCCCGCGACGCCGCGGCGCGCGTCCACGGGATATCCGAGTGACCGCAGCTTGCCGATGTCGGCGCGCACAGTCCTCGTGCTCACATCGAGCCGGCCGGCGAGCTCGGAGCTCGTCCAGTCGCGCTTGAGCTGGAGCAACGACAGCAGTTCGAGCAGACGGGCCGACGTCTTCAACATGCTCTCGAGCATGCCGGCAATTGCGGAAGCTAACCTGCCGCATTGTCTGCGAACCTCGATGTCATGACCGAGAACAACACGCTCACGCCGTTCCGCATCGACATCCCGCAGTCGGACATCGACGACCTGCGCAACCGGCTGGCACACACCCGCTGGCCGATCCCCACGCCGGGCCGGGACGATCGCACCGACTTCAGCCGCGGCATCCCGCTGGTGTACCTGAAGGAGCTCGCCGAGTACTGGCGCGACGGATTCGACTGGCGTGCGCAGGAGGAGAAGCTCAACGAGCTCGAACAGTTCACGACGGCCGTCGACGGCCAGACGTTCCACGTCGTCCACGTTCGATCGGCGAACCCGCAGGCCACCCCGCTGGTCCTGAACCACGGCTGGCCCGGATCGTTCGTCGACTACCAGCGACTCATCCCGCTGCTGACCGATGAGTTCCACGTGGTCATCCCGTCCCTGCCCGGCTTCGGGTTCTCCACCCCGCTGTCAGGGACCGGCTGGGAACTGGCGCGCACGACGGAGGCCTACGCCGAAATCATGACGCGGCTCGGCTACGAGAAGTTCGCAGCGCACGGCACCGACGTCGGCGCGGGCACCACCGGCCGCCTCGCGGCGATCTACCCGGAACGTGTCATCGCCACGCACATCGGCTGCGACCCCCGGCTGCTCGGGTTGCTCGGCGTCAAGTTCCCTTTCCCCGAGGGCCTGTCCGATGACGAGATCGCTCAGATCGAGGCGGTGCGCACCGAGGACGCGGCCGATCACGGGTACCTCCTGATGCAGGACCACCGTCCCGACACGATCGGCGCGGCGCTCACCGACTCGCCGGTCGCCCAGCTCGCGTGGATCGCCGAGAAGTTCAAGACCAGAACCGGCGGCGCCTACCGGACGCCGGACGAGTCGGTGGACCGCGACCAGCTCCTCACGAACATCAGCCTGTACTGGTTCACCCGCAGCGGCGCGTCGAGCGCGCAGTTCTACTACGAGTCCGAGCACTCCGGCCTCGACCTGGTCATGGCCTCCGGCGTGCCGTCCGGATGGGCCGTGTTCGACACCCACCCTCTCGTGCGCCGCGCGATGAACCCGGGGAAAGCGATCGGCCACTGGAGCGAGTTCAGCGAGGGAGGCCACTTCCCCGCGATGGAGGAGCCGGACCTGCTCGCGGACGACATCCGCGCCTTCTTCCGCAGCATTTCCTGAGTCTCGCGGCTCCAACACGAGCTTGGCCTGGCAGCGTCATCACCGGATCAGGTGATCAGCTCGATCCGCCCGGCCGATCAGGATCGTTGCCCCGTGAGCGACCGAACGGCCGAGCGCCGACCCCGGACGACGGGCCTCGACCTGCATCTGGGGCGGCTCGACGGGAACGTGAAGGCCAGCCTCATGGACGCCGTCCGCGACGCGATCCGCGCCGGCTGGCTCGCGTCCGGGACCCGGCTCCCGTCGAGCCGCGACTTGGCCGCCGACCTCCAGGTGGCCCGCAACACCGTGGTCCGGGTCTACTCCGAACTCATCAACGAAGGCTGGCTCACCGGGCTTCAGGGTTCCGGCACCGAAGTCTCGCAACAGGTGGCCGAATTCGTCGGCGAACGACCACGGCCGGCCGACACCCGCTCGCCGAGTTCACCGCCGTCGAAGCCCGCAACCTCGCGCCGCTGCCGGCCGACGTCGAGCACGCCGTCGGCGCCGCGTTGCCGGTCTCCGGGCTGACCGCGTGGCAGGCGTTGTTCGACCACGGCCGGCTCCAGGCGGGACAGACCGTGCTGATCCACGGCGCGGCCGGCGGAGTCGGCTCGATCGCGGTGCAGCTGGCGAAGCGGGTGGGCGCGACCGTGATCGGCACGGGCCGCGCCCACAACCGCGATGTCGCCCTCGACCTGGGTGCCGACGCGTTCGTCGACCTGGAGAACGACCGGTTGGAAGACGTCGGCGAAGTCGACGTGGTTCTCGACGTGTTCGGCGAGGAGATCGGCGTGCGGTCCGCCGGCCTGGTGCGGGCGGGTGGCACGCTGGTCACGATCGCCGCCCCGCCGGAGTTCGAGCCACGTTACGGACGGTCGGTCTTCTTCGTCGTGGAGGCGGACCGGGCCCAGCTCACCCGACTGGCCGCGCTCGTGCGCGAAGGCAGCCTGCGCGTGCCGATCGGGTCACGCCATTCGCTGGAGGAGGTACCGAAGGCCTTCGCTGCCGGACGGCAAGGTGGCGGCAAACCGATCATCGTGGTCGCCGAGCCATAAGCCGGCCGACCGGGTCGCCGCACACCGCGACCCGGTCCACCACCGGCACCACGAGGCCCCCATCCTGCGCGGCGCGGTGTGGCGGCGGTTCACCAGTAGGTCACCGACCACACCTGCGACGAAGTCGACACGCACGGCTCTGCCTTGAGCCCCTCACCCTCGACTCCAACGTGGACGCACCTACCGGAGGCGTTGTTCCGGATCGCCGAGTTTTGGTGAATCCAGTAATCACCCGAGCTCTCATTGTTGCAGCTGCCCAGCGCCAAATAGGGGTACACCTCGTAAGTGTTAAGGCACTTCCCCGATTGGAGGCTGATCAGAAATCCGCCGTTCCACCAGCCCCACCGTTGCCCCACATCAGTGGAATTGCATCGCCCGTGATACGCCACCTGGGGACCCGAATCGAAACACAGTCCTGTCCTTGGGTTCATGATCTTGAAGGGGCCCGGTATCCCCGCCACCTGACGGGTCGCGCTTTCCGAGGCGGTGGCCGCTCCCGGTACAACTCCGGTGATGAGCAACAAAGCGGTGAAGGCACCGGAAAAGAGTGTTCGTATGCGCATGGAAGTACTCCGATCCCCAGTCAACCTGTCCGCCGGCCGGCGGGCAGGGAAAGAACACCACAACGAGCATTCGACGACTACGCGGGCCGATCAGTAGTAGACATCCAGTCGCCAGATGAACGCACCGTCGATACAGCGGTAGTTCGACCAGCGCCCTTGAGAGACCCCCTCACTACCGGTGTTTATACAGTTCGTTGCGTTGCCGTAGAAGCCGAAGAAATGCCAAGACGCAGCCGCACTCTCCGACACAAGACCGACTTGCTGCCGGTCACCGCCAAATCCTTCCGCGCTCGCAATCGACGCTGCCCCGAGAAGCACAGAAGCAGCCACGGAAACAACAGCGACGCCAGCGCAAATCTTTGCCGACACGGAATCTGCCTTTCTGTCCGCCGAGAGCCAGTCGTCGCCCTTGAGAGCCCCCTGGCTACCGGTGTTTATACGGTCGCCACGACTCTGGCCCACGAGCGCTGTGAACGGCCTGCAAAAACCTGCATTCCCCTGGTCAGAGCATTGCCGGAGCCTGCTCGTCGAGTGCGTCCAGCCGGCGCCGCGCGCGCTCGGCTTCCTCCGGCCGGTCCTGCCGGCGGTAGAGCTCGAGGGCCTCGCTCCAGACCGTGCGAGCCTGCGCCGTGCCGCCGAGGGCCGCGTGCGCGTGACCGAGGTTGTCGAGGGTGTTGGCGATCTCGTAGCTGTAACCCAGCTCGCGCAGCACGTGCACGGCCTGCTCGTAGTACTCGACGGCCGAGCGGTGCTGACCGAGGCGATCCTGGATGTAGCCGAGGCTGTCCAGGGTGGCCGCCTCCCCGGATGGATCACGGCTGTCGCGGAACAGGTCCAGCGCGGCCCGGCAGTGCTCGAGGGCGGTTTCGTGGTCCCCGAGCCGGGCGGTGTACCACCCCAGTGCGTTGAGGGCCTCGGCTTCCCACACCGGCTTACCGAGGCCGCGAAACAGGTCGAGTGCGTCGTCGGCGTGCATCGCGGCCAGGTGGTCGTTTCCCCGCCTGGCCCATGTCCACGCAAGCACGCGATGGGCGTAGGCGTGGGCGACGTCATCGCGATGGTCCACGGCGAGGGTGAGGGCTTCGTCGAGGTGCCGCGTGGCGTCTTCGTAGCGTCCCCTCTCGGCATACGCGCCACCCAGGAGCCGCTGCACCAGGCTGTCGCCGGCACCACCGGGCCGACGCGTGATGGACTCCGCCGCGATCTCCCACATGGCGAGGTGGTCCTTGCGGTGTCCGGCCCGGTGCTGGAACGTCGTCAGCGCCCAGGCGAGCTGCCAGACCGTCGGGTACCTCCCCTGCGCGACGGCGACCTGCTGCGCGGCGAGCAAGGTGGCGTAGGCATCGTCGAACCACGTCATCGCGGCTTTGTCGTCAAGTGGCGAGCCGGGGCGAGCGCCGGGTACGGCGGGGTCCAGCTCGATGGGGTGCCGGTGCGGCGCCAGGCGGCGGTCGGCGGCGAAAGCCGTGTGGCAGTAGAAGTCGAGCACCCGTCGCAAGGCGTCCTGCCGCACCTCGCCGGGCAGGTCCTGGGCTTTGTCGTCGGCGTACCGGCGGATCAGGTCGTGCATCCGGTAACGGCCACGGGTGTCCCGGGAGATCAGCGACGACTGCTCCAGCACACGCAGCACCGTCCGGCACGTGTCGAGCGGGCAACCGACGAGGGCCGAGGCGGCGGGCAGGTCGATGTCGGGGCCGGGCGCGATGCCGAGCAGGGCGAACGCGGTGGCCTGTTCGGAGGTGAGCGCGTGGAACGACCACGACAGCACCGCGGGCAGGCTGGCGGTGGGTTCGACGCCGTCGAGGGCGCTCAAGCCGGACTCGTCCAGTTCGTCGACGAGGCCGGCGAGGGGCGTGTGCGGCCGGGTGGCTGCTTGGCCCGCGACGATGCCCAGCGCCAGCGGAAACCCGCCGCAGAACCCGATGAGCCGGGCCACCGCCGCCGGCTCCGCGCGGATGCGCGCGTGGCCGAGCCGATCGGCGAGCAGAGCAGTGGCCTCGGCACCGGACAGGACATCCAGCGGCAAGTGCCGGGCGCCGTGTCCGGTGAGCAGGCCGGGAAGCTGGGTGCGGCTGGTGACCAGCACCGTGCAGGACCCGCTGCCGGGCAGCAAGGGAACGACCTGTGCGGTGTCGGCAGCGTTGTCCAGTACGAGCAGGATCCGCTTGCCCGCCGCCAGACTGCGGAACAGCGCCGCCTGGGCCTGCGCGTCGACCGGGATCCGGGCCGGTTCGACGCCGAAAGCGTCGAGAAACCCGCGCACCGCCACCGCCGGGTCCATCGGCTGCCCGCCGGGGCTGAACCCCCGCAGGTCCACGAAGAGCTGCCCGTCGACGAACTCCTCGGCGTGGCGATGGGCCCAGTGCAGGGCCAGCCAGGTCTTTCCCATGCCACCCGCGCCGGCGATGGCGGAGATGACCACGGTGGCCCCCGGACCGCCCGACACCGCGAAGCCGAGGCGATCCAGTTCCTCGGTGCGGCCGACGAACGGCGCGGGTGCGGCGGGCAGTTGCCGCGGCACCATCGCCGACGTCGCGTGGTCGCCGGTCAACGCCGGTTCGGCAGTGAGGATCTGCTGGTGCAGCGCCCGCAGGGCGGCACCGGGGTCGATGCCGAGTTCCTCGGCCAGCCGGCCCCGGACCCGCTGGAAGTGCGCCAGCGCGTCAGCCGTGCGTCCGGCACGGTGCAGGGCGAGCAGGTACTGGCACGCCACCCGTTCGTCCAAGGGCCAGGCGGCGACACGAGCGGTCAGGTCGTCCAGGAGGTGTTCGTCGCGCCCGAGCCGGAGGAGGACATCGGTGTGTTCGCATTCGGCGGTGAGGCGCTCCTGGTGCAGGCTCTCACGCTCGGCCAGTGCCCAGTCGCCACCAAGCCCGGACAGCGCTTCCCCGTGCCAGATTCCCAACGCTTCCTGTAGCCGTTCAGCACTGCGTCGGTCATCGCCCGAGCCGCGGGCTCGGGTACACAGTTCCCGGAACCGGTGCAGGTCGACGGCCGAAGGATCCGCTTGCAACCGGTATCCGCCACCTTGCCGCACCACATCGGCGCCGGGTGCGAGCAACCGGCGCAGACGTGAGACGTAGCTGGTGAGCGTCTCGCGAGCCCGCGCCGGCGGGGCGTCGTCCCAGACACATTCGATCAGCCGCTCGACGGGAACCACCCGCCCGGCGGCGAGGACCAGCACAGCGAGCACGCGCCGTTGTTTCTCGGGCCCCGGGTCGATTCGCGAGCCGTCGGCCAGGACGGCTATCTCGCCGAGCACCCG
Organism: Amycolatopsis sp. NPDC048633; assembly: GCF_040650695.1. Taxonomy (NCBI): domain Bacteria; kingdom Bacillati; phylum Actinomycetota; class Actinomycetes; order Pseudonocardiales; family Pseudonocardiaceae; genus Amycolatopsis; species Amycolatopsis sp. NPDC048633. The sequence continues at coordinate 253,124 of NZ_JBEZHS010000005.1, forward strand.
GAAGCCGGTCATCGACTCGGTATAGCCGCCCGGCGCACGTCGCTCCGCCAGTAGTCCGGGAGTTCACACGATCGGCGGAAGGAGCACTCGACGATGGCTTCACTCCGGACGTCGAGCGAGCAGGGACGCGCGTCCGGCACCGCTGACCGAACGGCCCCGACCGCTCAGGTGCCGCGACAGAGCCGGCAGACGGGCGGCAGGTCGGGGACCCCGCGGTCCGGGTTGACGATGACCCAGTGGTTCGCAGGTGCTGCGGTAGCTGCACACCCACTGCAGCGACTGCTTGGTGACGACGTTGCCGTAGCCGTTGAGCAGCCAGCTCGAAACCTCACCCGTCGTCGAGTCGTACCACATCAGATCCTGGTGCCCGTCACCGTTGAGGTCACCGAGACCGGCGGCCAATTCGCGGCCGCGCACCACCGCACCGAAGACCAAGGCACCGAACCCGAACTGTCCCGACCCGACACCTGAGCACACGACCCGGGCCGGCACGAGACGGACGCGACTTCGTGCCGAGCCGAGCGGTACAGCCGATGGTTCCGCCCCTTTGGGCGGTAGGTTGGCCGCGTGCCACTGACTGAACTGCTGACCGGCACGCGGGCCGAGGTACTGGAACGGATGCTCGCGCTGAGCCGTGAGCGGCGCGCGGAGCTGCTGCCCGGGCTGATCGCGGCGCTGGAGCACGCGGCGGAGTTCGTGGAGGTCGCCGAAAACACCCATGGCGCCAGGGATCCACGGACCGCCGGCTTGGCCACGACCGCACTGCTGACCGCGCTGCCGCCGCGCGACCCGCGGTGGCAGACGGTGTGGCCCGATGACGCGGACCTGCTGCGACGGGCCCTGCTCGACCGCCCGGTGGCGGAACGAGCACAGCTGGTGCCGTGGTTGCTACGGTCCCGGATCGGGTGGGAACTGGCCAGGGAGCTGGCGCGGGCCAAGGAGATCGAGCTGGTGCGCGGCCCGGAGTACTACGCGGGCTGGTTCGCCTGGGCCCGCAGGCACACGGGCACGCCCCTGGCCGGGCGGCTGCGCGAGGAACCTGAGGCGCTGAACGAACTGTGGGAGCTGCTGGCCCTGGAAGGCGACGGTGAGGCCAGTTTCGCCGCCTTCGACAAGTACGTGGCCGAGCAGGACCAGTGGCGAACCGCCCTGCTCGAGCTGGTGCGCTCCGGCGAGGTCGACCGGGCCCGGCTGCTGACGTCGACCTTGGAGGTGCTGGCCGGGGACTTCGCCGCCTTCCGCGCCCAGTGGTATGCCGCGCTGCACGAGGCCCTCGTCCCGACCACGAGGGAGCGGGCCGCCGCGCAGAACCGGTACGCCCGGCTGTGCGGCAGCGCCAACCCGCGCACGGTGTCCTTCGCGGTGAAGGCCCTGCTCGAGGTGGACAAAGCGGGGCAGCTGGACGACGAGGTGGTGCTCGCGCACCTGCCCGCGGCCGCGGCCGGGCGAACCGCGGGCGCCGCGAAGCTGGCAGTGCGACTGGCCGCGAACGCGGTCAAGCGGCGACCCGAGCTGGCCGGACTCGCCGACGAGGTCTTCCAGACCGCCCTGAGCCACCAGGCGAGCGATGTCCGCGAACTGGCCGCCGCGCGGCTGGAACTGCCGCCGCAGACCCCCGCCAAGGTGGTCTCGGCCGAGTACCCGGAGCCGGTACCTCTGCCATGGCCCGAACGCCGGATGTTGGTGACCCCGCTGGAGATCCCGGACTCCCCCGCCGCGCTGGCCGAGGCGTGCTCCCTGCTGCTGGCCGACATCTACCGGGCAGATCTGCTGCTGGCCGTGCTCGACGGCGCGCACCGCCTGGCCGGGCAGGACTTGGCTTCGGCGCTCAAACCGCTGGTGAAGCGAGCGGTCAGCGCCGGTGGCGAGCACGAGGAGGCGGCCAGGAAGCTGGTCGGCACCCTGGTGCTCGGGCTGGCCGGACGGCAGGTCGAGCCGCCGGAGCCCGGCCAGGGATGGTTGCGGCCGTTGCGGCATCGGGTCGCCGCGCTGCTGGCCGGCACCGCGAACCCGGTCGGCGCGCCAACCCATCAAGGCGGCTGGCTGGACCCCGTGGTCTTCGTGCGGCGACTGATCGACACGCCGGACGCCGCCCAGGACGACGTGGTCGACGGGCTGCTCCGGCTGGCCCCGGACACCCGCGCCGAGGCCGGTGCACTCGCCGCCGGGTTGACCGGTCCGCACGCCACGGCCGTGCGGTTCGCGCTGGGCGCGGCGGAGGCGCCTGAGCCTGGCTGGGTGGGCTTCGCGGCCGCGCGGGCCCGGCAGCCGGAGGCCGCCGATCCGGCCGCGGTGCTGCGCGGGGAATCCGTGCCCGCGGTGGTGTGGACCGCGCGGTTGGGCACGACCTCCTGGGGCGCGGACGCGCTCGACTTCGAGCGCACCCCGACGGCCGAGGAACCCGACGTGCCCTGGCTGGGTCTGCTGGGCTTCGGCGAGCACACGGGGGAATGGCTGGGGTTCAGCACCCCGCACGAGGCCGTCGGCGCACCCTATGACCGGACGCTGATCGAGGCCGCCGTGGCCGAGGACCTCTTCGGCAACGACGCGGAAGCCGGTTACCCCACCGAACAGGTCTGTCTGCCCCGATACCTGGACCGCCCGGACATTCCCGGTTTCACGGGCGCGCTGCTGTTCGCGGCCGCGCTGAACACCAAACGCGCCACCGCCGCCCAGTTGGGTGTGGACGTGGTGCTGTCCCTGCTGGAGGCTCGGCTGCTCGGCCCGCGCGCCCTGGGCGCGGGACTGGCCGTGCTGGGCAACGCGCTCACCCCGACCCGGCTGGTCAAACGCCTGGAAGTGGTGGCAGGCGAGCACCCGGCCGCCGTTCTGTCCATAGTGGACGCCTTGCTGCCTGCCCTCGACCGGTCCACGAAGGGCGTGTTCGCGTTGCTGGAGCTGGCCGCGGACCTGGCCGAGCGCGGCGCGGGCACGGTCAGCCCCGACACCAGGGAATGGCTCTCGGGCTTCAGCGGGTCGTCGAAATCGGCGAAGGCGGCCTCACGCCTGACCCGCTGACAACCGGGCGGCCAGCAGGTGCGAGCACGGCCCGCGTTGCTCCTGGTGCTCCGCCCACCAGGCGCAAGTGCAGCCCGCCGGATCCAGCCGGACGCGCTGCACCGACTGGCCGTGCGCGATCTCGTAGCCACCCGCCGGCAGTGCCCGCACCGCCCCGGCCTCGACCAGGGCCCGTGCCTTGGTCAGCCGGGCGTAGGCGGGCGTGCCGCCGCCGGGCAGCGGGCGGGCGAACCAGGAGCCGGTCACCACATCGTGCCCGGACTGCCCGTTGACCAGCTCGGGCGCGTCCAGGCCCGCGGACAGCGCGGTCAGCCAGCCGCCTTCCCCGGAGAAGCCTCGGGCGGGCGCGGGCGAGAGGGTGACGGTGAGCCGGGCGCGGTCCAGGTGCAGCACCCAGCTGGCCGACTCCCCGCCGGGGGCGACGTAGACGGACAGGCCCCGGGTGAAGCGGATCAGCGGCTCGACCACGCGCAGCCGGTGCAGGCCGGTGGCCGGGATCGCCGCCGGACCGCCGCGTGCGGTCAGCCGCAGGGTCGGGCCGGAGGGCACCGCCCACGCCGAGGTGCCCGCCGTCGGCAGCCGGCGGAGAAAGGTCCGGGCGTCGGTCTGCCCCAGGTCGGCGCGTCGCGTCGCGGTGGCGGTGATCGCGGCGATCTCGGCGAACCCGGCCACCCAGCGCCGGGGCAGCGGCACCCGTTGCTCGGACTCCGCGCCGTCCAAGGTGCGCAGCCGGATGCCGTCCCCGCGCACGATCAGGTGCAGCGGCTCGGTGCCGGCCACCCCGGCCAGCACCGTCCGGGTCGCCTCCCCCAAATCCACGTTGGTGCACCCGGAACCCAGCACGCCCGAGGACTGCACGTCCAGCCGGGCGTGCACGCCACAGCACGGCGAGAAGGACTCCGCGCGCAGGGTCTGCCCGTCCGTGCTGAACACCGGATCGGATTCGGCGACGATCCGGCGCACCATGTTGGGCGGCAGGTAGAACCGGGTGCGCGCGACCCGGCCCAGAACCAGCAGCGCCTGCGCGGCCTGCGCCCCCGGCTCCAGAAGGCCGTCGAAGATCGCCGGAGCCCCGGTCTCCCGTTCCGGTGGCGCGAGCAGCAGATCGGTGGTCACCCTGTGAGCCTAGATCGTCGACCGGTATCTCGGTGCAGGTGACGACACCTGCACGCAGGGTCGTGTCTTCCAACGCCCTTCTGCGCGATCTCAGCTACGGACGTGCGGCCGGCGGGTTGCCCGGCATTGCCAAGCTGGTGATAGGGCTGGTGCGGTGCAAGATCTGCACCCGGAAGATGGCGCCGGGCTCGGCGGCGCTGGCCGATCACCCGAGGACGGTGAACCTGCGCAAGGACGTCGTAGTCGCGCCGATCAACGAGTGGCTGTGCCAGGTCTTCCACCCGGAGAACCGCGATGAGACGGTGCAGCTGCTGACCGGATCACAGGACGGCCGGGTGGACAGCCGCCGAGCGGCGGCGGAGAAGCGGATGAAGGACGCCGAGGCGAAGCTACGGCGACACCTCGCAGCCATCGAAGCGGACGTAGACCCCGTCAACTTCGTCGAGCCGACGAAACGCGCACAGCCCGAGCGGCAGGCGGCCACAGAGGAGCTGAAGCACCTGCCGGACACGCAAGCGCCCGACGTGGCGGAGGTGTACCCGATGCCCGACCACCTCGGCAATGTCGAGAGGCACCTCAACTCGCGGAGCCCGGAGAGGATCACGCAGGTCTACCCGGACCTCGGCCTGCAAGTGTTCTACGACAACAAAAAGAGGCGGTCGTGGTGACCGCCTCTCCCCGTGGGCAACGTGCGTGTCCGAGGACCGAGTTGATCTATAACCCCACCTTGAGGTTCACGGTTGACCTGCAACTGTAGTCACGGCCGCGCGAATCGGCGAGCGACATACAAACCGCTTGAACAACCGCAGTCGCCCGATCGGCTGCGGCAGACGGGGCCTGCCCGGTCGTCGCTTCGGGTGCAAGCGGAGTCGGCTAATTCTGTCGGACCTTGCTGAGAGAGTCCTCGTGTGTACCGACACCTGGATCCCCGCCCCGCGCCGCCGGCGCCATCTGCAGCCACTGCAACCGTTATGCGCCGGACCAGGAGGTCGGGCACCCGTCCGGAGATCGAGCTCCGGCGTGCGCTACGCCGCCGAGGTCTTCGGTTCGTCGTCGATCAGCCGGTTCCGGGCGGGAATCGGCGCCGGCGGGTCGATGTGCTCCTGCGAGGCACCCGCATCGCAGTCTTCGTCGACGGTTGCTTCTGGCACTCCTGCCCTGAACACGGTCACCTTCCCATCGCGAACAGGACCTGGTGGCGGCTCAAACTCCGCGGTATCGCCAGACGTGACCGCGATACTGACACCGTCTTGACTGCGATGGGGTGGCTGGTCGTCAGAATCTGGGGGCACGAAGACCCGTCGAGGCCGCAAAACGCTTGGAGCATGTCGCCCGCGCGAGAAAGCAGGTGGTGAAGCGAAGCACCCGCAGCGGCACCTGACGAATGTTAGCCAACGACCTCGTTGGACCTCGCGCAGCACGAGTTTACCCGGATTCTCACAGAATGACGCCAAAGAGTCGTCTAGGTGTACCCAACCACCGTGGTCAGTACACTTAGTCCGCCTCCAGCCGGTCAGGCCCACGCCGACCTCCCCGGCACGGGGTGGACTCGCCAGGCAAACTTCTGTGGACCGACCATGATGGGGATCAGGCGCTTGATCTCACTTGCACGCGTCGGTATGGCCAGCTCCGTAGGCGGCCTGCGCTTTGGTATAGCCCTCACCGGCAGACGACGAGAGCTGCTGCTTCAGGCCTGAGCAGGAGAACGACGTGAAGCTCAGGTAGTTCTCGGCCGACTTGACGGCCTGCGCGTTCCAGTCGATCGACAGGCTGTCCACGGCTTCGGTGGCCACGGCTTTTGGAAAACCTTCACCAGCGTCCGAGGACAGCTGCCGAATCAGGCCGTTGCGTGAGAACGCGCTGAAACCGAGGTAGCTCTGCGCCTTGTCGCGGGCCATCTCCACCTGCGGCGAGAACTGTGCAGCCGCCTCCACGGTGCTCGTTTCGTTGTTGTGGCTCGGACTGGTCGGCCACGGCGTGCTGGGCGGGTAGGTGACCGGCTGGGTAGTGGCCGCGGCGGGCTGCTCGGTCGGTGCGGACGCCCGAGGTGTCGGGCTGTTGCACGCCGTGGCGATCACGAGCAGGGCGAATCCGACGCCGACGCCGATAAGGACCTTCTTCACTGTGGTTCTCTCCTTCTGAGTTGTCGACCCCCAGCTGGCTAGCCGGGTCGGTGCGGGCGGGGGTGGTACGCCCCGCCCGATCGCGGGCTGGCGGTTCCTACGCGCAGCGGAGGCGAAGATCAGCGGTGCTTCACGGCGACGCCGACGACGCCCGACCACCTGGCGGTGGTCCAGAGCGACAGGGCGGCGGTGGCGACGGCGTTGTCGATAGCGTCCGGTGATCGCACTGCCGGTCAAGCCGGCCCAAGTGATCGGCGACAGATCAGAAGGGCCATTCCCAGCCCTTGACGTTGTCGATGCCCACACCGTTGAGCTGCAGCCTTCCTGAGGGACCTGCGGTCGCGAGGGCGACTTGGCCGGTGTAGGTGCTGTTCAGCGCGTACACGTTCGGCAGCCGCTTTACCTCTGGGTGGCAGGAATCCCACTCCGCCTGATTCTTCACCCCCGCCGGACCCTCGGTCGAGAACGCGAACTCGTTCAGCAGGCCGGGCATCGCGTCGATCGACCCATAGCCGTCGTCCTGGTGGGTCTTGACCGTCACGTCAAGGATCAGCGAGTGGGTGCCGGGTTTGCGCTGGCTATAGGGATTGCATTTCGAGTCGATGGTGATCTTCGTGATCCAGAACTCGACTGCCGGCTCGGTGCCCCCGCCGAGTCCCGCGCGTTCGCCGACCTTCTTGGTCAGGTAGCCCGTGTTGTTCGGTACGACCGTCGGAACGGTGGACGTCGTCGCGGCGACGCTGGCCGGCGCCGCCGCGGCCACGTTCGTCGTCGGGCCGGGCTGCGTAGGCTGAGTGGTTGTCGCCCGAGTTACTGCGATTGTGACTGCGACGATCGCGACGGCCCCTCCAGCAGCGAGCAAGATCCTCGGCCACCGTTTGTGCCGCGGCTGGGCGATGAGGGTGTCCGGCGCGGTGTCGCTGGTCATGGATGCGGCCTCTCGGTGACAGTGAGTGCGGATGAGAGGTCGTTGCGACTACCCTGCGTGTTACGTCCGTGTTCAGGGTGCTGCCGAACTGTGATCAATAGGCACGATTCCGGTCCAGCCCGCCCGTGAGCAACTCGTGTCCGCGTCGCTCTACCGGAACCTGCCCGGTCGCAGCGCCAGACGGCATGACTGGGGGGGCCGCTGGTCGACCGGCTCGGCGTGCGCCGATCTCAGGTGAGCCGTCCGGGTCCGTTGTGACCGGATACGAGTTTCACTGGGTGAAGGGGCAACGGCAGTGGCGCTGTTCGGCGGTCGGGAGAATGCGGATTTGGCCGCGTTGCATCAGCAGCTCAGTGCCGCGCACGCGACGATCGCGGAGTTGCGCGGATGGGTCACCCAGCTGCGTGGCGCGGGAACTCCCGCGCTCGAAGCCGATTTGCGGCGGCTACGTTCGACCGTCGAGAACGCGAAGCAGGAAAGCGCGGCACTGGACGCCTCGGTCGGACAGCGGAGATCCGAGGTCGCAGCGTGGCAGTCAAGACTGGTCGAAACGCGAGAACTCGCGCTGCTGCAGGAAGTCGGCGTCTACGAGTACGCCCACCCACTCGACGACGCCGTCGCCTACAAGGACGAACTGAAGCGGCTGCGCGAGCAGATCAAGGTCGAGGCGCGGAGCAGCGCGGTGTCCTGTCAGGTCGACTGGGCCGTCAACGGGTCGATCAAGGAGGGCCAGAAGCTCGGCCGCGACATAGCCAAGTTGATGCTGCGTGCCTACAACGCCGAAGCCGACAACGCTGTTCGCGTCGTCAAGCCACACACCCGTGAGGCCGTGAAGAAGCGGCTGACCACCACCCGGGACACGATCGGCCGGCTCGGCGTCCTGATGCGGATCGCCGTCTCGGACAGCTATCACCGGCTCCGTCTGCGCGAGATCGACCTGACCGCCGATTACCTGGTAAAGGTCGAGGCCGAACGAGAAGAGGCTCGGGCGGAGCGCGAGCGACTTCGCGAAGAGGCCAAGGTGATGAAGGAGATCGAGCGGGAACGCGCTCGTCTGGCCAAGGAGCGAGCCCACTACGCCACCGCCATCACCAAGCTCGAAGCGAAAGGCGACCTCGACGGTGCCGCGCGGGCGAAGGAACAGCTGACGTTGATCGACGACGCCATCGCCGGCGTCGAACGGCGGGCCGCCAACATTCGGGTCGGGCACGTGTACGTGATCTCGAACATCGGCGCCTTCGGCCAGGACGTCGTCAAGATCGGCATGACCCGACGGCAAGAACCCCTCGACCGGGTCCGCGAGCTCGGTGACGCATCCGTGCCGTTCCGCTTCGACGTCCACGCTCTGGTCTTCTCCGAGGATGCGGTCACGTTGGAGACCGAACTGCACCGGCGGCTCAGCCACAAGCGGGTCAACCTGGTCAACATGCGCCGGGAGTTCTTCTACGCCACACCGGCCGAGGTCAAGGAGCACCTGATCGCGATCCGTGACGCCCACGTCCTTCAGTACACCGACACACCGGAGGCCGTCGAGTGGCGCGCGTCCGAGCCGAGCCGCCGCGGCGCCGGTGAGGTGGCGGTTCCTCTCGGGCGCAGGGGCTGCCGGCCATGGCCCTGCATGCCGACGGCGATCTGTCCGACGACGGTGGTGAGTGACGCGTGACCCAGCCATCGATCGCCCCGGTCCGCCCGCCTGGATGGTTCACCGATCCGCTCGACGAGCTGCTGCTCCGCTACTGGGAGGGCCGACGCTGGACGTTCCACACCACCGAACTGCCGACTCAGACCCCGGCAGCCGTGCAGCCCGCGCCCACGAAACCGGCAGAGGCGGCCCCCGCTCTCCGACCGGACATCGCGCACGCGGTGAGCCAGGTGAGTGGCTTGCTCGTCGGCTCGATGAAAGAGGTCAACCTCCTGGCCGGCTACCTCCGTCCCGAGGAGCGGGTCTTGGCACTGACCGGAGCACAGGGAGAAGGCTTCGGCGTCCTCGCCTGCACGAGCCAGCGGCTGCTATTCCTCTTCGTCGGCATCGTGCGCAAGCAGGTTCTCGAGGTTGACTGGAACCAAGCCAAAGCGGCGATCTACAACCGCTCGACGAAGTTCCTCGCCGTGTACACGACCCGGCCGACGAAACGCGCGGTACCGGCCATGGCTGTGCGTGTGAGCAACGCCGCCGACGCACACGCCATCGTCGACGCCGCGGAGGCAGCGTCGGCCGCTCCCCGACTCGACGTCATGTGACTGTCACAAGCGTTCACTCATACGCGGACGTAGCGCCAACGAATAGAGCGTTATACGCGATCGCCCTAGCGGTGGGCTGGACCGCATCGCGGGCTCAACTCGGCTGTGGCTTGTAGTATTCGCGGGCCGACCGGGTCTCCATGGCGCGCGTGCAAGCGAGGCACAGCACGCCGCCGGGACCGGCCGGGGCACGATCGCACTTGAAACACGTTCGTTCGACGATCTGCTGGTCGTGGACTGGATTGACGCAGAGCGCACAGTCCGCGGCTCGCCCACCTCGAGGACGACGGGCGTCCGGCAAGTACGCGCCGTTCTGTCCGGTTAACTCCTCGAACCAAGTCAAGGTTTCGGGTGCGACAAGGTGGACGTCACCCCGCAGCGCCCGCATCGGCACGATCTGCTCGGCCGGGAGCATGGCCGCGACGTCATCGACGGTCAGGCCCGGCCACGGCTCGCGATATGGGTGGTACTCGCGGCAGTGGGGCTTCGGACGCTTCTTCGTGCCGTTCGGGCAGGTCCCGAAATTCGTGACCGTGCAGGCGCGCGCGACGAACCGGCTCGGTCCCAGCGCCGTCGCGGACCGCCTCGGCGGCAATGAACTCCACGGCAGTTTGTTGCAGCCAAGTGCCGGGACCTGGTGGAACCACGGCGGGGTCCGGTCGGAGTCCAGGAACCAGACAGGTAGCCAGCCGGCCCGGAAAGACTTCGTAGTACGTGCCTTCGCGAGCTGCGACTGCAGCTCCGAACGCTGGACCTCGATACCCGTTCGACGAGGGCCGTCGATCGCCACGTCAAGGATCGTGCCCGCCCCGGTCCGCACCTCCTGTGACGTTCGGTAACCGGCGTCCTCGGCAGCACGCTGCCAATAGTCCTTCTGGCGTCGATGCTCCGGCGACTCCACAGAGATCTCATGGGTTTGCGTGCACTCGCTCCCTCGGAAATGCACCGCAGCGTAGCGGCCGTTCTTGAGCCGGACGAACATCTCGGCTGCCCCGTCCTCGACCAAAGCCCGCTGACAAAGCAAGGTTCGGTCGCCGCGCTTGATCTTGTACTGCAGCGAGCTGATCAGCGCAAAGTCCCGTTCCGTGAGCTTGGCCAGGTCGAGCAGCCGATCCTGCGGCGTGTAGAGCACCAAAGTCGACATCCGACGCCTCCCCGACGGCTACCCACGGACAAAGGTCGACCACTTACAGTGCAACACGGGTGATACGGGCTGCAATGCGGCCATTCGAGTGCAGATCAGCCCCAAGCCCGTCATCGGTCCCAGGCGACTACGTTCCGCTCTCGACCCGAACCCGCCTCAAACGCCGAGGTGCAGGATGATCGCTACCGCTCGCAAAGCCACCATGAGACTCGCGGTTTCCCCGCGTCGGGCCGGCGCCCGACATCGTCAGGGAACTGCCGGGAGCTACGGGCTGAGGTTCGCGTTCTATGGGCGGATGTCCACAATCGAGTTCCAGGACCGGACAACGTCATCGGGGTGGCAGCGTGAGGTCGCCGAGGAGACGATCCGAGGGCATGGCGTGATTGTGGCCGCGTACTTCGACGAAGGGTGTTCACGTCGGCTGCCCTGGCGGGAACGGCCGGCCGCGGCACAGCTGATGGCAGCAGCGGAGCACCCGAACCGTCCGTTCGACGCGGTCGTCATCGGAGAGTACGAGCGCGCGTTCTACGGAGACCAGTTTGGCGCCGTGCTGACCGCGCTCCGGGCGCGAGGTGTCCAGCTGTGGCTGCCCGAAGCGGACGGTCCGGTGAACCTTGACGACCCGGTGCACCAGGCGTTGATGCTGCTGCTCGGGTCCCAGTCACGTCGCGAGGTGCTGCGGGCTCGGCACCGGGTGCTGGCAGCGATGCACGTTCAGGCCCGTGTTCAAGGCAGGTTCCTCGGCGGCCGACCACCCTACGGCTACCGACTCGCCGATGCCGGCCCGCACCCGAACCGGGCCCACGCGAGCTGGGGACGCCGCATGCACCGTCTCGAACCCGATCCGGCCACCGCACCGTGGGTGCGGTGGATCTTCCAGCAACGAGCCACTGGACGAAGCGTCGCCGGCATCGCGCGGGAACTGAACGACCGCGGCATCCCATGCCCATCGAATGCCGACCGAGACCGCAACCGACACCGGACGAGACACGAGTGGATCATCCGGACAGTCGTCGGGATCCTCGAAAACCCTCGATACACCGGACGCCAGGTGTGGAACCGGCACGGCGCCGGAACAACCGGTCTGACCCACCACCGTGCTCCAGTCCAGCCATCCGCGGCACGAGGTTGGGCCGAGTCGGAGAAGGTGACGCATCCAGCTCTTGTGGACGAGGCGGCGTTCCTAGCGATCCAGGGCATGCGCGCAGCCCGACCCACCCAGCACGGCCACACCAGGACGTACGTGCTGGCAGGTCACGTGCAATGTCAGCTGTGCGGCCGCCGACTGGACTCGCACTGGGTGAACGGCCGCCCCGGCTATCGCTGTCGGCACGGCCACACCAGCGCCCGCAACCGCCCACCCGAGTTGGCGAAGAACGTCTACGTCCGCGAAGACCACTTACTTGATGATCTCCGCGTGCGATTCGCCGAGGCTGCAGGTGATGACGGGTCCGCGATCGCCGACCACATGAGATCGAACGACCTAACGATTACGTGTGGCGGCCCGACTCGAGAAGTCAAGGCATGCCGTCCACCCTGCGCACTTGCCACCATAGACGAGACCGTCGGCGACCAGCTGCTGTTACTCTGACCCAGCCGCGACGCGCGGCTCTATGGGGTAATTGAGTGTCCGATGTCCGAGTCCGAGATCTTGCACGCTAACCACAACATTTAGCCTTTAAGAGGCCGAGTAAGTAAGAGGTCCACCATGCGCGGCAACAGACACCGGATGCACCGGCAGCTTAGGTGTCTGATTTACCAGCCGCCTGATCGGAGACTGGCCGGGTGGGTATCCTCCGAGATTCTCTCGATCCTTATCGCCTTTCGGACTCGGTCCCACCAGTACTCATCACGGCTTGAGCAGTTCCGCGATTACCGTGGCCAATTGGTGTGGCATCGGCTCCGCGGGCAAGTGGAAATGGTGATAGCCGCGCGGCAGTGATGCGGGCCGGTGCCCCGGAACGTGAGTCGTCACCACCCTCATACGACTGTTGGCGACCAACTGATGTGTCCGAGCCAGATGCTGCGTGGTCAGCACGATCACGGGCAAGCCCGTTGTGGTGGCCGTGGCCAGAGCGGGCGCCGGGTCCGGTACCGACAGGGTACGGCTGGTCCACAGGTCGACCAGTTGCTCGGGCGTGGTGATCTCACGTGCTTGGGCCGGATGCGTCAGTGTGATCAGCGTGGGTGCCGTGTTCCGCTGCCACAACACCAGAGTCAGCGTGTAGGCGACGGTACGCAGGACCGCCTCGATCGGTCCGAAGGTGGGCGCCGTCGTATCGAGGACGACGGCCACCGGTCTCGCCAGCGGAACGGACGGCACTGTATAGCGCCGGTAGAGGAGTTGCTGTCCCGCCTCGAGCGCGGCCTGCTGGTCCTTGTCCAGGCTGAGCGCCAAGGCGAGGTGAGCCGGCACCAGGCGGTCGACTCGGCCGTGCCGCGCCTCGACCGGCACGGAGTTCGTCGAGCGTTCCACGCCGGCGCTCTCCACGATCTCCCGATCGGCCCGCTTCGTGGCTGTGCCGAACGCCATCAGGAGTTTCGTGGGCAACTCGGGCAGGGCCGCGACTCGGTCGACCAGCCGCAGTGGCAATGCCGGATCGGCTGCAACCGCGTGTGCTCCGAGCAGTCCCAGAAGCGTGACAGCCTTGCGGTCGAGGTTGTCGAACGCGGCGAGCACCGCCGAGACGTCCGGCGAGACGTGGTGCGACAGCCGGGCCGCCGGAGTCATCAAGAAGGCGCTGATCAGCTGGGTCGGGCGAACCCCGTCGGGAGGCGCCCATTTCGCGGCTCCCGCCAGGTCACGCGCGACCAGGCCGGCGAATCCGGCGCGGGCCGACGCGGGCCAGCCGAGGCGCCGCAGCATGGTCACGCCGGCGCTGTTCGCGATCGCGCTGAACCGGTCGTCGTGGAGGCTGTCCAGCGCTCCGGGGGACGTGGGACCGGTGACGGACACGATGTCGTCCACGACGCCGAGGCCGAGCCAGAGCCCGGCCGCGCCCAGGGCCACCACCGCGGAGAGGGAGGATCGCCGCGCGCCGATACCGGGCAGCGTCACGGGAACAGCGGCGCCGGTCAGCACCGGGACGGCCGGTCGCGGCGCCGCGGGATCCAGCTCCACCGTCAGGATCCGGACACTTCGCCGGGCACCGGCAGCCACCGCGACTTGCCCGCCCGCCGTGAGGAACGACGAGACCGAGGTCGTCTCGCCCATCGCGCCTTGGTGCGAGCTGAGGGTGTTCAGCGTGATGGGAGCCGACCCGACCGCGAAAAGGCGCACCGCTCCCGTGTGCGTCCCCGCCACCAGGATGTTCCGGCCGTCAGGGAGTCCCTGCCAGGCCAGGGAACAGAGCGGTTCACCGTCCGGGACGGCGGCTTGCGCCGCGAGGGCGGGAAGCCCGGTCCCGTGGTCGACGGACCAGACCATGACCTGGGCGCCGGTGTGGGTGGCCAGCAGGCCCAGGCCGTCCGAGGTTCGGTGCCACACAGCTCGGTCGGCTCCCGGGAAGGCGGCTCCGGGGAAGGTGGCTCCCGGGAAGGCGGCAGGCTGCGGGCGGCCGGACCCGTCCAGCTCCCAGATGCGCAGCCCGGAGCGAGGTCCGGCCGAAGCCAGCAGTGACCGCCCGTCGGGCAACGAGAACCACTCGACCGTACCGATCTGCCCGTCGACACCTGCCGACCCCAACCGTTTGGTCATTCCGTCGAGGAGGTTGACCTCGTAGACACTCAGCTGGCCGGACCGGCTGCCGACAGCCAGCAGAAGCCGGTTGTGGCCGACGGAGCACCACGACACTGCCTCCGTCGCCACGTTCCAGTCCACCAGCGTGGCGAGGTGCCGGATCGACTTGCGTCCCATGGAGTGGATCACCACCCTCACGGTCCGGTCGAGGCTGCTGGTGGCGACGATGACGCGGTCGCCGGGAAACTCGTGAATGGCGATGCCGGTGATCAGACCGCCGTGTCCGCTGCTTGCCAGTGGCGTCATGCTTCCCAGGTGCGGGTCGACGGCCCAGAGCCGCAACGCGTTGTCCACCTCGCCCGTCGCGAGCAGAGCACGGCCATCGGGCAGCTGGTGCCACGCCGACACCAGGAACGGCTTGGGAGGGTACTCGAAGATCCCCGGGACGACGTCGACGACCGAAGTCACCCGGTACGCACCGGTCCACGCCTCGCCGCCGCCACCTGGCTCCGTGTCCGCCTGCGGCGCCACCGCCACCGGGCCCCGCGAGATCTGGCGGCCCACGGTGGCCAGCTGGGCGGACAACCATGCGTCCAGCTCGGCGGTCGCGGTCATCGGCGAGCGCCGGTCGGACGGTCGGCCCTGGCGGCGGCCTCGTACAGGTGTGCCGCGGTGACCGGTTCGCCGTGGCGCTCGAACAGCTTCGCCGCGGCGACCAGGTCGCCGGCCGTCTCGTGCTCCCAGGCCTCGTCCCGCCACGTACGGGCCCGCACCGGCTCGGCAGGCCGCGCGGCGGCGACCGGGGGTGTGTACGGTCGCGGCGTCCTGGGGGCCGGGCGGCGCGCCTCCGGCTTCGGCCGGAACTCGGCTTCCACTGCTTCGAGCCGTTCGACGGCTTCGTCGGGCAGCTGCCAGTCGATCTCCGGGAGCTCGCCCGCCCAGAGCGTCCACACCGGCTCGCGCGAGGGCTCCGAGACGTCGAACGCCAGTCCCCGGCCGGGGAGCAGGATCACCGCGTGCCCGCCGTCGGCCTCGAACAGCTCCCGCCGGGCGGCGGCCGGCAGCACCGGTGAGAGCCGGTACCCCACCGGCAGGTACAGCGCTCCCGGCCCCATCCGGTACAGCGGTTCCCCGATTGGGAGCCGCTGCAGCAGACCGCCTGCGGCGAAGAGCAGGTGTCGGTCGCGGCCGAAGCTGATCCAGGCCTGCTCCGCCAGCGGATGGCCCTGCAGGAGAAGGGAAAGCAGCGGCAGGTCGTCGTCTTCGAGCAGGATCGCGTCGACATGGCTTGTCTCGACCCGGTCGGCGACGACGTTCACCGCCACCGGCTCCACGGTGCTCGGGCGTCCCCCGAGTACCGGCGAAGCGATCTCGTAGATGGGATGCCGCCGCACCAGGCCTGTGCTGTCGCGGGGTTCTGCCAGATCGCGGAAGACGGCGCACCCGAAGACCGCGTCGGCCAAGACCCAGCGCCGGCCCGGAGGAACCAGGTCGAGCAGCTGACCGTCGGCCAATGCGGCACCGAGCCCGTACTGGACCAGCAGTTCGTCGCCGGGCATCCGGCAGAGCAGCAGCTGGGGATCGAGATCCAACGCCCGCAGCAGGCTTTCCGGCAAGGACGCGGTGACGTCACCACTCCGCGCGGGCGGTCTCGAGATCTCGACGGCGATCAGCACGGAGCCCGCGGTGTCGGTCGAGCCAGCGCCGTCGGTGAACAACGGCCGGAGTTCGACCGGCCGGTGCGTGACGCGCAGCCCGAGTTCGAGGGTCCGGCGGACCAGCGGCCCCACGCCGAAACCCGCGGACAGCACCGTCACCCGCGTCGGCGATGCCTCCCGCACGGAATGGAGCCCCGCCAGCCGGATCAGGTCTCGCGGGGTCGCCTCACGGAGGCCACTCACCGGCTCACCGTCGGCCGGACGGCCGACCCACGTTTTCGCGGCCGGACGCAGCGGCGCCGCCGCACCCCAGCCCCGCTCCGGCACGAACCGGTCGCCGACGCGCAGGTAGCCCCGGCCGCCGCACGTCGTGATCAGCTCGCGGCCCAGCGGCGTGGGCACGACGACCGCGACCCAGCAGGTGCTCGCGCCGCTGTCGTGCAGGATCGTGGCGCGCTCGCCGAGGCCCAGGCTGATCAGCTCCCCGTTGAAGGCAAGCGCCGCCGCCGCGGACGGGAACCGGCCGACGAGCTCCGAGGCCGGGGCCGGTTGCGGCGGCTGGTCCGCGGCGGCAGGCGGCGGTGCCACCGCGGTTGCCGGCGGCGGTTTCCGGTCCGGCCGGTGGTGAATCTCCTGGATGCCGCCGACTGCGGTGCCCGACGGGTCGGGCGGCGAACCTTCCGGCGACCGGCGTCGTCGTGGGAAAATGGCCATGGGCTATCCGTTCCGTGTTCGTTCCTCGTCCGGCAGGACCAGGGTCATGCCGAACTTCTTCTCCCCCCAGGCGAGCCAGCGTTCACGCGCTCCCCTCCTGCGGCCGGAGACGGCGGCGGCGAAGATCAGCTGAGCCTGGTCGTCGCGCCGCATCACCTCGGCGATCTCGACGCACCAGGTCTCCACGACGCCGTCGTGGTTGGGCCGGAACACGCGGAAGTCGGCACAGATTTCGCCGAGGAAGGCGATCACCTCGGCTTCCGGCGCTCGTTCCGCCAGAGCGCAGCGGGCGGTGACCGCCAGCCGGCGCAGGTCGGCAGGTCGCGCCGGTCCGGCCCCCGTCGCCGCGACCGCGTCCTTGGCCAGGACGGCGCGTGCGGCGACCGGATCGGCGCAGTCGTGCACGAGCAGCCACGCGGCGAGGTGGACCTGGTTGCTGTGGGCGTAGTCGAAAGCCGCCTCACGCAGGTTGCCCATCCGCATGTGGAGCTCGGCAGATCGCCGGTGCGCGCCGATCTCGCGGTAGCAGCGCGCAGCCTCCGCGGGCTGGTTCGCCCGCTCGTAGCAGCGGGCCGCGTTCTCCAGTAGTCGGGCGTCAACCACGGCGGGGTTCCTCCACACGGCGGCCTTCGCTCTCGGGGGGCTCCTGCCGGCCGGGGAACACGGTCTCCACCGGCTCGGGTGCCGCCTCGACGGACACGACCTCGTCGATCAGGGGGTGCCGGTCCACGACCCCGGCGATCCGGGTGGTGGCCGCGTCGTGCCGGCGGTCGTGGTCGGCGTCCGACACATCCGCGTCGACCGCTTCGACCGTGAACATCTCCACTTCGCCGGTCGCGGAGTTGTACCGGAAGTGCACCCGGACCCTCATGCCGGCATCTCGAACTGGATCTCGAGCACGCCGTCGTGGTCGGTGCACAGCACGTCCCCGGCGCCGTGACTGCGCGCGTAGGCCACGATCGCGTCGCGGTACGCCTCGGCGAGCACGGCATGGAACAGGTTGCGCCCCTGCACGCCGACCAGGTCGAGCCGCGCGACGGCAGCGGCTTCCAGCTCGCGGCGCCGAGCCGCCGTCGCCTCGGCCATGGCACGATCGGCGTCGGCCGAGGCGGCGGCGTCGAGCCGCCCGGCCTCTCGCGCCTCGGCCTCGGCCCGGCGCCGGGCCACGAGCGCGTCGGCTTCCCGCGCCAAGGCCCGCTCGGCGTCCTGCTGGGCCTCTTCACGTGCGGTACGCGCGGTCCAGCCCCCGTAGCCGTCGTCGTACCAGACGCCCTCACCCACCACGTCGATGCGTTCTTCGACCGTGCCCGAGATGGCCTGCCGCGCCTCACCGGTCACGGCGACTTCGTCCGTGAGGCGAGCCACGATCTCCAGCTCCCGGGTCACCGGGTCCAGAGTGATCAGCCCGCCGTCCAGCGGGTGCGTGAACCGTTCACCGTCCCAGTCCCAGTCGTCGCTGCGCTCGAGCACGGTGGCGAGCGCGGCGAGCGTCGGCGCACCGATGTCGGCGGCGAGCGGCTCGCGGATCCGGGCCTCACCGGCGACGGTGCCGCGGCGGGTCACCTGACGGCGCACTTCGTCGGCCCAGGTCCGCTGGAGGTCACGCGTCGCCCGGACCCGGACGCGGCGCGGGTTACACATCTCCGAGACCTTCGTGATCGTGGAGCTCCCGGTACCGGGTCACCGCGCCGCGGAGGACCTTCATCACGTCCCGGCTCAGTTCCGGCTCGTTCGGGTGGTCCCGCCGGACCTCGAGGTTGAGCTTCTGCAGCCGGCCGAGTGCTTCACGCAGCTCCGGTCCGCCGGTCACGGCCGCGGCCCGGGTGCTCAGCTCCTGCAGGTCCAGCCGGATCTCCGCGGTCACCCGGGCGCTGCTGCGGGAAGCCGCCACCGGGATCCCGTGCTCCGACACGATCCGCTGGATGGACTCGGCGTCCTGCGGATCGGCCCACATGTTGCACAGGACCGCCAGGTCGGTCGTGGTGGCGGCGGCCCGGCCGGCCAGCAAAGCCGAGGCGGCCACCACCTTCTGCGCCTTGACGATCCGGCGGTCGGAGAACCGGATGCCCTCCGACCGGAACGAGCGGGCCACCGCCGCCATGGTCTCGCGCACCGGCAGGAGGTCGATCGTCGCGACGGCCTGCTGCAGCGAGCGCAGCTCCTCGAGACCGAAGACCACTTCCGTGCGCCGGACGTCGGGACCGGCTTCGCCGTTTCGGGTGACGTCGTGCCGGAGGGCGCCGCGCTCCAGCGTCCAGCCCTGCTCGAGCAGGTCCTCCAGGTCGTCCTCCGGCACGTACCGGACGTTGTTCCTGAGCAGGAAGCGGTCGCTGAACGCATTGAGCACCGGCTCGTCGCTCATCTCGTTGGACGAACCGAGCATGGTCATCAGCTTCGCGCGGGTCGGGTGCGAACCGTTGTGGAAGGTCCGTTCGTTGACCAGCGTCAGCAGGGTGTTCAGGATCGCCGAGCTGCCCTGGAAGATCTCGTCGAGGAAGACGATCTCGTTGTCGGGCAGCATGTCCGTGGTCTTGATCTGGTACCGGCTCTCGTTCTTGAAGACCTCGAGGTCGAGTGGACCGAAGAGCTCGGCGGGTTCGGTGAACCTGGTCAGCAGGTAGTTGAAGTAGCCGACCCCCAGCATGCGGGCGAAGCGGTCGAGGAGACCGCTCTTGGCCGTCCCGGGCGGGCCGATCAGGAGCACGTGCTCCTGACACACCGCGGCGAGCCCCAGCAGGTCCACGACATCGTCCCGGCCGATGTAGTGCTGTTTCACGTCCTCGAGCCTCGCCTTGAATTTGCCGCTTCGCACCTTCATGGCGTCGTTCAGCGATGGCACGGCCATCGTGTCAGTCATTGTTCCTCCGAGTGTCGTCATTCGGCACGTCCACCGTCAGCTCGGCGACGGAGTGGTCCTGGGTGTCCCGGATCGCGTCGGTGGCGGGGCGGCCGGTCGACAGCGGGACCCAGCGCCGGTCGCCGGTGTTACCGGTCGTCCGGCCCCGTGGGCCGGCGCCGGTCCGGTCGATGTCCTGCTGTTGCCGGGCGCGCAGCAGGGTGCCGACGAGTTCACCGATGCGTTCCGGCTCGATCGGCAGGCCGCGCCGTTCTCCGACGAGCTGAGCCGCCCGCGCGTCACGGAAGACGGACCTGATCTCGTCACCGTTCAGGCTTTCGGTCGCCCGCGCCACACTGGCCAGCAGCTGTTCGCCGGCCGGCACGCCGAAGTGCTTGGCGTGCCAGCGGGCGATCTCGTGGCGTGCGGCCTGGTTCGGCAGGTCGATCTTGATCGGCCGGAACCGGCTCGGCCGCAGCAGGGCGACGTCGATCAGGTCGATCCGGTTGGTCGTCCCGACGATGATCACCGGTACTTCCGGGCGGAACCCGTCCAGCTCGGTGAGCAGCTGGGCGACGATCGCGTTGCCGGCCCGGCTGCCGCCGTCGTCGCGGCCGGTGCGCTGCCCGGCGATGGAGTCGAACTCGTCGAAGACCAGAACGGCCGGCGCGTTCCTCCGGGCCTCGGCGAAGAGCTCACGCAGCTTGCGTTCGCTCTCGCCGACGTACATGTCGGTGATCTCGGGTCCGGAGACGACCTGGATGGTGCCGCGAAGCCGCGTCGCGATCGCCTTGGCGAACAACGTCTTGCCGGTTCCCGGCGGACCGTGCAACACGAACCCGCGCGGAACCAGGTCGTGCCGCAGGTGCTGGGGCAGGTCGACCGAGCCCCCGACGATGTCGAGTGCCTCGGAGAGGTCGGCCTTCACGTCGTCGTACCCGCCGATGGCGTCGAACGGGACGCTGGGCACTTCGAAGGAGCCGGTCGACGTGCGGGCCTTGAAGAGGCGCAGCTCCTGCAGCAGCGCCGCGAAGGTCGCCTGCTCGCCCGCGCCGCCGGCCGCGGGACGGTTGTCCCGGTAGTGCTGGGCGCTGTAGCGCAGCGCGTGCCGCAGCCGAACGGCGTTCATGCCGGCCACGTGCTTGTACAGCTCGTCCGCGTCGAAGCCGCTGAACATCTCGGCCTCCCGCCGGGTCACCAGCGCGCGGCCGATGGGAACCGGCGAGCCGTCGGCCCCTTTGATCTCGCGAGGCAGGATGTCGATCGCGAGCCGCACCGCGAAGCGGTTGGCCAGCACCTCGTGCAGGACCAGCGAAGGATCGACGAAGCCGAGCAGAACCGCGCCGCTGTGCTCGTACAGCAGGTCGGTGACCTCGCGTGCCTCGCTGCTCAGGCTGGCGTCGTTGCCCCCGGCGAGCAGGTCCAGGTGCGGGATGACGATCACGTCGCCGAGCGGTGCCTTGGCCAGCATGTGGTCGAGCTCGGCCAGCACCGCCGCCCTGCGCGCACCGGCCAGCGGGTTCGCCCCGGCCGGATTCAGGCTGGGGAGCGCGTCCTGCCCACCCACGCGGACCATGTGCTTCGGGCGGAGGGAACGCAGCGCCACTTCGGCCGCGAGGTGTTCGACAAGCAGCTTCTCGCACCGCACCAGGACCGAGAGCCCGTTGTTCAGGTAGCCGGCCGCGGCGTTCAGCTCGTCGTCGTGTGCCCGGAGCGTGGCCTCTTTCTCCGTCAGCTCTTCCGGGTGGCCGGGCGGGACGTCCACGACCGCGGTCACGAACTCCGCGTCTCCGATGTCCCGCGACGGGGGTTCGGACACGGCTGGGCCGGACGAAGCCGCTCCCCATTGCCCGGGCGGCGGCAGTCCGGGAGGCAGGCACGTCGGAACGTCCGTGCCCGGAGCCACCGACCGCATGGACACGCGACCGATCGGCAGGTCGAGGTGGTCGTTGGTGAGCTCGGTCGTCGAGAACGCCGGGTGAGCGAGCAGGAACTCGCGGACCGTGGACGCCGGATTTTCCTGCGACCGCAGCATCCACGCGTTGAGCAGCTCCTGCGGGTCCGGGGACACGAGCACTATCTCGGTTCTTCCACCACGTCTCATGCCGCGCGCCTCGCACCCAGCCGGTAACGGTCGACGAGCTGCAGAGCCCGCTGGCAGCCGTCGAGATACGGGTGTTCGCGCAGGAAACCCCCGTTGCGCGCCCGGATCTGGGCCAGCGGGGCCCAGAAACGCACGGTCTGCAGATGCAGGTCCGTCGGCAACCCGGGCCGGGACAGCTCCCGGCGGGCCACCCTGATCCGTTCGTCCCACTCTTCGCCGTGCACGGTCCTGGCCAGCACGTAGACGTCGATCACGACGTCCGGGTGGCCGATGACGAGCAGCTGCATCAGGTCGGACCGCCACCCGAGTACCTCCGCCGACTTCCGCCACGCGGCGAACGTGGTGGTGAGCAGCGCTCGCCCACCGGGTCGCGTGATCAGCTCCATCGCCGTCCTGACGTCCGGGTCGGTAGTGCCCGCACGCAGCTCCTGGAGCGGCGGACGGTGGAGCACCCGGGTGAGGGGCGAGTGGCTCAGCAGTACTTCCGGCAGCGGCACCTCCCGCGCGGACGCCGCGGTCGACGCCGGGTACACGACCGGCAACGGCGGTGGCGGCGCGACGGTCCCCAGGAACGGAGCGACGACGAAATGCCGTGCGGCGGCGTCGTTCCAGCGGCCATCCGCGTGGGGCCGGGGCGCCGCGACGGCGGTCGCCAGCCGTGCCGCGGGTTTGGTCAGGCTTCGTCCGCCGATGGCCGCCGCGAGCAGGATGACCCCGGCGCCGGCCGGACCGCGGTCACCGAGGACGGGTGCGGGGAGTCCCGCCCGCCCCGCCCCCGTGCGCAGGAGCTCTCGCGCGGCCTCGAGGGTGGCGTCCGTGGGCCGGGCCAGGCCGGTGGTTCTGCTCAACGGTCCGGACGGCGGTGCCCCGCTCGGCGAAGCGGCCCAGGTCAGCACTCGCCGGGCGGTCGAGTCCCCGTTCACCGGGTCACCTGGTACGAGGTCAGGGCCACGCTGCCGTGGTGAGCGGCGTAGAACCGGAGCGTGCGGCCGGTTTTCGAAAGGTTGACGAGCGCCGCGATCTGCCACGGCCTGCGGAACGTGCTCGTGTGCAGGGCGACGTCGATGCTGGAAAGCCCGAGGTGCTCGGTGGCGGGGAACAAATGGGTGTGATACCAGCCGACCAGCTGCTGCCCGTCGTCGCGTTGCGAGATCTGGTCGTTGATGCGGAGGAAACTCTCCCCGGTGAAGGTGAAGTGGAACATCGAGGCGCCGGTGCGTTCGGCGGGCACCACCTGCGACACCCGCACCACGAGGTGGTCGACCGGGTCGGCCAGGCGGTAGACCTTGCCGACCAGGAAACCGCCGTCCTCGACGTCCTCGTCGAATTCGATCCCGCTCGTGAAGCCGGAATGGATTTCTTCCGGAACCAGGACCGAAACCGGATGAGAACCTCCCGGCGGAGCCAGCCCCAGTTCGGCGAGAGAGATCTCCGGCGGCAACGGCTGCTCGATCTCGTGCAGGTCGAACAGCGCGCGGCCCGGCTTGGCGTCGATCCGCATCACCCCGCTCACGGCCGGTGTGGGACGAGTCAGCCGCAGCGATGACAGCGTGGGTCCGTCGATGACATACCCCCAGTTGGTCTCGTCGGGATCCCGATCGGCCAGCAGAGTGCGCAACGGCCGCCCGACGACCTCGCTGATCGGGTGCGGGTGCTGGTAGATGACCTCGCCCGCACGCATGATCCGCACGTGGAGGTAACCGTGGCTGCTACGCAGGTTGACCAGTTCCGGCGCGTCTCCCAAGGCGGCGGAATCGGCGATGGGAAGCACCCGCAGGATGAACCGGCAACCGGCCAGGGACTGTTTCAGCACCGGTTCGAACACTGCGCGGAGAATCGGCAAAATGGGCAGGCGAGTGTACGGAACGTAGTCGTCGGTGCGATAGATCGCCAGCTCCACGGCCATCAGATCGACTCCGCATCCTGCCGGAAGATGACATTCGGATAGTGGGGTTCCGTACGGTCCCCCGGTTCTCCCCCACTCAGTGTCCTCGGGTCGATACCCCCGATCTCGCGGATTCGGTCGGGGTTCGCGTCCACCCAGGCACGTGCGTTCGCGTCGTACACGTTGGGCAGCAGCTCGACGCGCCCGTCAGGGTGCTCGACGCGTTCGACCAGGCTGTAGTTCCGGTAGCCCGCCATGTCGACGAGGATCTGGCACAGCTCACCGAAACTCATGGCGGGTTGGTAGGACGTCTGCAGCAGGCCGAGGCAGACGGTGCCCCGCATCTCTTTCGCCACCCGGCGTTCCGGGGTGTCGTACATCGGGGCGACATTGGGGTGGAAGATCGGCGAGCGCCACACCACCCGGGGCGGGGTGATGGGGAACTCCGGGCCGAGCTCGATCTCGACCTCGTGGCGGTCGGTCCGGCGCACCGGGCCGCCGGGCTCGGCAGGCGGCGCCCAGCTCGGCGCGCTGAAGGAGATCAGGTAGGCCATCGGCAGCAGATCGGAGTCGACGCGTACCTCGAACCCGGGGTGCGCCGCCGCGTAGTCGCGCATCTGCTTGCGCACCCGGAAGATGGCGTCCTGGCGATCCAGCGGGTTGCTCCCCGCCGTCGCCTGGAAACCGACCCTCAGCTGGTCGCCGTCCCGGATTCCGGCGTCGTGCAGGGTGTCCTCCCCGCGGACCCGCCTTCGCGTGCCCCGATCGTCGACGTGATCGACGACCGCTTGCCTTCTCCCGGCGAAGTCCCCGGGGTACTGGGTGTGGATGAGCTCCGAGGCGATGTGGCCCATCGTCTGCTGAGCGGGCGCGTCCTCGATGCGGAACCGCCGGCCGTCCGGACCGTCGATGTAGAGCCGGGCGATGAGGTAGTCCGGCACCCCCGGCGGGACCAGTGTCCAGCCGAGGGTGGTGGCGTCGAGCAGCCGCCGCACCGCACCGGCATCGGCGCTCGACAGCCGGAACGAGACGGCGTTGGCGGTCGACCATTCCTCGGCGGGGTCCAGCCCGAGACCGGCGAGCACCTTGTAGGCGTCGTCGCGTGCGTCCTCGGACCCGGCCCGCACGATCACGTGGCAGGTGTCCCCGACCGAGGGCAGCTCGTGGCCCGCCTGCCGGGCTTCCGGTGCCGGCCCGCCGGCCACGTCGGCCGGCCTGGCGGCAAGGGGTGCCGGTACCGCGGGTGGTTCCGGCACCGCTTGCGGCGATGCGTCCTGGACGAGGCCGTACCGAACCGCGAGACGCCGGAACGTCTCGTTGCGCGGGTACACGCGCAGCCCGCACATCAGCAGTTCCCAGTTCGCCGCCGTGGTGTCGAGAATGCCGTTCTCCACCTCCAGGAAGATGTTGCTCCAGAAGTCGGAGGGGTTGTCGAAGCCCGGCAGGGCAGCCACCGGAAAGCCCAAGCGACGCACGGCACGCTCGGCGGCCGCGCGGATGCGAAAGGCCCCAATGAACGCCACAAGGAGCTCGTCGAGCTCCTCGGCGCTCAGCGCGATGTCCTGCTCCGGCGGAACCGGTCTCCCCGATCCCGATGCACCGGGATCGGACTCGTCGTCCCGGCCGGATCTCAGCCCTTCAGTCGGAGCCACCGGTACTCCCCTTCCACGAGACGGACGGCCAGCACTTCCTCCGGCGCGACACCGAGGTCTTCCAGTCGGGTGCCCGGCTCGGCGTCCCGGAGCGACAGCGTCCGGCGGCCCACGGCACCGGGCCCGCGATCGGGTCGCGGGAAGGGCGCCCAGGCGAGCGGAACCGCGCCGGCGGGAAGTTCCGCCAGCAGCGACCGGACGGTGTCGTGGGTGCCCACCGCCACCGGTTCGACGGGGCCGTCGAGCGGCCGGTGGAAAGGGCAGTCCGGGTCACGGCCGACCACGACGGGCGACGTCTCGCCCGACGGGCCGTCCACGCGTAGCAACCGGTAGGGCGGCGGGTCGCCCAGGACGGTGCGCAAGGCCACCAGAGTGCTCCAGCCCGCCACGATCGCCGTCCCGACGATGGACGACGGCACCGGGCGCCCCGGCACGTCGCTCACGCACGCCCACCGATCGTCCGACTCCGCGCGTTGCTCCGCGGTGAGTGTGCACGCGTAGCACGGTTCGGTCGTCGTCAGCCGCAACCGGACCTCTCCGCCCCACGGCGTCGTCCCGCCGTCCACCAGGGGCGCGCCGGCCAGTGCGCAGCGGCCCAGCAGCTGCAGGCGGGCCCGCGTGCTGTCCAGGCAGCCGATCACGACGGTCGCGTCCGCCAGCTCCCCCAGCCCCACGCCGGAGACCAGGTCCCGCACCCTCGGGTCGACCACGGTGCCGGGTGCCAGGCCGGCGACCGCCTCCGCCACGACCCGGGCCTTGGGACGACCGATGTCGGCCTGGCGGAACAACACCGTGCGGCTGAGGTTGCCGAGGGCCACCGTGTCCGGGTCGCAGAGCACGATCCGCCCGACCCCGGCGAGGGCGAGGTTCTTGACGACCTCGTTGCCCAGCGCACCGGCACCCACGACCACCACGCGGGCGGCCGAGACCCGCGCCTGGTCCCAGCCGGGGATGCGGTCGTGCCGGTCGTGCCGTGTCCCCGTCATCGCGTCCCCCGCACCCGGGCCAGCGTCACCGGGCAGACCGAAAGCGTGCTGTCCGGCCGCCACGCTTCCCAGCAGCTCAGGCCGGCCGCGGGATCACGGTGGACGGCGGCGCCACACCGGGGGGTCGAGGGCCCGCACGGGCAGACGACGACGTGCTCGCCGGCCCGGAAGGTGTGTCCGCAGTAGAGGCATCGCGGCGGGTCGGCCAGGTCCGGAGTGGCCACTCGCCAGTCGCCGGCGGCCAACCGGTGCACCGGGATCCCCCCGGCAGGCGGGAAAGCGCGCAGCAACCCGGCGGCGAAGCCCGAGTCGAGGTCCGGTGACCCGGCTGCGTCGCCGTCGCCGCCGCAGGCCAGCCACGGATCGGTGTGCACCACGACGAAGCGGGGACTGGTGGTGACCTCCACGGCGTCGCCGCGCCGGAACGTCTGCCCGCACCGGCCACAACGATCGTGGTTCCACGACGACGCGGGGCTGGTCACCGCCCGGCCGCCGGCGGTGATCGCCTCACCCGCGGGCTGGGGGTTCATGCCCCGTAGCCGGCCGTCCTCGAACCGCTCGACGTCGTCCACGGTTCAGCCGCACAACATCTGTTCGACCGGTCCGGGCGCGACCGCCCGCAGCACGGCCTCCAGCGTGGCCGGGCGCAACGCGTCACCCAGCACCTCGACCCCTGTTTCGGTCACGGAGATGCGCAGGCGCACCAGATCGCCCTCGGGGTGGTCGCCGTACTCGTCGGGCTCGATCAGATCGGGAACTTCGTCCACGTAGACCCGGTCCGGTGCACCGCGGTCAGCGGCGGCAGTCGTCATGAAGCCTCATTTCCATCGGCCCGGAATCGGGTGGGCACAGCCAGGGCAGTGGCCTTCGTCGTCGAGGAGCACGCTGTGGGTCGACCAGACACCGCGGGCGACAACGGTGGTTCCGCAGGCGGGACAGCAGGTCGCCCGACCTTGCTCGCCGAGCGCACGCTCGACGTACACGTACCGCAGACCGGCGGTGAACCCGATCCGCCGGCCCTCCTCCAGCAGCCGTGGCGCAGTCGGCGCACAGTCCCGCATCCGGTACTCCGGTGTGAAGCGCACCAGGTGCCACGGCATCGCCGGGTCGATCGCGGCCAGCGTCGAAGCGATGCGGGCCAGCTGCCCCGGCTCGGACGCGGTGCCCGGTACCAGGGGGGTGCTGACCTCCACCCAGACGCCGGCGTCCCGCAGGAGCTCGATGGCCCGCAGCACGGGAGCGAGCCCCGCCCCGGTCAGCCGTTGGTGAGCTTCCTCGTCGGCGGCCTTCACATCGATGTTGACGGCGTGGAGGTGACCGGCGATGTGCTTGACCGCTTTCCTGGTGAGGAAGCCGTTGCTCTTCCACAGCAGTTTCACGCCGGCCGGTTCGGCAAGCCTCGCGATGTCCACCGCCAGTTCGATCGCGAGTCCCGGCTCCGTGTAGGACATGCCGATCCCGGCGTCCTCCTCGACCGCACGCCGGACGATCTCCGCCGGGTCCGCGGCCTGCGCCCGCCAGGGCACCTCGTCGTCCTGACCGTACTGGGACAGGGAGTAGTTGATGCAGTAGCGGCACCGGAAAGTGCAGCCCGGCCCCGCGATCGTGAGGACCCGGCTGCCGGGTCGCACGTGGTAGAACGGTTTGCGCTCGATGTTGGTGAGGTGCACGACGGTGACCGCGTGGGTCGACGTCTCGAGCACGCCGCCGCGGTTGCGCCGTACTCCGCACGCGCCCACCTGCCCTTCGGCAAGCACGCAAGCGTGGGGGCAGAGCAGGCACGTGACCTTCCCGCCCGCTCCGGGCACCCCGAGAACACCGGGCTGCCACCGTGGCCCGGTTCGTTGGTCCGCTGCGGTCGTCATGGCGTGAGCAACTCGGTGAGGACGCGGGTCACTTGCTCGGGCCCGGGATCGAAGGGGAGGTGGAAGTGCCGGCCGGCCTTTGCGATGCCGGGTGAACGGTCACGGGGGCCGTGCGTCGTGACGAACCGCGCTCCACCGGAATGCTTCGCCGAGAGGTGCGCCAACGCCACGTGGTGCGTCGTCAGGACCACGACCGGCAAGCCGGTCCCCGCGGCCGTCGCCATCGCCGGAGCCGGATCGGGTGCCGCGAGGGTCCGGCTGGTCCAGACGTCCATCAGTCCCTCGGCGGAACCCAGCTCCCGCGCGTGGGTGGGGCGGGTCAGCGTGACGAGCACCGGGGTGACCTCGGCCTGCCACGACATGACGACGGCCAGGTGGGCGACGGTGCGCAACACCGTCTCGATCGGCCCGAACGTGGGTGGCGAGGTGTCGAGCACCAGTGCCACCGGCCGCAGCGGCGGCCGGCTCGGCACCGTGTACCGGCGGTACAGCAGTTGCTGCCCCGCCTCCAGCACGGCCTGCTCGAGCGCGCCCACGCTCAGCGTCAGCGCCAGGTGAGCGGGAACGAGGCTGTCAGGGCTGCCGTGCCGCACCGCCGTCGGCCGCGAGTCCAGTGTCCGCTCCACCCCGCCCGCCTGCACGTTCGTCCGTTCGCAACGGTCACCTGCGGTCAGCAGCAACCGCAGCCGGACGGGCAGCGCCGGGATCCGCCGGGCGCGGTCGAGAAGGCGCAACGGCATGGTCGGGTCGGCCGCGACCCGCTTCGGCCCCAGCACCTCCAACAGCCTGATGACGTCGTCGTCCACCGCGGCCAACGCCGACACCACAGCCTTGATGTCGAACTCCACGGTGGCGCTCTCGGCGGCCACCGTCCAGGTCGACATGAGTTCCCGCAGCAACTCCGCCCTCGACGTCCCGTCGGGTGGCAGCCACTCGGTGACCGCGGGAAGCTCGGCGCACAACAACCCGGCGAAGCCCACCCGCGCCTCCGGTGGCCACCGGAGCCCCCGCAGCCGGCCGAGGCCGCCGGTGCCGAGCGCACCGGCCAGCACGGGATTGTGGAGAGAGGACGCCTCGGCGTTGTCCGCTGGGCCGGTGATGGACACGATGTCGTCAACCAGCCCCAGTCCCAGCCCCAGCCCGGCGTCGCTCAGCTGGAGTACCCCGGCGACCGAGCACCACCGGACGCCGGGGCCGAACGACGACCGCACCGGCTGCCCCAGCGCCGCGGTGCCGTTCTCACCGGACAGCGAACGGTCGTAGACCTCGACGATCTGGCCTTCGTGGAGCGGCATCCCGGAGATGACGCAGAGCAGCCTGCCCTTGCTCGTCAGGCAGCACGACGTGGACTGCGCCCAGGCGGTCAAGGGAGGCTGCTCCTCCACCAGGCCGAACTCGCGCTCCGCAAGCCCGAGACTCCAGACTTGGAGCGGGCGCCGGGATCGCGCGACGATCAGCAGCACGCCGCCGTCGGGCAGGCCGCACCACGAGAAGGAACCGGCCACGCTAGCGGACTCCTCGGCGAGCATCTGCACGAGGGTGGTCTCGGCGCTGGGAGGGTCGACCTCGAAGACTCCGATGTCGTTCAACCGGTACGGCTCGTTGAGGCCGCTGCCGGGATCGGGCCGACGTCTGTTCAGGCAGGCCAGCAGGAGGCGCCCGCCGGACGCGGCATACCAGGAAAGCTGCGAAACATGGGCCAGCTCGGCGTGAACCGGATGCTGGGAAACGTGCTTACCGTCGATGTCGATCTTGCACACGACGACATCGAAACCCGCGCCTCCACAGGCCAGCAGGAGCTCGGAGGCATTGTGCCAGGCAAGCGAAGAAGGGGGGCCCGTGATGAAGAAACTGATGAGTTCCGACGACGACATTTGCTGAAGGTTCACTTCATTGATCACAACGCGCCGAGTGTCCGAGCGGCCGACAGCCAGCAACAGGCGCCCGCCGGGGCCAAGGCAGCAATCGACGACCGTGACCGAGCCGGGAGCCGGGATGACCAGCCTCCTGTCCTCGATGGCACCGTCACTCGGGTCGACCGTGCACAACCACGTCGACCCACCGGAAAAGACCATGACCAGCAGCAGGCGGCCATCGGGGAGTGGCTGCCAGGACAAGGATCTGAAGCCTTCGCCGAAGGTGTCCAAGCCGTCGAGGAACCGAGCTTCGTGTCCGGTGTCGTCGAGAGCCAGGATCCGCAGAACGCCGTCGCTCCCCCCGGTGGCGAGCAGCAGCCGGCCGTCCGGGGTCTCGTGAATGGCGGACGAACAGTGCGAGCCCCGGATCGCCGTGATCTGCGGAACCCGGAGCTGGCGGACGCCCATCCGCTGGGCCGAGCCCGCCTTCGGCACCGTTTGGCCGAAAGGAACCGGCGACGACCCGTCGGCAGCTCCGGCGGAACCCGCCGGTCCGGGCGGAACGGCCGCCCGGCCGACGGTGGCGAGCTGTCCGGCCACCCACCGGGCGACCGAGGAGGACACGCCGGCTCGGTTCACCCGCCCACCGGCCAGACGACGAGGGTGTCGGCCATGCTCGCGCAGGCGTCGCCCGACACGGCGACGTGGCGGGCCGCCACGGCGGCCGCCGTCCCGAGGTCGTCGACGTCGGGAAGTGTGCGGTACAGCTCCCCGGCGAACGCTATGGCGCACTCGTCGTCCAGATCCCCTTCGTGGGCGATCACGACATCCGCGACCTCGCCCAGCGCATGGACGATCTCGGAGCCGTAGCACGATCCGAGGACGATGCCCGACAACGCGGCGCCGGCCTCCGCACGATAGGTGCGCAGCAAGCTCACCAGGGTCTCCACCGGCACGGGACGAGCATTCCCCGACGCGTCCTGGAAGATCAGCTCACCGGACCGGCCGTGGCAGATGAGGTGCAGGATGTCGGGGCGGGCGGACAAGATGCGCCGGAGATCGAGAAGTTCGGCGGCCGGGCAGTGGTCAACGGTGACGGAGAGGCGCTCCACCGCGGTCTCGATCACCCTGAACTCGCGATCAGGCTGAATCAGGCCCTCGTCGGCAGGGGCCGCGGCGACTACGAGGAGGCTGGCCACCGTGGTGGCCCTGAAGACGGGATGGGCCGGATACACCACCCTGGCGGCAGCCAGCACCCGGCGGTGGCCCGACTCCAGAACCCCGGACTCGAGAGCTTCGTCGATGGCTTGCCAGAACTCCAGCCGGGACAACCCGGAGGCGACCGGAAGATGCGCGAGCGGAAACCCTGCTGAACGCAGTACGGCTCGCGCCCGGGTGCCGGGAGGCAGTGCCTCCGCGAGCGCGGTGAGCTGACCTGAGGTGAATCGGTTCGACATGGTGGAAACTGGGTTCACCAAAGCCGACCACAGTGCCGCATGCCGTCGATTGTCAGACGGCACCAAGGCTTGGCGAGGCTGGTCGGCACAGACACCTCCGAGCTGAGACGTGCGCGAGCTGTACATGCAGGTCGCATATCACGCGGGCCTTGTTACGGTACACCTCGACTCAGTCGGCCCGCTTGGATGCAGTTCTCCCGAGCGCTTCTTCACCCCGCCTTCTCGACCACGATCAGCCATTCAGGGTATTGCGGCGAGTTCCGAGTTTGCACGCACGTAAGTCACCAACTCGAACGAGACCGGTGAGGTGATCTCGAGTTCGCCGGACCCTCCACTTGCCTGGACCATGGAACGACAGTGACCATAATTCGCTAGTCTGTAAGCTGCCGATGGAGACAAGGATCATGCTGACGTCAAAATACGTGATCTTGAGACAGGTCGAGTCGCGACGAACCCGTGGGTCCACGGAGTCGACCACCGCTGCGGCAAGACGGCCCATCTCGATCGAAGTGGATGTGCTCACGGCGCGCCAAGTCGCGGAGATCAACGGACACCGCGACGTTGCGGCCATCGCACCGGTCGTACCCGTGAAACTCATCGCCCCGGTGGGACTCACCGGCGCCGCACCCGCGGGACCGAGCGGTGCGACGTGGGGCATCGGGGCAGTAGGTGCGAAAACCTCACCGTTCACCGGCGAGGGCGTCACGATCGCCGTCCTCGACACCGGCATTGATGCCTCGCATCCGGCGTTCAGCGGTATCGATCTGGCGCAGCGGAACTTCACCGACGAGAGCGACGGCGACACCCACGGGCACGGAACGCATTGCGCGGGCACGATATTCGGTCGCAACGTCGACGGCGAGCGGATCGGTGTGGCCCCAGGTATCCACACCGCCCTTGTCGGTAAGGTACTAGGACGCAACGGCGGCACCAGCGATGTCATCCTGGCGGCCATCGAGTGGGCAATCGAGAACAGAGCCCACGTCATCTCGATGTCGCTGGGAATCGACTTTCCAGGCCTGGTTGCCGACCTCAACAACCAGGGCATCCCCATCGAACTCGCGACCTCGATGGCATTGGAGGGCTACCGTGCGAACATCCTGCTTTTCGAGCGGCTCGGATCGCTGATCCAAGCCCGAAGCAGCTTCACCGGACCATGTCTGCTGGTCGCCGCCGCAGGCAACGAGAGCAGACGAGACGAAGACCCCGATTTCGTCATCGCGGCAAGCCCGCCGGCGGCAGCCGACGGCATCATCTCGGTGGCTGCGGTAGGGCGGAATTCGCGCGGACTCAGCATCGCAAGTTTCTCGAACTGTGGCGCGCGCATATCAGGACCGGGCATCGACATTCTATCGGCACGAGCGGGCGGCGGCCTGACAACGATGAGCGGTACCAGCATGGCTACCCCGCACGTCGCCGGTATTGCTGCCCTTTGGGCGGAAAAGCTGATGAAGTCGCGCCAGTTTTCGCAGCAGCGATTCACTGACCGACTTGTTGGCTCGGCAGTCACCACCGACCTGGAACCCGGATTCAATCCCGTCGATGTCGGCAACGGAGTGGTGCAGGCACCTCAGGATTAAGGCCCGCAGAATTCAACAAATTCCGGTAGCGAACGAGCGTGATGGACGATCGACAGCCTGAGTTTTGTCGTGGAATCCACCTCCGTCCACTACAACAGCGCATCTACCCGCGCCCACTACCAGGCAACTTACTCCAGCAGCAGCCGCAGGTCGCCGAGCCCTGCCTGCCAGCGCAAACTCGAGCCGATAAGCAAATTCAACGACAGTTCCGCCCCTTGACAAACATTCTCAAGGCATACCAGAGGGCACCGATATCACGGGAAGCAGGTTAACCGCAGAAATCCGACTCGCGAAGATCCACGTCGTCACTGCGCACTGGCGACTCGGCGGCGGCTGCAGGTACTCCCTCCCCAACGACACCGCCTATCAACAGCCTGACGAAGGCGACCTCCGCACAGTCTTGATCGCCGCCCACGCACCCGCAACTCGAAACTGACAGAGATCGTTGACAGTCCGGGTCCCTTCAAGGGAGGCTCATGGCTGAGCGAGTACGGACTGAGAAGGACCTGGTCAGGCGCGCGAACCGGCGCCTGGCCGTCCTGCGTCACGCCGAAGAAGTCAGCGGCAACGTCGCGGCGACCTTCCGCTACTACGGCGTCAGCCCCACCGTGTTCTACCGGTGGAAACACCACTACGAGACACGGGCATCGACCGGCTGAAGGACCGCTCGAGCGCCCCGCTGCACCGACCGATGATCACTCCTCCGGAAGTGGTCGAGTCGGACCAACCAGGTGTTGACGGCCAACCGGTGCCGTCACCTCGACATTCCCCGCGCTCTTACCGGTCGCCATGGCAACACCTCCGCGTTCACGAGGCACCCGGTCAACGAAGCCGCTTCGGTCGGCTTGATTCGCTATCGCACCCGTGGTGCAAGTGCAGCAGAGTCTGGGTGCAGTGTGCGTGGCCGACGCGCAACAACGGGCTGGGCATCGTCGAGAACCCGTTCATAGACTCTGCCTTGATAATAGTTCACCACAGTACATCGCCGTCCCTTGTCCACGGGTCGCGAAGCTCGAATCTTCCGGTTGAAGTCAGTCACTTTTTCCTGGACGATCGCAGATCGCTGATGAATGCGACGATCTCGTCGGCGGTCTCCTTCCGTTCAGGCAGCACGGCGGCGATCTCCTGGAAATCCTCGATCACATCCTCGAGCAGCCAGTCGGGGGTTCCTGGCCCCAGTGCGGCACGAACTTCGTACATGGCTCCCTCATCGCCGAGCGCCAGCAGGAATACGCCCAGGTTGGGGTCGCCAGCTCGCTTCAGTCCTCCTGCAGCGCGTACCGGGATCACAGCGAGCTCGTAGGCATCCCGGAAGAACTCCCCGGCTTCGCGGCGGTCGCCGGCAGCGGCCAAGGCAAGCCCATATACGTAGCGCGTCCATGAGGATGCAGATCGTCCTGCTGCAACCGCGTCCAGCGCCGCCAAAGCTGCGTCGTTCTCGCCGGCCCCCCGCAATAGCCGTGAGTACTCGACCGCGGCCGACTGGTAGCCCGGTGCCAGCCGGACTGCCTCGGCCAGGTCCACGAGGGCACCTTCGATGTTGCCCAATTTGTGCAGGACCTTCGCGCGCAGGTTGTGCCCGTAGGAACTGGCGGGCTCCAGCTGCAACGAGACGTCGAGCTCCTCCTTCGCCTCCTGTAGCCGGGCGCATTCGAGGAGAGTCCTGCCCAGGATCAGGCGCCCCCCTGCCGATTCGGGGTCCAGCTCCACCGCCTTCTTCGCTGCTGCTACTGCGGCTTCGGCCTCTCCAGCGTCGGCGAGAGCCTCCGCGAGATTGCGGTGGGCGGAGACAGCGAGAAAGCCGAGTTGTCCAGGAAGCCCGGTGAGCGCCCGATACAGGTCAGCTGCGGACAGCGGCGCGTGCAGTCTGTGCATGGCAGCTGCCCAGCGCATGACTTGATTGGTCGTCCACGCGACGCCCCGGCCGGCCGGTGGCCCGGCTGCCAGCAAGCGCTCAGCTGCCTCGACGAGCAGATCCACCGCCGTGTTCGGGTCCAGGTCGCTGTCACCGGCAACAGTGTCGGTCAGCTCGGCGAGCACCGTGAGCCGCGCGAAGGGGCCGCCTAGCACGCGACGCAACAAGAGTCCCAGTTCAGGGTCGGCTCGGTATCGCGCGGCGACGAGCCGGACTTCGACGAGAGCCGCGAGGTCTTCCTCGGCGTGGCCGGGAAGCGCTTCGGCCAGCGCAATCGCCTCGGTGAAGACCGGTGTACCGGCTCCGGCCCCAAGACGCTCCCGGCTGACCGCCCATTCCGAAAGGGCGGCCACCAGCTCCCGGGGATTCCCTTCTCGGGCGAGCTCGACGCGAAACGCGGCCACCTGCTCGACGACGTCGTCGCGACCGCGGAGCCGGGCTTGGCCTTCGACGTGTCCCGTCGGATCGATTTCGCTGCCGTCGAAGGCAACGGCAGTCCGGACAGCCGCTGTCCAGTCACCTTTGTCGACAAGGGCGTCCAGCCGCTGCTCGAGGTACTCGTCGGCGCGGCCGATCTCCTCCGCGTCGCCGGTATCCACCAGTAATGCCCTGGCCTCGACGTCGTCTGCCAACGCTGCTCGTGGTAACCCGGACGTGTGACGGTGGTGGGCGCGGAGTGTCAACGCGCGGGCGAGCAGGGTGGGCGGCCGGCCTTCGGCGACGTCTTCCCGGAGCATCTCGACCAGTTCATCGATCAACGGCCCTCCGGCACCACCTGCATCAAGGGTCTCACAGGCGAGGCCGAGCATCTCGATATATGTGGATCGGACGTCGTCGGAGCGGAAGAGACGACGGACGCGCGCGGCCGACCGGACTGCACGCTCGTCGGCCTTGGCGGGCTCTCCCAACCAGCCGGTCCGGGGTTCGAACTCGAGGAAAACCCGTCGGTCGCCGCCGCCGGTTGTGGCCGACAGGCCGATCTTGGCGGCCTCTCTGCCGATCGCTCGCCATTCGCGGATCGCGGCGAGCGAGCCGACCTCGAGGAACCGGGTCTCCCAACGCGTGATCGCTTGCCCAGCCAGCCGGGCGGCGATCACGTGATTGCCTGCCCGCTCGTGATACCCGG
Source organism: Amycolatopsis sp. NPDC048633 (assembly GCF_040650695.1). Lineage (NCBI taxonomy): Bacteria > Bacillati > Actinomycetota > Actinomycetes > Pseudonocardiales > Pseudonocardiaceae > Amycolatopsis > Amycolatopsis sp. NPDC048633. The sequence continues at coordinate 289,007 of NZ_JBEZHS010000005.1, forward strand.
CGAGAAGTGTTTCAGCCTTGGCCGCCCAACGGGGATGGCCGGTCTCCGAGAAGAACCGGGCACAGGCCGGCAGGCGGTCGACCAGCCACCTCGCGTCCGGTCCGGTCTGTGCGACGCCGAGAAGCGCACGCGCCCACGTCCACGTGTCGAAAGCACCGGCCAGTGTCTCGGGAAGAGAGTCCGGCTTTCCTCCCCAAGCTCGTTCGACCTCTTCCGCGGCCGAGGTCAGCCAGCTTCGTCCCCGGTCCTGGTCGTTCCGTTCCACAAACGCGAGTCCGAGGCCCACCGCGGCGGAGCGGGCCCGGGGTGTCCGCAGGCGGGCAGGAACCCTCGGGATCCGACTCGGCTCCAGCCCGGCGCGCACCGCTGCCTCGGCCACGGTCAGGCGGAAATCGAGTGGCCGGGGGACGCGGCCGCGTGCCCCACGGATGTCGTCGGCGACCTCGTCCGTGTGCCCGTCTCGGATGTCGGCCAGGACACCGATGAGCGGCCCTCTCGTTCGCACACGGCGGGGCAGGTACTGGACGTCGTCGTCCATGACGACCTCGAACAGGGCTTCGAGGATCGGGTATTGCCCGACCACCAGGGCCAGTTCGACGAGATCCATGGCGAAGACGCAGCGGCAGACGGTTCCTGTCCGGTGGCCGGCCAAGAAGTCGATTCCCGTTTCCAGTGCTTCACCGAACCGGCCCTGGCAGGCCGCTTTCCTCACCAAGTCGGCGTCCGGCGGGCTGTGGGTGCACCTCAGCATTGCTTCGCCTCCGCTTCGTCAAGTGCGGCGCGGAGGCTCCCGACCGTCAAGGTCTTCCTTCCGGCAACAGTGGCAGCGCGGGCCAGTAGCTGTTTCGCCATGGGGGTGAACACCAGCCACGGCCCGGTGCCGGGTTCGAGCACCGCCCCGGTCCGCAGACTCCTCCCGAGGTGTTCCGGGCCGACGAAGTCAAGCCCGTCGGCCCGGGCCAAAGCAGCAGCGCCGGTGAGGACGCGGTGCAGTTGTCCGTCCGGCACCGGTGCGTCGCGTTCCCGCGCGGGGCATGGCGACCGCTCGGCCTCCGCCATCGCGTCGAGGAGATCCATGAGATCCACACCGCGGGCCCATCGCGCGCAGGCCGCCCCGGCGGTGAGCAAGGCGTGCCGCAGACGAGGCGTCCAGAGCGGCGAAGTCAGTCCTCCCCCAGCGGTTGCTCCGCGTCGTTCAAAGCCCTTCGCCCGTGCCCGGACCGAAGGCGGTGCCGTCGGCGCATCCACGACGGCACTGGCCAGCGCGCCCACGCTCACCACCGTGCCGCCCGCCGCGTCGACCGCGGTCGCCAGCGCGGCGCGCGCCGGCGCGCTGAACGCTCCCCCCAGGCCGAGCTGCTGTCGCGGCTCTGACCGGCAGCGTCCCGCTCCGTGGTGCAGCCGGACGGCCACCTCATCTGTCGTTTCCCCGGCGCAAAGGGGAATCAGTGCTGATGGAGCCGCATCGAGTACCGACAGCACGACGTGAGGCGGGCGTACGAGCGCAACACCCGCGTGCAACGCCCGAATCGCACTGCCCGCCAGCACGGCACGCGCCGACTGGGTCAGACCGCCTGGCGTGCCATCCGGATTCGTGACCATCCGGAGCACCTCGTCGACGGCGTTCGCGGTGATTCCTGCCGCCACAGCCGCCTCACGGCACTCGCTGTCGGACAAAGCAGCCAGGAACAGGTGTTCGACGCCCAGCAAGTGGTGTCCTCGAACCCGGCCGATCTCCCAGGCTCGTCGGAGCACCGGGCAAGGGCCGTTGACCAGCTCCTCGGCGGCGATGATCCAGGACGGTACCCGGACGTCGGCGAGAACCGGGCGACGAAGTCGCTCTCGAGAGGCCCGCACGATGGGGAGTTCCCGCTCAGGCTGCGCTGCCACCCCACCGGCAGAAGCGGGCGGCTCCTCCGGCGTCTCGAGGCCGGCCGTTCCGCGAACGCGTGCGGCGGCTGCGGCGAATATCGAAGGGTGCTTTTCGGCGAGTGCGCCGAAAAGCTCCGCAGCGCGAGCCTCCGCGGCCTTTCGATCGCCTGGATTCACGACCAGACCGGACAACCCGGCGTCGACCTGGTTCCGACCGCTCCGAAGGTGGTCGTCGGCGAACGTCCACGGCGGCAGTGGGCTCCGGATGAACTCTTCGAGACCCTCATGACCGCGGACCCGCGGATCGGCGAGGAAAAGCCTGCTGGCGAGCAGGTGGTCGCCGACCCTCACCGCCGAGTCCGCCGCAGCCGGGAATTCGTCTTCGTCGCCCAGGGTGCCGGGACACTCGAGCCGGCCGCACCAGGTGGCCAGCAGGATCGAGACGGCTCGGCGGTAATGCGGGTCCGCCAAGCCGCTCGTCACCATGTCCGAGGCCACGGACGCGGCGTGGGAGATCCCGAATTCGTAGTGCTCGGACGCCAGCTCCAGGTCGCCACGACGGCGGAGTTCGTCGCCCCAGAACAACAACAGGAAGGCCAGTTCGTACGGGCTGGGGCGGGACAGCTGCTGGGCAGTCTCACCGCTGATCGCATCCCTGGCCATTTCCGCGTTCAGCGCGTCACGGGACCGGAGGAACACCATGACCGCGCTCATCCGCACGAACCGGTCCGTGGAGCGGTTCTTGTGTGGAATGCGCTGCGCGGCGCGGATCAACTGGTTCGCGTCTTCGAGCCTTCCCAGGTCCGCAGCCGCCCGTGCCTGCAACGCCTTCGTGCGCGCCGCCAGCGTCGCCCATCGGAGAACCGGGCGATCGGAAATCCCGGTGGCGGCCCTGGCCGCCAGTTCCGCTGCTACCAGGGGTGCTTTGACCTCCAACGCCGCCTCAGCGGCCCTGGCCAGGAGAACTTGACCGCAAATCCCTTCGGCGGGATGGCTCAGGAGTGCCTCGAGGTAGCTCATCAACGCGTCGGACGACCGGCCGTCCCGCATCATCTGGTCCCCCTCCCGATAGTGCCCGGCACCGCCGTGCCGGCACCGGACGGGAGGAGCCGGAACATGCTGGATCGACGTCGCTTTCGCGCGAGCGATCCAGTGCCGCACTGAACGTCGTGGGCCACGCAGGTCCAAGCCGAAGGCGCGGCTGGCGAAACTGAGCGCGCGCCGCGTCCGCAGCCGGTCGGCCAGACCGATCCAGAGCGTCCGAATCCGATCGGCGTAGACAAGGCGATACAGGAACGCCACAGCGAGTGCCAGGATCGGCGCATCCAACGTGAACCATCCGGTCACGGCTACACCGATGGTGAGCGGCCACCAGGACGTGCCGAGCAACCCTACTGCGGCAACCACGAGCGACAGCCAGGGATTCGCCGAGCCGTTCCACATGAGCAATGCGACGATTCCCCCTCCCCAGACGACAGCCGAGCGGAGCACGATCACCCCTGACCGATGTAGACGAAAGATTGCCACAACACCGGCAGCCCACGACCCGTCCGTCGCCAGCGGTCCAGCAGCGCACGCTGCACGCCGGCGACGGCAATTGCCGCGTCCGGCGCCGCGACGAGCGCTTCTGCCAGCAAGTTCGTCACCGCGAGCAGCGCCTTGTTCTCGAACACCGTGTACGCCGTGCAGCAGACGCCGTCGACACCGGCGAGCAGCAGCGCGGCGCCGAAACCCAGCCATTCGTTGGCCGATGCACCGTCCTGCCGTGCGGACGACACGACCCCCATGGTGTCGCAACCGACGCTGAGCACCCGAGCCGGAACGGGATACCGCGACGATCCGTCGGGATGGACACCGACCAGGTCGCGCAGGGTCAACAGGCCTTCGAACCGATCACCGGCGAGACCGAGCCCGTGCCGGCTGCTGTCGTCCGGTGCGCTCACCATGTGGCCGGCGAGGTAAAGCAGCCACTCATCCCCCGCGGAAAGCGACTCGAGCGCCAGCCGGACGTCCGTCTTGGTCATCGGGCGTGTTGTGACGGCTTCAGCGACGCGCGGCGGAGTACCCATCGTCACGATGTCTTCGCTACCCCCGGGATTGACCAAGCCAAGTCTCATCGGCCAGTGAGTCCGAAGAGGACGCCGGCGCCCCGACCGTGCGCGGGTCACTACCGCCCAAGCCGGAAGGTGCACAACAGAAGCCATCTCGAGGACCCGAAGATCCGAGGACGACGACAACGGCAGCCAGCCGACCGAGACATGGCCGAGGGCGGCCGGCAGTGACACCACCAATTTGCGGTCGGCGGACCGCTCGGCCATCAACCCGTCACGCAGAACAGGCGGGAGGATCGCGTGACCGACTGCCAGCAAGAGCTCGTATTCCCTTGACGGCCGTCCGGAGCGCCCCAGCGGCCCGGCGAGGACCCTGCCGTGCACCTCTTCCGGTGTTTCCCCCTCGACGGCGATCGGCAGCGCGGCAGCAAGCTCGGCCAGAGCTGTCCCGCCGAGGGTCGCGGGTCCCAGTTCGGCAGATCCGTGCGACCAGCGCCCAGCGGGATCACGCACCGCCCAGTGGTAGCAGGAGGCCACGATCACGGCGCTCCAGTACCAGCATCGCCCTGCCGTCGCCAGGAGTTCTCGTTCCAGGTCGAACGTCGCCAACCCCGGTTCTTCGATGCCCAGCGAGTGTCGGGCCGAGCGGATCCGCGCCACCGGAGGGCGCGCTACGGGGCTGAACCCCACCCGGGCGAAGGCAGCGTCAGCCTCTTCGCGGGACACTTCCGTGGCATCTGCCGACATCACCTGTTCAGCGGTGAGGTCCAGAATCGACAGCAGCCCGGCCTCGACGGCCGGAACGTCGGCCGGCAGTACCTCCCCGCGCGCCAGTTCGATGACTTCGGCCACGAACGCACTGTCGCCGGTCGAGCCGGCCAGGCGCAGTGCGGTCGCGAAGGCATCGACCTGTCGGACCGACCATTGCGCTCGCCACCGGCTCGAAGGCAGCTGATAGCGAGCACGGTTCGCCACGATGAGGGAGGCAACAGCGTGTGCCGCCCCTTCCCGCAGCCGGCCTTCTCGTTCACGTAGCCGCGCCAGGACCACCTGCGCGTTGACCGCCGCCAGCGGCCGGCGTGCCGCATCGACGAGCGCGAGCGCGGCGTTCGCATCGGCGGCGACGCGTTCCGATGCCTCGGGGTTGTCGACGTGCGCCGCGGCGCGCATCAACAGGCCCGCAGCGGTCTCGTCTCGAGTGCGCGTCATCTCGCCGCGGCCGTCCGCCGGACCGACGAACCGATCGATCGTCCACCGGACGTGATCGCTCGCGCCGTACCTGAGCATCAGCCGCGCGAGCCAGGTCTCGGAGCGGATCAGCACGTCGCGGAGATGCCGACGCTGGCCGGCCAGTCGCAGGCGATGGATGCGAGCGAGAAGACCGACCAGGTCGCTGCCGGGGCGGTTCGTGTCAAGTTCGATGAGCTGAAGTTCCGTCAGCATCCGCCACCTTCGGGCCCGGCGGCCACCCAGATGCTTCTCCGCCTCGGTCAGCATCGCGTGGGCGTCGTCGTCCCGGCCGCTGGCGAGGAGAATGGCGGCCAGCCGTAGCGAACACCAGCCAGCGATGCCCGAAGGCCCCGGCTGCGCCGTCGCCCGCGCTCGGCCGGCCGCCGCCACCGCAGCAGCGAACTCGCCCTGCTGGAGCGCCACCCCGGCGCGGCACATGTCCACCACGGGCGCCAGCGGAGGGGGGACTGCGCCAAGGGATTCGATGAAGGCTTCCGCCACGTCGGAATGATCGGCGCCGGAAACATCCACGGCGGTCGCGAACGCGGACAACTTGCGACGCAGGGCGAGCGCACCGGCCATTCGCACCGGCAGGAATCCCAGGAAGGGCCCTCGCTCCGTCCAGGCTCGGCCAAGGAGGGTGTACAGGCCGTGCGCGTGGACGGCCGCCGTCAACACGATCAACGCAATCAGGCAGACCCACCAGGTCGCCGGTCCGAAAGCGACCGCGAGACCGGTGATGCAGGTGGCGATCACCGTTCGACGGCCGAGGAACGGAACTGTCGCGCACAACACCAGGGACTGCCACCAGCCGGCGCCCATCAGCCAGCCGGCAGCGATGATCGCGACGACGAGCACGAGCCGGAACCGCAAGGGTCCCCAAACCTGGTCGTGATCGTTTTCCCATGCCAGATCGGCCCCCAGGGCGCCGATACGCCGTGAGTCGGTACGAGCACGGCGTAACGACTTCGCATGCCTGAAGACCGCGGGAAAGCACTCCAGGGTCAGCTCGTCGAACAGGCCGAACTTCCGGATGACCAGCGCGAGGTCCGCGACCGACTCCTGATCGGCCAGCTTCTGTTCTTCCGGACCTCCGCGACTGCGAAGCCAGTGGATCGCGTGCTCTTCCGTCGACGGCCACCGGTCGAGGTCAGGATCAGAACCCATTGCTCCTCACCTCCGCCTGGAGTCGTTGCGACTCCTTCCAGTAAGTGCGCCACAACGCCGACGACCGGCTCCGGGGCTCACCGTGCTCGACTCGGCCGAACCAGACCATCAGGTGTGTCTGGCCGAGCACGCCGGCCAAGTTGACCAGGGCCAGCACCGAGACCAAGGGCGGCGCGAGCAGGGCCACGAGGACGCGGGACAGGACCTGGACCGAAATCCCGGCCCCCGCAGCGCCGAGCGCGAACGGCAAAGTCAGCAGGAGCTCCCACCACTTGCCCGTCACCACCGCGTGCTGGACGATCACCGGGATGCTGCCGTAGGTCGTCACCTGTTGGACTGCCCAGGCCAGCAGGTACTGCTTGACTCGCCTGCGTCCCAGGGGTGTGCTGCTCCGCCGCCCGGTCGGCAGGCCGATCGTGACCAAGCGGGAAAAAAGCGCGGACCGACGTCCGGTGGTGCGGCGGCTCAAGTCGTCAGGGCTGGGCGGGGCCGGCACCTCGGCAGCCAGATCGATCGGAACGGGACGCGACTCCTCGATGAGATCGTCGGCCACCTCGATCGCCGCGCCACGAGCCAGGAGCAGATCCGCGGAGACGCCCGGCTCGTCGAGTGCGCGAGCGTGATCCAGTTCCACCAGCGCGGCGAGCACGTGGTGGGTGGCGACTGCCGCCTCACCAGTCGCCCGCGCCATGCCGCTCGCGATCCGCAGCACCGTGGTCACTTCGTCGGAGAGCGCAGGAAATGCACCGTCCGGACATCTCCTGCCGCGTCGCAAGGCCCGAAGCGCATCGGGCATCTCGACGGCGATGCTGTCGAGGACCGACCAGGCCCGGCTCGGACGCCCGTCGAGGACCGCCGCCGCCAGCGCATGAAGCAGGTGGGACGCCAGCGTTTCCCGGTCTCCGTTTCCGTTGGCCACCGCGATCGCATCAGCCATGACCGACGCCGCCACCGGAGTCAGCCTGGGAACGTCACTCGGCATCGGATCCGGCCTCCTCGCCGGCCACCGGCGCCTCCGCGGCGGGGACCACGTACGTCACGGTCAGCAGCTGGATGTGATCGGCCTTGACGGATGCGGCGTTGACATTCGACAGCACTGCCGCGGACCCGTTGGGTGGCCTGTATTCGATGTCGCCCTCGAGCGTCAGCTCCCGGTCTCCGTTTTCGGTCACCAGCGTGCTGAAGCTGTGCAAGTACCCGGCGACATACCCGCCATCGGTGAGCAGGCACCCCACGTAGATCCTGCTTCCCGGGTTCTCGTGGAACAGCAGCCACCACGCGGATTGGTGCGGGTGGCGCCGACGACGACCGGCCATCGCCCCAGGGGTGATTTTGTCGCCCAGTCCTGGCCAACGAGGCGAGCCCAAGACGAAAGCGAGCCCGATTGCCGCTGCCAGGAACGCAGCGGCCCAGGCGGTGGTGGCGAGGACGTTCTGCGCCACGTACGCGGAGGGGGCCGACACAAGGCTGTCGAACCGCGGCAAAGGAAGTTTGAAGACAACCGCACCGACAACGAAGATCACCGCGACGGCCGCATCCACGGCAGTGCCTGCGAACACGATTGTCAGCAGTTCGTCAAGGGTTGAACGCTCTCGTTCGGGATTGCGAAGCCGGAAGCGCCGATGCAGGACGAATCCTGGAAATGCCAGCACGACCAAAGCAACGAGCGAGACGAAAGTAGTGGGCATGCTATCTCCGTGGCCGCGGTATAACCAGGGTTTCGGCGTGAGCGAACTCTGCTACCTTGAGGTCTCCCAGTCCTCCACTCACTTCGGCGAGGCCGCTGCGAATGATGAACCCGCTAGACGACCCGGACCTCGAAGACGAAGAGGCCGGCACGCACCTCGGCCAGAAAACCGCCCAACAGGCCCGGGGCGTGTCAACTTCGACCACAAAGCCTCCACCTCCACCTCCACCACCGATGCCAGGCGATTGAGCAGGCCCGCATCCAACTTCGACCGGACCATGCTTCTTTCGACTGGACAAGCTTCGTGTTGAGGTCGGCAGCAGGGCATCTGTTGTTACTGGATCCACCATGAGAATCGGCGCCCACCATGTCCGCGTCTCACCTCGCACGTCCTGACGCAGCGGTTACGGTAGGCACTCACACAACGCCGACAATCCGCGTGAAGGACGTTCATTCAGCTGGCTTGCTCGCCGACCGTCCGCTGGTCCTTCCAGCGGGATGAATTTTCTGTCCAGGCGCGGTGTTGCCAAGCTCAGCAGCGCTCGCACCACCCCTGTAGCTCTCGTCGCGGAGGGGTGAGCAGGCGAACGGTCGCTCTGACGAAGATCTTTTGCCCACTCCGACGATGGGGTCAGTAGCGGCCGTTCTTCATTCGTTTCTTAGCACAGTGGGCCGTGCCGCTGGCACTTGCGTCGCTCACGCACTTTGCGCCGGCGCCAGCTGATGACGTCGTAGTCGACGTCGATCTGCTCCCCCGCAAGTTCGCACACTTGAGGTCGCGTCCCGGATGATCCAGCGCAGGCCGGGCGACTCGTAGGCCCAGGACCTGGTGGATTGAGTCAACGGCTGTCTGGAGCCGTTCCGCGCCGGTCACTCGTTCATCAACCGGACGACTCCAACGTCCAACTCGCGGGGCTTAACCATGCGAACCAGCATCGGTATCGGCGACCGGGACTGATCACACAATCGATCGCTGGACCGCGAATCCCGAGAGCAATGATCGCGTTACCTTCGGTCACATCGGAGGCAGGCTGGCTCTCGAACATCCAGCCGCCACGAGGTTCCCTGCCGCGGCTGAACTCCCGACGCGCCGCTGGGCCGATCAACAAGGGGTCGTAATCCGGTTCACGCGCCCACAGACACCACGATGCGTAGGCTTGCCGACGGGGCAGCCTTCAAAGGCCGACACGAACGCCGAGGCACGGAGTTTAGAGAGATGCAAGGCATGTGTTGCCAGGGACTTGAACCCACAGAGTGTCCGAGGACGATCTTGCTCACTATCTGCACGCCTCAATCTCTGAAAGTCTGGGCCACTAAGAGACTCGGGCCTATGCAGGTCGGTGACTCTCGCCGTGTACTCGCGCACGATGGCGCACCGCCACGGCTTGTCCGGGGGCTGTTCGCCGGTGAGGTCAGAGGCAAGTCCTACGTGAACCTGCGTCTCGCCCTCGTCCCACGCGAGAGCGACTACTTCGCGTTTGATGGGCGCAGGGTACAGTCGCCCGCCCGGTGTTGGCGCGCCCCAAAGGTGATTGATGATTTCCGCGAGATCGCGGAGGGTCCTGGCTACGTCGACTGGCGTTGCCAGGTGATAGCCGGTGGGATGCGCGACCAGGTCTCGCAGGTTGGTGATTGCCCTGTTCGAGGGCGCGGTTGCGTTGGCCGCGCAGGAACCCCAGTCGACGGGCCCATCTGCGCAATCCATCGAGCATGCCGTTGAAGGGAAGAGTTCGCCCGTCCTCGAGCAGCAACTGCCAACGACGGTTCTCTCTGATTGCCGCATAAAGCTGCTCGTAGTCGGCTGCAGCAACGGTGTGGTTGCTACCGTCCTTCTTGTTGACGAAGGTGACCGTCCCATTGTGGAGGATTCGCTCCGCTGAACCAGCCGTCAACTGAGACGATATGAGGACCGGTCAAGCCGGGAACGAGCTACGGAGAACAGCCACCGCCCCCCTGACTGCCCGATGCGCAGTTCCCGGTCCACACCGTCGCGTCGGCGATCGCCGCCCTGATCCGGCGGGCTGCACTCCCACGGATCACCGTGGCCAACGGCACCTCACGGACGTTCCCGAACGACAACCAGCGCGACATCGGACACGGCACCACGGATCCGTCGGGCAACACCGCGACGACGTCCTTCGCGCACCGGCCGCAGAGCTCGGCAACTTCCGGGCTCCGGCCCGCCGCGCCGCGGCCGAAGTGCCTCAACCGGTCCACCACCACGCGAGTTACGCCCAGTTCGTGAAGTGCTTCCTGGGCGCCTGCCACCCGTTGGCCCGGACGGACGTCGATGACTCCCACGTTCACCGGGATGTCCCTCGCCAACGCGATCCTGATCGTCGCCGTCGTCCTGGCGTGACTGCCCCGCCTGCCGACGATCTCGTCGTGCTCGGCCGGATCGTCCGAGTAGTAACTCGTCCCGAGTTCGACTCCAGGCAGGGCCACGGCTGCCCACATGCGCTCGGACAGCCGGACCAGGTTCGACGTGACCTCTACCCGCAACCCCGACGCTGCCGCGTAGGCGACCAGCTCCGGCAGGTCGGGCCGCAGGGTCGGCTCACCACCGATGAACTGCACTTTCCGTGCGCCGCAAGCGGTGGCCTCGTCGATGACGCGGATCCAGTCCTCGCAGGTCATCGGGCCGTGCCGCCCGGCCGGCGCACTTTCGGCGTAGCAATGGACACAGACCAACTGACACTTTCCGGTGATTTCGAGCCATACGAGATCCACGCGGGCGGTTCCGTCGTCGCCGGCTTCAAGCTCGTTCCGAGTCCGCACAAGCTACCCCTGCCTCTCCGAGGGCCGGTGGATGTCCCAGTCTCGCAGCGTTGGTCGCCGGGCGGGAGACGATCCCGATATACTCGATGCCCGCACACTGCCAAGGTGAGTGATGGCCCGACCTGACGGATCTGGCGACGACCCGGTACCGGTCCCCCAGGACGGCACCCGATCGGTGCTGTCCGGCAGCGCGGCCGAAGTCGTACAGGCACGCGACGTCAGTGGAGGGGTGCATTTCCACCGCACTCGCCCGCCCGATTCCGACATCCCCCGGCAATTGCTTGGTGACGTGCGCGGATTCATCAACCGGAGGGCCGAAATCGACCGGCTGGACCGAGTGCTGCTGGGTCCCGAGCCGGCCGGGCTGACCGTGATCGTGGGGACGGCAGGCGTCGGCAAGACCGCACTGGCGTTGCGCTGGGCGCACCGCGCGATGGACCGGTTTCCGGACGGGCAGCTGTATGTGAACCTCCGCGGCTACGACCCGGGCGCGCCGGTCACCGCCGAGCAGGCCCTGGACCGCTTCCTGCGCGCTCTGGCGGTCCCGTCCGGCCGGATTCCCGAAGACGTCGAAGGTAAAGCCGGGCTCTACCGCTCGCTACTCGCGGAACGCCGCGTGCTGGTCGTCCTGGACAACGCCGCGCACATCAGCCAGGTCCGGCCCTTGCTGCCGGGCGGTTCGGCGTCTCGCACGATCGTCACCAGCCGCGATCGGCTCGAAGGGGTGATGGCGCACGACGGGGCGCAGCGGGTCACCGTCGAAATCCTGCCCGAGATCGAAGCGGTGGCCCTGATCCAGACGCTGACCACCGACTATCGGGCCGGAGACGAAGCAGCTGACCTGGCCGAACTCGCCCGGCTGTGCGCCCGGCTGCCGCTGGCGTTGCGCATCGCGGCCGAGCGGGCGGCTTCCCGCCCGTGGATGCCGCTGGCCGAGCTGATCCGCAACCTGCGCGACGAATCCCGGCTCTGGGACGAACTGGCGGCAAGCAGCGGCGAAGAGTACGACGGCGTCCACGCTGTGTTCGCCTGGTCCTACCGCTCGTTCGCGCCCGAGGCGGCGCGGATGTTCCGTCTGCTCGGCTTGCATCCGACGGCGGAGTTCGGCACGAACATCGCGGCCGAGGCCGCCGGGGTGCCGGTCACCACCGCCCGGCACCTGCTGGACTCGATCGTCGGCGCCCACATGCTGGAGCAGACCGCGGCCGATCGCTACCAGTTCCACGACCTGCTGCGCGCCTACGCCACCGACGCCGTCCATCACGAAGAGCCGCTGGAGCGGCAGTACGAGGCGCTGGCCCGGATCCTGGCCTGGTACTTGCACACGGCGTACGCCGCGTGCGCGGTCATGCACCAGTGGGGCCGGATGCTGGCGCCCGACGCGCTACCCGCACCGGCCACCGTCCCGCGGTTTCCGGACCACGACACCGCGGTCCAGTGGTGCTATCTCGAATGGCCGAACCTGTTCGCCGCGATCAAGGCCGCGGCCAAGTCGGGACTCGACACGGTGACCTGGCAGCTGACGCTCGCCACCGAACCCGCGATGCGCCGCGTGCCGATCCATGACCAGCGCGTCGTGGTGAACATCGCCCTCGAAGCCGCCCGCCGCGACGGCGCTCGGCAAGGCGAAGGCGATCTTCTAGCGACGCTCGCCGAAATCGAGCGGATGCGGGGGCGGTTCGACGAGGCCGCGGCCCGCGCCGAGGAGTCGCTGGCGATCTTCGGTGAGCTCGACGACCGGCACGGTGAGCGGATCGTGCTCAATTTCCTCGGGGTCAACCTGCTGCACCGGCGGAGGTTCGGCGAGGCCGCCGAACGGTTCGAAAGCTTGCTGGAGCTGCAACTCGCCGAGGGTGACGTCGAAGGCGAGGCCGCGGCCTTGTTCAACCTGGCCGAGGCCTACGACGGGATCCGGCGGCACCGTGAAGCCGTCGAAGCGGCGCGACGCAGCGTGGAACTGGGCCAGGCGCTGGGAAACCGGCACGTGGAGCTCGTCGCTCTGGTCTTCGTGGCTCGGGCGACCGCGAACCTCGGTGACGCCGGTGCCGCGCTCGCCGACGCAGCGCGCGGCGTCGAGATCGCCCGCGAACTGCGTGACACCCGCACCGAGGGCTGGGCTCTCCTGGACTACGGCCGGATTCAGCGGCTCGCCGGCCGACACGAGGACGCGCTCGTGTCCTACCGGCGGGCGACGACCGTGTACGAGGACGCGGGCGTCCTCGATCGGCTGGCCTGGTCACTCGACGGAACCGGCACGACGTTCCGGGACCTCGGGCGCCCGGCCGACGCCGTCCCGTTCCACCGGCAGGCGGTCAAGATTGCCCGCGAAACCGGCTCGCCTTGGGTGCTCGGTTCGGTTCTCGACAACCTCGCGGAATCGCTGGCGGCGGCCGGAGACGATGCCGAAGCTGTTGATGTCGGGCGTGAAGCGGCCGACTGGCTGGCCCGTCTCGACGATCAGGAAGCCGCCGAGCGGCTTGAGCGGATCCGGCGAACGCTGTCCTGACGACGACGCTATCCCGTGGGCTCGTGGTCTGCCGCGACCCAGGCCTCCAATGCGCGGAGCCGGTTGCGGGCCGGGGTGGGAAGCCGCTGGTCGACGAGGGCCTCGGTCAACAGCGCGGCCGCCTCGGCGCGGTACCCGCACTTCACCAGGCAGGACGCCGCCAGCATGCCCTGGTCGACAGCCTCACCGTGGTGGCGGAGCACGTTCAGCCAGACTGTGATCGCCGGGGCCAGCAAGCCAGCCTTCGCGAACTCGTCCGCGACCTTCATGCGCTGCCTGGCGCGAACGTCTCGCTTCAGCACCGCCGCCAGAATGTCATCGGCGGCGGCCACACCACCGGTCCGGATCCACAGCTGGACACATTGTTCCATCCAGAAACCGTCGAGGTTGTCGACGACCGCCCACTTGGCGGCCTCGATCGCCTCGTCCCTCCGACCGGTTTCGGACAGGACATCGATGATTTTCCACTGCCGGTAGTCGGTGCATTCCGCGATCCGCGCCGCCGCCGCGGTGAGCAGGTCCGTCGCCAGACAGTGCTTCTCCCCCTGGACGAGGTCGGCCGCGACGTCGACCCATTTGTCGACGTCCGCTTCGGAATTCACCTTGGCGATCAGCTCGTTCCCCAGGGCATCGTGACCGGACACGCAGAGTGCCACGGCCGCTTGTGCCCAGAAATCGGGGCCACGGCCGAGAGCGGCCTCGAAGACCGCACGGGCTGTCACGTGATCATCCCCGCTGAGCAGCATTTCGCAGGCGGTCGAGAACTCCCATTCGTCCACCGCACCATCGACGAGCGCGGCTCGCGCCCATTCCTGAACCGCCGGGTATCGTTTCTCTTCGGGAAACGAGGGAGAAATCTTCATCAGGCGCCACGTACTGAAGTGCGGCAGGCTCCCCACCAACTCCAGCAGGTCGGCCGTGGCGTCGCAGGCGGTGAAGATCCTGGCCGCCGAAATGAGCTGGGGTTCGCGCGCGTTCGGGTTGGCCAGGACCCGGCCCGCAACTTCCAGCGCGATGGCCGAGTGCAGCCCGGACTGCAGTGCTTCGGCGGCTTCCACCAGGTGACGAGCAGGCCGTCCGCGGGTGGCCCGGACTACCTCCTCGACCGCTTCCGGCCCACCTGCGGAAAGCATCGCGTCCACGGCGTCCCGGAACTCCCCCGGACGAGGATCGGCCGAGGCGAAGGCCCGGCGTGCGGCCCACAGCGCCTCCTCGTGGCAGCCCGCCCGCGCGGCGAGATCGGCCAGCACGCCCCAGCTCGCGACACCCTCGTCCCAGAGGTCCGCCAGGCGGCTGTCGCTCTCGGTGTACCCGAGGATGCCGCCTTCGGCGTCCGGGCCGGCGCGTAGTTTCGCAGTCAGGTCGCGAAGCATCTTCGCCGCCGTCGCGGTGCGGTCGGCCTCCAGGAGGAACAGGATCAGCGCCATGGTCAGCACGCGATCTTGGTCCGTCGTCGCGGCGATCCGAACCACCAGGTTCTCGACGCGTTCGGCGCCGTCCGGGAGCAGATCGCGCAGCACCTCGGTACCTCGGTGGGCCCCGGCCAGGCCAGCCTGCCGGACGTAGTCTTCGAGCCACGTGGCCGCGTCTTCGACGTCGACGAGGCGGCCGTGCACCGCCGCCGCCTCGATCCGGGTCGCTTCAGCCAGATCGGCGTCGTCCCGGAGCGCACGGAGCCGGCCGAGGGCCGCCAACCCCACCGTCTGGGGCATGAACAGGCCCAGCACTTCGCCGATCGGCTCCAAGTCGTTCGACGCATTGGCCGAGACACCTTGGCAGACCAGCAGGTCCAGGAGCCGCTCTACGACCGCCGCGGTGAGCTCTTCCTCGACTTCGACGCCCTCGCTGATCAGCTGCCCGGCGAGGAGCACGCGTTCGTCGGTGCCCTCCAAGAGCACCCGCAGGACCCGGCCGACGTCGTGGTTCTCGCGGCCCCACAGCACGAAGGTGAAGAGTGCGAAGACGCGCTTGGCGCCGCTGAGCCCGCGTTCGATCCACTCCTCCAGATCCGGGAAATCGGCGGGGATTTCGCCGGCACGGGACCGGGCCGCGAGGAATTCGGCGAACGAGTGGTGCCGGAACCGCAGGTCTTCCTCGGACGATACGAAGACACCGGTGCCGCCCAGGACGGACCGGAGATCCTCGCGCCACCCCTCCGCGAGGCCGGATCGCCGCTCGGTCACCCAGTTGCCCGCGGCGTCGATCAGCGGCGACTCGGTTTCCAGGCGGTGGACAGCCAGGTGTTCGACGATGCGGAGGCGGTGCTGCCGCAGCCAGTCCAGCAGCTCCAGACGCGCCGGGTCGGCCCGGGCCGCGTGGCGTAGCTCGGCGAACGTGTCACGGCGGCTCACTCCTTCGTCCAAGAGGTACGCCATGAACCGCTCGTAGAGGTCGATCCGGCTGTTGGGCAGCGGCCGGTCAGGCTCGAGAGTGTGGGTGATGGCGGCGATGGTGGCCTGGAGTGGGTTGCGGACCAGCTCGCGCAGCCGGCTGTCCCGGACCTGCCGCACGAACTCGGTGGCCTGCCGGGGCGGGCCGAGCGGGTTCT
Organism: Amycolatopsis sp. NPDC048633; assembly: GCF_040650695.1. NCBI lineage: Bacteria > Bacillati > Actinomycetota > Actinomycetes > Pseudonocardiales > Pseudonocardiaceae > Amycolatopsis > Amycolatopsis sp. NPDC048633. The sequence goes on from NZ_JBEZHS010000005.1 coordinate 304,846, forward strand.
GGGCCCGGAACCAGGCACGGGCGAACTCTTCGAGCTCGACGGGGCTGAACGGTTGGATCTCGACAGTATCGATGCCAGCGCGCTCGAGGGGCAGCAGTTCGTTGTGGGGCAGCGGGCGGGTCGTGATGACCAGCCGGTGGTCGGTGCTCCGCCGGATGCGGTGGGCGAGCGCGGCGATCACCTGAGCCCGGGCCTGTGGTTCGACAATCTCGTCGAGGCCGTCGACGAACACGAGCCAGCGGGCGCCCAGTGCCCGGCGGGTCAGCAGTTCGGGTCGCGGCTTCTCGTCGAGCATCCGCCCTAGCACGCCCTCCAGCCCGGCGGCCAGCAGCTCGCCCCAGGCCGCGTTCTCGGCCAGCGCCCGAGCCGGGACGCGCAGGGGCAGCATCGGTTCGGCGATCGGGGGCGGACCTTCGCCGGCGCCGAGCCAGTAGTCCGAGATCTGCTGGACGTACATGTAGCCGACGGTCGACTTCCCCGCCCCGGGCTCGCCGGTGATCATAAGGTGCCCACCGCGGTTGAGCGCCTCGGTCATGGTAAGGGTGCGCTCGCCCGGCTCACCGATGGAGCGGCGTTCGGACTCCCCGGCGCGCCGGTCGGGCTCGGCTGCCCGGTCGGCGGTCTGGGCGCGCATCGTCTGCTGCACGTAGACCTTGGTGAGCTCCGGTTGCCGGACGCCGAGCAGCTTGTAGGGCAACGATTCGGTCGCGCTGTGCTGCGCGGTCAGGACGTCCCGCAGTTGCGGCGTGAGCTCGGGCCGGTCGTCCCACGACGTCAGCGGTGGCCGCGGTGGGGGCTCCCCGCCGACATGGATGCTCAGCTGCCCGATGCTTCCCGACTGCACCACGGGCCCGGTGAAGTGCCCGTCCTTGATTTCGTTGTGATGTCCGGTCATCGATCGGCTGCCCCCGGCCGGCCCGTCGGTCAGAAGCTGATGTTGCCGTGGACGTCGCCGGCCTGCACGACCTTGCCGGTGACCGTGCCTGACACCTGATTGTGCACGCCGCCCTGGGTGATCCGGCTTTCCGACAGGGTCCGCCACTCCGTGCGGAGGGCGTTGGCGAACGCCTGGTCATCTTTTTCGGCCTGGTGCAGCCGTTCGGCGAGCGCGGTGATCGGCTGCGGATCGTCGGCCGGAGCCGCCGATGCCGCTTCCAGGGCAGCGGTGGCTTCGGGGTCCTTAGCGAACTTCCGCTTGACCAGGTCGTACAGGCTGGTTGCCCCCTTCGCCGCCAGCGCGGCGGCGATGGAGACCAGGATCGGTTCGGGCATTTTCCCAATCTAGCGGCGTCCCGGCCACGGATCCAGCGCCGGTCACGGCGCGGCGGCTCCCGGGAAGTGGCCGACTCCCTGTTCCACCAGGTCAAACGCCTGAGTGAGCACGGTGACCTGCTCCCGCCGGACCAGGTCGGCGTCCTCCCCCGTCACGATCCGGCCCATCGCGTACGAGAAGACCGTCGTAATCGCCGTGGTCAGCGCATCGGCCCGCTGCCCGCTACCGGGCAACTCGTATTCCGGCAGCAGCCGCAGATCGCCGAGCCCTGCCCGCCGGAGCATGTGGAACAGCCAAGGCCAGCTGTTATGCCAGCTCAACTCCTCAGAGTCGCCAGGCGGCCGCCCGTACAACTGGACGAGACGCGCAGCACAACGAGCGACGAACGCCGCCGGCGCAGACTCGAGCTGATCAGCCAGTTCGCCGACGGTCCCCCATGGACAACATGCTCAAGGCATACCAGAGCACCGACATCGCGAGAAGTGATCACGCCTCAGCTGACCGGCAAGGTTCGTGTCCCTAGGGACACGAACCCAGTGTCCGAGGGGCGAGTTGCACACTGTTCACCCGCATCGAACTTGGCTGACTGTCAGCAACCAGCTGACACCCGAGTTTCGATTGACCCACTCTCGACACGCCGGACCAGCCGACGAATGGCGACGTTGCGGCGGTGTCCATACCCTGCTCGATACCGTTAGCAACGGCACAGACTCCGACTCGGACGTCATCGCAGGCGTGACCGCGGTCGTCGCGTACCACCGCGGCACGCAACACGACCTGCCGGCCGTCGTCCAAGCCACCCAACCGCCTGCCTAACTCGGTTCGCCCCTCGGTCGAAACTTGCCCTTTGCTGCTAGGCAAAACGCACCTGACTGACTCAACTTGATACGGCAAACCGCGAGGTAAGGGTACGGCGGCGAGAATCTTGATGGCAATATGCACCAGCGGCGCGCCAACAAGGGCCTTTATTGACGACCCAACAGAAGACCCGTGAATGTAGTACAAGAACTTTTCGGAGCGCGCAGTCAACCCAGTCCGAAGCTGAGATGCAGTCGAGCAATAGTTGCAGACTTATCTTCAGCAACAAACGCGACATCCCAGAATCACCAGGGACCGCGGGCGGCATTCCACCTAGCGCGATGACCACATCATCGATGGTACACCTGCAAGCACCGAAATCTAATCGACCTTATCCCCTATCCACTCCAAACAACGCCAACTCTCACCACTCGACGAAACGGACTCCATAACAACATATTCTGCGTTCGGAATGAACCGAGCGTCGACGGTCTTCACGTCGAGATTATCGGCCATATTAATCGAAGCCAGTCGTATTGCAGCCCCATGACTAACCAACACTGCCACACCTCCCCGAGCATGTCCTGCATGAATGGCTCGAACATCACTCAAGAACCTTCCCAGGACCTCACGCGCTGACTCACCACCCGGTATTCGCCGATCCAGATCTTTTTCGAGCCAGCGTGCGAACGTTTTCAAAAATCCCTGGAGCGATTCAGCGTCACTGCTACCCTCCCAGTCACCGAGCTGGACCTCATGCACGCCACCCAAGACCATTACCTTTAGACCGTGCCTGCCCGCAATTGGAGCTGCGGTTTGCTGCGCACGCGTCGCCCGGCTCGCGTACACACCAACGACCGGCTCTCCTGATAGCGCCTCAGCAAGCTTCTCCGCCTGCAGGTAACCCTCCTCTATCAGGGGAAGGCCCGGAGGTAGCGAGTCCAATACGCCAGTGAGGTTCGCTGACGTCTTGCCGTGCCTGATCATTAAGAGTCGCAGTGAGCACACCAGTCTCTCCCCACACAGTCCCACATAAGATCGAAACTACAAACGTCATGCATCTTGCACGTCAAGATCACTATTATCCTCACGCGCAGGAAGGCAGATCGCCCCCCGCCAGCCGTTCCAAGATGACTTCGACAATTTTCTCACCATTCGCATCAACTCCTACCGATTGTTCAACAATTTGATCATTGGAGGACCTAAAATGCACTTCAGTAGCACCACGCCCTCGCTCTGTCGATGTATCTACTTCGACCGAAGCCGGCGCCATAGTGATGAGTCCGGGACAAACGGCCTCTACGACCGTTACTGAGTCATAGATTGGCATCGTGTCGCGCCCGTCGAGATCACGAAAATGGTTGAGATATTGCCCCCCCAGAGCATCTGCGACGTAAGCGCCCACCCGACCAGAATTTCGAAGCACGCTCAACTCATTCACCCCCAGGGATACACGAGCCGCAACATCAAGACCGATCATGAAATTCGGAACCTGCCTGCTAAGGCCAGTATCCGTCAAGACACGGTACGCCGCCTCGGGGTCGAACCAACAGTTGAACTCTGCCGCCGGAGTGACATTCCCCGGACCTATTGACCCCCCCATAATTATAACCCGCCTCAGCGAACTCGCTACATCAGGATAGCGTGCGTAGAACAAGGCGATATTAGTAAGAGGCCCAGTCGCAATGAGCGTGACAGGCTCCGCCGAATCAGTAACAGTTTCGGCTAGAAAGTCCACAGCATGACGCGGATCGGGAGCTACATCCGAAGGGGGTAAGCATACCCCACCTAGCCCATTATCGCCGTGGACATCCGCGGCTCCGCCGCGGACCGATCTGATCAGCGGGCGAGATGAGCCCCTCGCGACTGGGACGTCGGACCGGCCAGCCAGCGCCAAGATCGCTAAAGCGTTGGCAGTCGTCTTGTCGACACCAACGTTGCCGCTGACAGTCGTTACACCGAGCAACCGGATCTCATGACTGGCACAAGCGAAGAGCAGCGCGATCATGTCGTCGACGCCGGGGTCACAGTCAATGAGCAGAGGAGAGGCCACGGGGTCAATCCTCGCAGAGGCGCGTCTCTGACGCTACCGCGCGATCTTGAGCAGCTCGGGACACGGAAGTCAGGACTAAACGCAGCACGACGACCCCTCGTCGCCTGTCATACAGGTACACCGATGACAGGCTGCTACGGCGACTACCACGCGAAGGCCCAAGTACCACCCGAACAGCTTTACGATCAAACGCTTCGGGTCCCTCAAGCTTAAGACCAGGGTTAAGATCATCATTTGCGTGATTCGATGTGGATACGCAGATCAGGACGATGCGCTGCCTAAAATCCGCGATCAATCAATCCGCCATTTGGGTATCAGACTGTCGCCGTCACTTGCTCCTCGCTTGTTTACACGACGCTTGCTATGATGATCCGATGGGAATTCTCGCGGGCGGCGTCGAGAGCAGAGAGTTCGCCGAGCAATGGCTTATGCGGTTGAAGCGATGGGACACAGTCCGGCAGACGTTGTTATTCCCGCGCCTCAGGGAGATTATATCCGACCATCAACCTTCCAGCGTGTTCGAAATCGGATGCGGTGAAGGATCCGCAACAGCGATGTTAATACCGGCAGTTTCCAACGATTGCAGTATCACGGCAACCGACATAAATCAGACTCTGCTAACTGAATGCAAGAAGAAATTTGAATCCAGGGTAACTATAGCCTCTTTAGATATTCGAAACCCTCCAAGCATTGGTCAGCAGTTTGATGTCATTCTGTGCTGTAGCGTACTCATGCTTGTCGATGATGCAACACTGCGACGTGCCGCAGCCTGGATGCGAGCACACCTAAAGGATTCAGGCATCGCACTGGTATCGATTGTCCACCCGTCTTGGACACTCGCGGCAAACACAGCTCTCGCCCAGGAGCAGCTTTCGAAGACCATAACTTTTCCAGCAGGCTGGGATGGAGTTTCACTTAGTCTTTACTATCGGAATACGGCATGGTACCGCGAGAAACTTTCGGAACCTCAATTCTACGTCAAGACTGAAGAGACCATTACACTCCCCATCGATGCGGAGCGCTTGGGCGCTAGATTTTCCGGATTCGACACGAAACCGGTGTATTGGATATTAATGCTCACGCCCAGCTGCACCTGAGATGCATCTAGAAAATTAGCGTCCCGATCAAGTGCACTGCTCCCCATAATATTACTTAAGTGCGACCGCAGACTTCCGACACCTAAAGGGAAGACAAGAGGATCATGTCCATAGCCGTTCGATCGTTTTTCTTCGCCATTGCGGCAGCTGCAGCCCTCGGAGTTTCCCGATTGCTACAAAGCCCAACCTTGAGGGACGGGCCCCTTGTTGTTATATCTGCCGTACTGGGAGTACTTCTGGCAGCTGTTGTCGAACGGGTAGTTCTTCGTCTCCCGTTGCGCTTCAAAAAGCTTCGACGCCTCGTTGATCGACGCGCAGCATTTGAGGGCATTTGGTTAATTGATGTGCAAGATCAACCTGAAAGACCAGTTGCCCTAGCCGTCATTGAATACAACCCAATCAATGATGACTATAACTATCATGGGGTAGCTTTCGATCCAAGCTACCAAGTTCGCGCGACCTGGCAAAGCTCCAAGACACTAATAGACTTGGATCACAACCAACTCGCACACATCGGCGAAGGAACTCTTGTCGGCGACCCCGCGGAAACCGTGAGAAACTTTGGCCTACTAAGTTTTGATCGCAATCATAAGGGCAAGTACACTCGAGGATACGCATTTTTTGTCGATTTCGGAAGCGTTCCCATTAAGCGCTTCTACACTATGGAGCGCATACTGGATAGCCCAACCCTGTCGTCACATGACGATGTCCGCCAGTATCTTATTGCGCATGCAAAATCTAGTAGCTAGACGAGATTAAACCAGACAGGACGACGGACTCTACACCGGGGAGGATCGGTCGGCATCCGCTGGCGAGCCACGACAGCCAGTACAGACAAAGATTCAAGGAATACTCGTTACAGCCTTCCTTCTCGCCACAATGTGCCCTCTGTCAGGCAAGATGCAAAAGGAAGCAACTTGCCGACTTGCAGAATTCAGCTGTAGCGGTGGACCTGAGCGGCCAGCGCAGTGGGTTCGATTGCGTCCGCGCCGCCAGTGATCGCTTCGGCAGTCAGGCTTCGCTTCGCGACGAGCGCGTCAGCGATCTGGGTGGCCAGCATTACTGGCTCCCGTCCGCGGTGGTGTCGGTGACGGCCTGCAACTCGCGCAACACGTAGGCGCAGCACAGTTGATGCTTGACGTCGAAGTAGGTGTCATAGGGAGCCCACGCGTCGCGCACCGCAACCCCGCGCAAGCGGCCGAGGACACCGGCATTCTCCATGCCCGCGCGGCCGCGTCTGGGGCGGCAAGTGATCAGCGTGTACTTCTCGGTGCGGGCCCAGTCCACCAAGTGCAGCGCCCGGCACCCGCAGCCCTGTCTCGTCGAACCCTGCTACTTCGGCCGCGGCGAGCAGGTCGCGCAGCCGGGTCAGGAAGTCGGTCAACCGTCGGCAGCACGTTTCGTCATCGCTGCCACCGTGCCCTCCGACACCGGGGTGCTGAACAGCCGGCCAACGCGGCCGCGGTGCGCTTCTAGCATCGGCCACACACCACCGCCGGAAACCAGCCCCAGTCACCCGGCTCCACGCCGGCGTCACCAACGTCATGGCCTCATACATCTAGGCCGCTTCCAAAGGTAGTATTGACGCCGTCCGATTCGCAGGCCGCACCACGTACTAGGTCTGTAGCTCCACGTGTACTTTCCTCGACGGAGAGGGCGGAACCGCCAGCTTTGAGCCCTCTGCAACCTTGCACAGTTGCGACGTTGCCGAAGCGGACGTATACTCGACTTACGCAGCCAGCGCCTTGAACGCTCGGTGATGTCTTATACTACTGTGCCCCCGTCTTAAAAAGGCGGGGGCACAGTAGCGAGTAGCAGCAGTGGTAGCTGCTCAGGTTATGAACGTTGTTCAGTCTTCCCTCCATCTCCGACCATCAGATCATGCGACTGAAACCCGGCAAATTCATTGCTAGACACGTCTGAGCATTTCGATAATCGACTCACGCACCAGTCGATTGCCACTTTCACTAAGCAGGACCGGCGCCTTTATAATTGTCGTCGGCCCATCAAGTGGCTTTACGACCCGCGCGGGTAATCCTTTTCTTTGTCCGACTACGATTAATGTCAAGGATCCCGACTCGGCAAAATCAGTGGAGTGGAAAGTTGACACGTCGATAGCATAGGACGAACCGGCGTGAATTAGACGCGTTGATACGATCTTCCACGAAACCCGAACGTGCAGCCGAGTATGATGAACACGCTTTCCGTGCCTCTCAACTTTATAGAGCTCATCAGTGCCTGAATCCGACTCAACTACTTCATAAATGCGATTATTAATACTTCCACAGAGGACGAAGCTGCGAAGCGGCCACGGGTGAGAGTGAATTTCGGAACCGGCTGACACCGAGGTCAAAACACTTTCCCGCGACCACAAATGAAGGCGAATAGCTTTTCCGTTGATATTGCCCAATCGGATTTGCACAAAACCAAGAGCATGCTTTACTATTTGACACCTCTGAAAGAGTTCACCCAGGAAATTGTCGTCAAGCAGTAGACCCTGCACTTGCGCACAGGTAAGGTGGAACTCTTCGGCTTGAGCAAGCGTAGCTAGGGTCGCCTTGAAGTCAGCCATACGGATTCTCCGGCTTCTTCGCGATACGGACAATTTCGCCAACATCAGAAGGGCTTAATCCATCCAGCCGCAAGCTAAGCTCGCCGAAGATTTTTTGCGCGTTTTCCGAATTTAGTTCTTTCAGTGGCACAGCTGCAACACTCTTAGGCAATTGTCTTGCCTGAGCAAGGCCGAGACGAAAATCTTCACGAAGTATATTGTAGTAGAAGCCGTCTGATCGACATTTCAAAGCTGGATATTGTGCATCCTCCGCCGTCACTATGGCTAAGCGCGATGACATGTCAACACGCAGAAGTGACCACTCATTCTTTAACCCGACTGTGATCTCCAGGAAAGATTCTTGGGCACTCCACGAGTAAGCACATAGGATCGTCGCAAGAAGCTCTCGACGAACGCGGGTTGCATCCCATCCTTCGGATCCGCTTGTCGAACGAAGCCCGTTTCTCCACCTTGCATAGCGTTCACATGTATCGATGTTATCTGGATCAATGAGCAGCAAGACAATATTCTTGCTGGCATTTTCAAGCCTTGCGCGGCGAGCAAGATCCGGGAATGCTATCGCACGATTGTACCGGCCTATGGCTCCCACATACCACCATATATTTGTATCCGACCTTGACCGCTCGTGGACCTCCTTACGTTCGTATGCAGCGATGACTTCGATAGGCTGATTTTTCTCATCCTTTTCCGGAGTAAGCCACAATAGAATAGTGGCAATAACAACGCCTGATACGATCGAAGTGAAGAGAGCCCCCGAAAGACTACCTGCCACGGCAGCCGCCGATGGCGGCCGAGCCGAAGATGCCAGCGGGACTATGACGAATTGCACAATGACAAGTAATACACACACTCCCATCGTGGTGAAATAGAATACCCTTCGCGCGTATTTCGGCCTAGGAATTTCCAACGTCATCCTTCTTGACTGTTCGCAGGCGAAGCCATAAGTTGGATCACTATTGCCACCCACAGAAGACGGAATTCGAGTACGCCGTCGCTAGACTGTCTAATTTCTTTTTGTCCCCTAATCTCCTCAGGTGCGTTTGCGAAAAGTTTCCAATGCTCCTCTAGTTGATTTTCACTTAATCCATACTGCTCAACGCGGTAGTCTGGCGTCGAGACGACTTGATGCGTAAATGTAGTACTCGACACCAACCGCGCACGTGAGTCAGTTAAAGCTTCGACCCACTCTCCCGGCCTTAAGAACGGCGACTGATTTGGCTCAGTCACTGCCACTACTGAGTTCATAAAGGCGCGATCAAGTTCGTTGGCAACGCAGGATTCTACGACCACTAGATGGCCTGACGATCGACATACCCTTTTCATCTCGACGATCGCAGACGACATATCGGAGCAATGCTTGAGAACGTTTCGACAGGCCACAACATCAAATGTGCACGATTCAAAGGGACACCTACATACGTCACCTTGAACTGCGCTTTTTAGCCCAACTTGAGTACGTGCACCATGCAGCATCCCAATAGAAAGGTCTAAGCCAACAATGTCACGGCCGGGACCGGAAAGAATCCGGGTAAAATCTCCCGCACCACTCCCCACTTCAAGCCACCGATTACCGCTCAGCGAACTCGTGAGACTTCTAATAGGCTTCGCAATCTCGTCGTTCTGAGCCCAGCTCCGGTTCGAGAATCTAGTTCCCAGCCGGTCGTAGTTGGTCTGCGTTGCTCCCTGGCTCATCGCTTACAACGCGTTCGACCTACGCAAGTAGCTTCTGCCCTGGCGGCTCGTGTTCGTCGGAAGATCAAAACCGTCGTGTCACACCGCACATTGAACTCCTACTCCTCGCCCCCGCGTCATCGAACGCAGAGAGATCCGCATACAACAGATCGCTGCGAGGGGTTACCTTGTTACCGCTCCCACGATGGCCCACGATGAATCCCGCTAACAAGCTGCCCCACCTCAGCATGCCTGGCGGACAGGCCCGCTGGAGTCGCGCCCCCAACGTCCAGACCCGGCTGGAGACGTTCAACTTCGCAGAGGAGAATCGGTCACGTTCCGTCAGCGGCAAGATCTCAGTAGCGTCGACGTCGGCCGCGGGACAATGGGATTCCGAGGGGACTCAAGCTCGCCAGCGGCGGCAGAGAAGCGGATAAAGGACGCCGAGGCGAAGCTACGGCGACATTTGGCAGCCATCGAAGCGCGCGTAGCCCCCGTTAATTCCGCCGAGCCGATGAAGCCGTGCACATGCCGAGCGACAGGCCGCGATGGAGAACTGAAGCATCTACCGGACACGCAAGTGGTCGACGTGACCATCTCACTCTCAGTGATCAGCCTGGCACGATCTGGATCAAGGCTCGGCTTGACGGCGCACATCTGGAGTAGTCTGTCTAGCCTCTGGATCATCAGTCTCTGGACAGATGCGGTTGAGCCAACACGGATCCTCCATCTCTCCCCAGCTACCATCGCTTTCGGTGCAGTGTCCGTGACCGTCGCCAGCAACTCGGCGGCACCCCAGAGCTGCTCGCCCACTATGCCGGCCTGCACTGGACCTTCATTGGCCAAGTCGAGCGCGGCCGACGCAACGTCACCCTCCACAACATCCTCAGGCTGACGGCTGCTCTGAAGGTCAAACCCGCCAGCCTCGTTGATGGACACGAACCACCACCCGCCACTACCGCTGAGATCCGGTAAGCGGCTCAGTCCACAACCGCGTAGCGACGCCGATACGCTTCGAACTGGTGTCCGACTCCGGCCCGTCTGGCGCTGTTTTGTCGGTGGGTGCGCTTATCGTGATTTCAGCGGTGCAGCATGAGCCACTCGTCCTCGGACTGGAGTCCTAGGTCATGGCCTACGGCACCGAAGATGTTGATCACATACGAGGTGTGGCATGGACTTGAACGCAGCGTTCGACGATTACCAGAAGACCGTGGACGCCGCCCCTGAGCAGGTCGCCCTTGCCCGGGAGCGGCGGGACATATTCAGCGATGCGCTCCGTGCGGAAGGCGACGTCGTGGAGGTCTTCGGCTCGGGGTCGCTGCGCCGCAGCACCCAGCTCAAGCCGGTCCACGATGTCGACCTCATCGTCGTCTTCGACCAGGAGCAGCACACTGACTGGGGTTCGCCGGGTACCTCGTCTCAGGACGCCCTCGATCATGTGCGCAAGCGGGTCAACACGCTGTTGGGAGAGACCAACGGCACCGTGGACCAGTTGGTCAGACTGGGCCGGACCCGGGACCGGGCGGTGAAATGCTTCATCGACCCGCCCGAGCAGGACGACGCGTTCACGGTCGACGTCATGCCGGCCCTACGGCAGCCCGACAACACTCTACAGTTGCCGAGCACTCGACAGGGTGAGTGGAACACAGCCGATCCTGAGTACCTGATTCGCGCGGTGCAGCTCCGCCAGGAGAAGTGGTCATGCTTCCGGCCGATGGTTCGGGTGCTCAAGCTGTGGCGGCATGGCGTGCCGACCAAGGTCAAGTCTCTGGTCATCGAGGTGCTCGCGCTCGAGTGCCTGCCCGTGGATAAGAACCGGCCTGAGGCCTTGAAAGCGTTCTTCACCGCAGCAGCCGTGGAGATCGGCTACGGCGTCGAAGATCCAGCCGGGCATTGCGGCGCTATCCAGCCCGACCTCGACGTGGCGGCTTTGCGCTCGGCCCTGGAGAACGCGCGTGATTTGGCCAAGCGGGCGTGTGCTGCTGCCGCAGACGACGCGGCGCAGGTCTGGCAGGAGCTGCTCGGTGAGGACTCCCCGGTTCCGGAGGAGAAGAAGACAACCCAGGCAGTAGCGGTGGTCGGTCCCACGTTGCTGCGGCCACGCCCGGTTAAGGACGCGCCGCAAGGCTGACGCAATGCCTCTAAATGACGATCAGCCGGTGACCTGGTGGGCGTGTGAGCCGAGACGGCTCGCCCGCGACCAAGCAGAGATCGCAAAGTGCTTCCCTGACCTGAGGTGGGTCCCTGACGGGCCAGGCCGGTGGGAGGGGCGGCTGCCTCTATGGCCGTTCAACCGACCGGAGCCTGCCCATCTGCGGGAGCTGATCGGTGACATCGGCATGCCGGTCAACGTCGAGTACGGGCACGTCTACCCGATGATGCCGCCGGCCATCTACCCGCTCGATCCTGTTCCCGAGCCGGTCGAGTACACCCAAGCTCGATTTCACGTCATGGGCGATGGCAGTTTGTGTCTGTTGCAGGATGCAGCGACGTGGACTGGTCGTGACTCGATCGTTGACCTGCTCCTGAAAGCTGCTGGCTGGCGAGTGGAATACGCGCTCCTCAAGGCCGGCGTAGTCGAGGCGCTGACGGAGAACGGGATCGTCACGGACGCCAGCCAAGATCACTTGGTTGAGGAAGCCCTCGCGCAGGCGCCGCCATCGGGTGAGGAGCAAGTGTGAGCGGCCTCCTGGTCCTTGTCCCTTATCCTGCCGCGCAACGTATCCGTGACGGTGGGCAATGGGGTCAGATCACCTACAAAGCTTCCGACACCGATAATGTCGGAGCGGTCGTGGCGGTATCGCACGGCAACGATCCGATCCTGCCGACCGCGCTTCAACCCAAGACCCATTTCCTTAACTCGGCTGATTCCCGTGGCGGCCACCGATGGTACCGAGTCCCGCCCGAGTTGCATCTTCTTTGGTGGCACCTCCGCAAAATACGAGGTGGACTGAAGCTTGATGGATTCAAATCGTCGATCGACGCGGGATGGATGAACCCCGGCGGAGGTAGCTACCTAGCGCTGACGGTTTCCGCCGACGTCCACACCTCCTACCCGGAAGTGGATATTCCAGACATTGCCGCCTGGTACGTCACCCCGACCGCCGTGGAACCCGTGGATCTCGACGTTCAGGCCCCCGACCAGGGCATTCAGCAACTTGCCGGACATTGGCCCGTTGCTGACCTCGTCACGACATCGGTGCTCGTAGTGGGTGCTGGCAGCATCGGAGGTGCTGCGGCCCATGCTTTGGCTACCTACGGAGTAGGGCGTCTGATCTTGCTCGATCCCGACCGGCTACTGGGACGCAACCTCGTCCGTCACCTCGGCGACGCGAAGTACGTCGGCCAGCGCAAAGTCTACGTGCTTAAGCGGCAGCTCAGCGATCTTCGCCCGGACACCATAGTCGAGGCGCTTCCGCTCGACGTCATCGGCGATAGCGACCGCGTACGAGCCCTTCTTCCACGTGTACACCTCGTGCTGTGTGCGGCTGACGGCGTTGCAGCCCGCCGAGTCGTCAGCCACCTCGCCCGCCGCGCTAACCGCGATGCCGTGCTTGCCTGCGTCCTGGAGGACGGGGCACTCGGTGAGATCATCCGTCTGAGGCCGTGGTTAGACCGTGGCTGTCTGGTCTGTCAACGCGAAGCACTGGTCGAAGATGGCGCCATCGATCCCGAACCCGCCTTGGACGCCGACTACGGCACGGGAACAACTCACTGCCCTATGACTGCTGTCGGATCGGACCTGCACCTCGTTGGGCAACTTGCTGCGAAGGTCAGCGTGGCGACCCTGCTGGAACGCCGCGGCCATCCCGACCAGACCCTTGCCGGGGAACACGGTCTGATAGGGCTCCGACCCCAGGCCGGACTGGCGCCACCATTCGATATAGACGGGTGTGCCACTGTTCGTTGGTTGCCGTCGAAGCCGCCCGAGCCGGGCTGCCCCACGTGCGAGCCAGCATGAGCTACGCCGAACCTGGAGCGATTCGAAACGTCCAGCTCACTGACTGCGCGGCCAGAACAATCGCCCGCGAGGTCGACGCTGCCGGCGACGGTCGAGAGACCGGCGGCATCCTGCTCGGCAACATCAACGCAGACGGCGTCGCCGACGTGCGGTACGCGGGCGATCCCGGTCCTGCCGCGGTGCGCACGCAAGCTTTCTTCCTCCGGGATCGTGCCCATGCTCAGCGGCTGGCCGATACCGCGTTTGCAACAGACGGCAGCATATGGATCGGTGAATGGCACACCCACCCGAGCACCGAACCTGTCCCCAGCAGGACCGACGTCGACACCTACCTCACTCTGCTCACTGATCCAGAACTCCAGTTCACGGTGATCGTGTCGATCATCATCGGGTCTTTACCGCCACGACGCACACCCGAAATCGGCATGATCGCCTGGGCCTGCACCTTGAGCAGCATCACAGCTATACCGATCCAACTCACCGATGACGTTGACGGACAAGGACATCTGCCGATATGACCAACCCCACGCCCGCAGCTGGACTCCCGTCACGCAGCGGTGTGCGTCGAAGCGGCGACCACTATCAGGATCTCATCGCTTGGGGCGCCGCTCTTCGCGTCATCCAATCACACAACCAAATCACTCAGCTCGAAATCGAAATCAACGGAGCCGGCAACGTCGACGACGTCGTGTTACGCCGCCCAACGCTGGGACATCGATATACACAGGTGAAGTGGGCAACCACCACAGCGTCAACGATCAACGACGGATATCTCACTGACCGACCGCTTCGCGGAAAATCCGTACTCGAAAAGCTCTACAACAGCTATCAGATCCTACGCGATGACGACCACCCGCCGACTCTGGAGCTGCTCAGCAACCGCGTTCTAGACCCTGACGATCCGCTGCTTCATCGAGTCGACGGCAGAACCGAACTACTCACGCCCTTCGCTCGACTCGCCACACCCGACTCGGCGGCAGGTCTTCAAATAATCGCCTGGGCCGAACACGTCGGCGTCTCCCGTGCTGACCTCCTTGACCTGCTCGACCACCTCCAATTCCGCACCGGGATGACTGTCGCCAGCGAACGCGACCGCGCGCAGGTGCTGATGCTTGCCGCCGGCCTTTGCCACGACGAGACCGCGCTCGACGTCGGGATCTCCGCCGCAGCTGGATGGATCCGCGACGGAAAACGAGTGCTGACCGTTCGCGACATTCACGACGAGATCGACGCGCTCAGGCTCAGGGCCGACAAGCCTCGCTCAATTCTTCTCATCCAAGCCATCGACTACGATCCGCACCCCGAAGACGCAGCCGAGACTCTCAATTGGGTTGGCCTCTACCAAGGCGACAGCCCCATGACTCGTACGCAACCCGCCGACCCGGCAAGTTGGGCAGCTATGGCGTGTGACCTCAGCAACGCGGTCAGCCGCCTCAAAGCCTTCGGCGCTCAAGACATTCTGGTTCGCGGCGCTCTCCGGCAAGCAACCTTCTTCCTCGCTGGCGCCCAACTCGCACACGTCACGGGCAAGACCGTTAGCTACGTACAGCAGGGAGTCCTGTGGTCAAGCAACACACCGCGGACCCCTGTCCCTCCTTCCGACGTCACACGAACCACCATCGGCGCAGGGAACGGCCTCGCTGTCGCAATCGGCATCGCCGTCGATCCCACCGTCGCCGTCACACAGCATCTGCGCAGTCAATCGATAGCCGTCGCCGAATTAGTCGTATTTCTTCCTAAAGACGGCGCCCACGACCAAGCCGTGAACAGCCCCGGTGCAGCCGTCGCCTACGCCCAAGAGATCCGCAACTCCATCCGTCTCGAACTAGAATGCCGCCCCGCTGAGCGTATCCACCTCTACCTGGCAGGTCCCGGAGGGCTCGCTCTCCTCCTCGGCCACAGATGGAACCGCCTTGCACCAACCACCGTGTATGAACACCTCGGCCCCGGCCGGGGGTACGTACCGGCCTTCGTCGTTGAGGCGTAACCGGATCATGTGCATTGTCTTCGACAGACACCACGGCTTGCCCTCCCAGTGGATGGCCATTTCGCGTCACCTCGCCACATCGGCGGGCAAATTCCAGGTTGCCGCGCGGCGCGCTCGCGGGTTGACTCGTCGTGTTAGCGGGAATGGGAACTCGTTGCTAATCCAGATGAGTTCCGACAGCTCCTCGGGCATCGTCCAGGGCGCGACCGGCCCCCAAGGGATCGGCCGGCTGGAGACCATCTGGTCGCCCGCATTGAACTGAAATGTGATCACAGGCGCGTCCGCGCCGTTGATCAAGTGGTCAACCTCCTCCAAGGACAGCCCCGTGAACTTGTGCGCGCCGACGGCCACCACAAGCGGTACGCCGTAGTCATCGGCAAGCGTCCGGTACTTGCGCACTTTTTCTTCCACGTGTGTCTTGAGCGACTGGGAGTCGACGACGCCAGCCATCTCACTAGGAGGGTTAAAACAAGCGCGCACACCCCACGGCGACGTCATCTGGCGTCCCTGCTGATGGCGGTCGCCCATGACGAGGAACGTGTACCCGCAGCTGGTGAACCACGCTTGCGTGGTTTCCTGCAGCAGCTGCGTCCGCAGCTCGCGGGCGATCTTCTTCGCAGTGCCGGCGTCAGGAGGGTCAACCGGACTGCCGGGACCCAGTTGGAGAACCACCCCGACCGGAATCTGTCGGATCCGCTGCACGAGTGCGTGCCACGCCCTCATCCTGGCGAAGGTGTCAGCCGGCGGATTGTCCGTGTGCACCTCGACGAAACACGAGGGTCGTCCGTCCTTGGCCAATATTGTCCAGTCCGGGCTCACCCCGTTCCAATTATGTTCGTATTCGACGGTCAGTCCTGCGGCTCGCAGCCCGGCGCCGACGGCGAGCTCGAGATTGACAGTCCAGAAGTCCTTGTCCAACCAGATCTTGCCCGCAGTAGCGGCAGCAGCGCTGGCCGGCAGGTGCGCAAGCTGCTCGTCCAGCCAGCCGCGCCACGGCGCGTACTCGTCCTCGACCGCGATGTCGTAAGTCAGCGGACGCTGCTCCGGAGACCGGGCACCGTGCTTGCGGCGATACTCGGCGACGAAGTCCGGCCCGAACCAGCTCGTCGACGTCATGTCGGATGTCATCGCAAGATTCTGCCCTGCCATCTGCCCCAGCTCGGCCAGCGACCCGCAGCATCGGCTGGCGGCAAGCTGACTGAGCGGTTCCACCTCCGGCCAATTCCGCGCCGCCCTCGCCGAGAACTCGCATCGAAATCATCGCCGCAACCCAGGGTTGACCGAGTTCAGCGGCCTTGCGTCAATGAGATTCGGATGGCCAACGGACGGTGAGCACGGTCGATGTCGACAGCGCCTCCCACGAGTGATCGATGCCCGGTTGCCACATCACGTAGTCGCCCTGATCGTTCAGCGTCTCACTGCCACCGGTGAGGTCCACCCGAAACTTGCCAGAGATCAGATTACCTCCCGGCATCAGTGCTCCAGCACCAGCATGTAGCTGCCAATCGCTTGCATCTGGTCGAAGCCGAAGTCTGATGCCGACGCGCCCGGACTCAGCCTGGTCCACTGTCCACACCCTCGGTACCCCAAAAGCCTCACGCTGGAAGCATCCAGCAGAGGTCGCTGCAGACGCGGGTGAGATCGGCCGTCACATGCCGTCCCTAAGTCTGTCACGCCGTCTCGTCTGGCGTGACGGCTCGAAAGCCGGCCGACCTGCGGAAACCGTGCCTGTGACGGTCGTGGCTGGTGCCGCGCCACTCGTCACGACTGATCATCGAAGCCTCCGCGGGCTGACATTCGAGACACCGCCCGTACCCGTCACAGTTCGGCGTCGCCCCGGGGGCGGCGCGTGGTCGGGAGGAGTTTGACAGCGGTGAACGTGACCCGGCTCAGCGCGCCGACGTGCTCGGCGAACCTATCCCCGCCGAGAGGCGTCAAGCGGAGCTTCTTACGGTCTGCCTGGGTGCGGACTTCCAGATATCCCGCCTCCCGCAGGCACTCGACATGCGTCACCAAAGATCGTTCACCGAGCTGCAGAGCGCTCCGAACAGCGATGTCGTCGCTCCACTTGCCGTCGGCGAGCAGGCATGCAATGAACAGCCGGACTGGCATGAGCAGTAGCGGGTCAAGCTCCTGCTGAAACGTCGACAGAACACCTCGTACGGGCGGTGTCACGACTCGGCCGTTGGCAGTTCGCTGGTCGGGCGCGGTGAGCGCTGGAGGCAGACCAAGCACGGCATCCCGACCGGGCGTTCCAGCAGCTCCAGTTCGGCCGGCCCGAACTTGGCGTCGCAGTAAGCGGTCAAGCGCTCCGGCATGGTGGCGTCGGCCGGCAGCGGGAACAGGTGGACGACGCGACGGGTCTCTCCCACCGTGCCGGGCAGTGGGCGCGCGATGATCAGCCTGGTCGTCACCGCTCACTCCGCAGCTCGTGGTGTCCGGCGAGGACGGGCGCGATCGGGGCGCTGCCAGCCCCCGCCGGAGTTTGGGGTCCGTGAGCGCGAGAAGTACGGGCGCTGCACGACTGGGCCGATTCGAGCCCGTTGACCTGCGGGAAGTGCTGGAAGAGGCGACGCCAGCGTGATGGCCTGCGGTGCCGCGGTGGGCGTAGGCGTTGTTCGACGGACGGGAGCGTGGTCAGAGCTGCCAGAAACGCGCGGCAGCGGACGCACGGCCGACCGGGCGCGACGAGCATCGACGTCGGCAGCACGACGTGCCCGCACAGCCCCTCGTATCGGCCGAGCGCGTCGCGCCAGCCTCTGGAGAACTCCTCGTCGGTCACTGCGTGATCGCGGCCGTCGATGTCGCTCCTGTGCCAGCTCACGTACAGTCCGGCGGCCCTCCCCTGCCGTACTACGTCGCTCACATGCCCCTCCGCCACCTACCGGCTGACCAGCCACTACGGGCTGTAAGATCTGAAATCAGCCTGACCTGAGCGCTCATATAGGCGCCAGGTCGCGCGGACGACATAGCGAGGACATGTCGCTGGCAGCACGTCGAGAGGGCAGAGATGACAGCTGAGGGCGGGACCGACGACCTGCCGCGCACCGTTCTGGAGCTGAAGCTCCGTGAGCGGCGTCAGACCCTCGCCGAGTTCGTCGAGGATGCCGAGCGGTTCGCGCGCACGTTCGGCGAGCCTGGCACGCTCAGCGTGCGGCACCTGCAGCGCCTGATCTCGGGACGCAAGCCGGACGGGTCTCCGGTCGGGCGTCCGCGGCCGGCCACTGCCCGCCTACTCGAACGAATGCTTGGTCTCCCGATTGACGACCTGCTGTCGTCACCCGATGTCGTGCGCGGGCCGGTCGAGGCGGCCGAAGAGGAGTTGCGGCAGCGGCTCAGCGCTGCTCGCCGCGTGAACGCCGACGTCCTGGCTTTGCTCCAAGACCAGTTGACCGCGGTGCGCCGTCTTGACCGGCAGCTGGGTGCCTCGACGGCGCACGAAGAGGTGTCCACCAAGGTCCGGCAGATCACACGCCTGCGCTCGCACAGTCTGACTCCTGGGGTTCGCAGCCAGCTCGGAGCTCTACTCTCCGAGTTCGGCACGCTCGCTGGCTGGCAGCAGCTCGACATGGGGTTCGTCGGCGACTCCTGGCAGTTCTACGAGCGAGCCAAAGCGGCCGCCCGTGAGTCCGGTGACGCGGCGTTCGAGGTGCATACAGCCGCTGAACAGGCGTTCGTGCTGCTCGACGTTGGCGAGACTGCATCCGCCGTCGAGCTGTTAGGAGCCACCGAGCGGCGAGCTCAGCGCGTCGTTGGCCACCTGCTCAGGTCGTGGCTCGCTGCCGCACACGGCGAAGCCCTCGCAGCGGAAGGGCAGCGCTCGGCGAGCATGCGTGCCTTCGACCGCGCCGAGGGGTTGCTGCCAACTGATGTGTCCGCGGTGGACGGTCCTTACGTTGCGCTCGATCCAGTCCATCTGGCGCGCTGGCGTGGACACGCGCTCGCCCGGGTCGGCGAGCCGGACGCCGTAGACGTGCTCTCCACGGCGTTGAGTCGTCTCGATCTGACGTTCACCCGCGCGGAGACGGGTTTGCGAGTGGACCTGGCGACTGCGTTCTTTGCGATGGGTGAGTGCGTTGAGGGACGCGCGCACGCTCAGCGTGCTCGGGCTTTGGCCGTCGAAATCGGCTCTGTCCGGCAGCAACGTCGGATCGCTCGGCTGGTGGGGCCGGCGAACTGAAGGGCGGTACGAGCGGGAGCCGCCAGCCCGTAGGCTCGCGGCGTGGCTGACGAGCATGGGTCGTGGAAGACGTTCGGTGAACGGCTGGTCTACGACAACAAGTGGGTCAAGGTCGGACTGACCGACGTCGAGGCGCCGAACGGCGAACGCTGGGATTACCACGTGGTGCACCTGGCGAGGATCGCCATAGCGCTGATCGTGAACGACCAGGATGAGGCGCTGATGCTGTGGCGCTACCGGTTCGCCACCGAGCAGTGGGGTTACGAGCTGCTGGGCGGCATGGTCGACGACGGCGACGACTCCGCCGGCACCGCCGCTCGTGAGGCGGCCGAGGAGTCCGGCTGGCAGCCTGTGGGCGAGCCCGAGCACCTGGTGAGCTTCGAGCCGCTTCCCGGCCAGGTCACCGCCCCGGTCGACGTGTACCTGTGGCGTCAGGCCGAGCACATCGGTGACCCGACCGACACCGAAGAGGTCGGCCGGGTGGAGTGGGTGCCGCTGTCGCGGGTCAACGAGCTTGCGCAGCGTCAGGAACTGCTCGGCTCCGGCACGCTGGTGTCGCTGCTCTACTACCTCAACTCACGCCGGGCGTGAGCCCGGCAGCACGAGCCGTTCGAGGCGGCGACGCAACCGCACTGAGCCGACCTGGGAGATGATCCGCCGGGCCTGCAGCGCGTACGTCCTGGCAGCTTCCCGGTCACCGGCCGCGCTGTAGGCCAGGGCGAGATCCACATATGCCGACGCACCGGCTCGGACGAACGAAGTCGCTCTGGCGCCTTCGACTACGCGCTCGAGGTGCTCGATCGCTTCCGGCGCGCCGAGGTGGACCAGGGCGTTTCCGCGCCAACGGTCGAGGTGGCTGCCGCCGAGGAAGACGAACGGCAGCTCGGGGTGCACGACTTCGTTCGGCAAGAGCGTGTCGGCTTCGTCGAACGAGCGAAGGGCGTCGTCCCGGTGGCCGGCGATCGCGTGGCCCTCCCCCTCGGCGGCCGCGAGCCACGCTCGCAGCAGCCCAGGAGCATGTTCGCCGATCGAACGCGCTTCCGCGAACAGGGCAAGCGCGTCGTCGACGTTGCCCACGTCGATGAGGACGAATGCCTGTTCGGCGGTGGCGTGGGCGAGCAAAGCGGCCGAGCCGGACTCCATCGCGGCGTACTTCGCACGTTCGTAGTGCGTCCACGCCTGGTCGAGCGCGCCGATGTCGAGAGAGTTCCAGCCGGCCAGCGTTGATGCCTCGACCAGTACGCCTGCCAGCGGAGCGCGGTCGCGGCGCAAGATCGTGTGCCTGAGCAGGCCCTCTACCTCGGTGATCTGACCGCGGAGCCGTTCGAGTCGAGCAGCTGAGCCGAACCGGCGGTCGGCGTGGCGGACGCTGATCACCTCTTCGCGGAACAGCTCGATCGTCTGCTCTTCCACCCTTCGGGCGATGATCAGCCGCTCGGCGAGTTCGTCACCGGACGGACCGCCGAAGTCCCCCGACGGGAACCCGAGGTCGTCGTCGGTCCGGCCGTAGATCTCGCGCAAGACCGCCCGCATCGGGGGTTCGGGCATCACGTGCCCGTTCTCCCATCGGGAGATGTCCGTCTTTCGACTCGGGACTGAACGCTCCGGCAGTCCGTGGGCTGCGGCGCGGGCGTTGATGGCTCGCGCGAGCTTTTCTTGGCTCCAGCCGAGCGCATTACGTGCCGCCTGCAGAGCAGTTGTCGAGGTCATGATCTGACCGCCGGATAAGTGCTTTGACCTGCGCAGGTAACAAGAGATAACACCGGGTCTGTCATCTGCTGCCAGCTCCCGGCCGACGCGGAAATGCCGTTTCTTAGAGGCATGACACACGATGAGAAACATCGGCGGGCCGCCGAGTTGGCCACCCACCGAAAAGGGTTCACGCTAGTCGCGAGACGTCCCATTGCGGCGAAGCAGCTCAGTGAGATCGGCCAGGTGCTCGGTGATCTGAGTCAGCCGCTGCTCGATGACGGCGAGACGCGCCGACACGGCGTCTTCCATGTTCTCGCGGGGCTGCCCCAGCGTCGGCGGGATGCGGCCGTGCAGCACGGCGAGCAGGTGTTGCGGGTGCAGCCCCAGCGCCACGGCCAGCGCTTCGAGCGTCCGGTCGCTGCGCTTGCGCTCGACGGTGTGGTTCTGGATTTCGCGGACGATCGCCTGGGAGACCTGCGAGCGCTCGGCCAGCTCGCGTTGCTTCCATCCGAGCTCGTTCACGCGCTCGTTGATGGCCTTCGCGACCGCCGCCCAGTCTTCCGACACCTATTCCTCCGTGGTCCGCCTCAGCGCCGACATTAGCGCTTGACGGATTCGACGGCGCCGAGATCCACACCGCGTCGCGCATTCGGGCCATTCTCATGCCTTCATGCGACTAAATCAGCTCTTAATTCACGCTCAAATCAGCGTGACGACGACTTAAGGACTTCCCAATGCAGAAAAAAATGCCCAACGCCGGTGGTCCGGCGTTCTACTCGCTGGCCGAAGCTGCCTGGCTTCTCGGCGCCGACCTCAACTCGATCCATCGCGCTATCCGAGTCGGCGCGCTGCGTGCAGTGCGGCGCCGCTCCCGGCTCGTCATCCCGGCCGCCGAGCTGCGGCGGGCGCTCGGCGGTGGTGCCCGATGAGCGATCACGACTACGCGGCCATCGCTGCTCGGCTCGACCGGTATGCCGCCGTGCCCGTTGATGTGCTTACGAACGTGGTGGCCAGGGACGGCCTGTGCTTCTGGGCGTTCGAACGGCCCGACCTGCCGGAGCTGACCGGGGACGATCCGCCGGACGGCGAGCTGGCTGCGCGGCTCTGCGCCGGCTGCCCGGTGATCGACGAGTGCCTTGAACTCGACTTGCGTACCGCCGGGCCGGACACGCTCGGCGTGTGGGGCGCGCTGCCGGACACGGACCGGCGCGCACTGCACCCCGTCTGGCTGCGACGACGGGGAGGTGAGACGCGATGACGCTCACCCTTTCGCCTACGCAGGTTCTCGCTGGCCTCGCGGTGCTGTTTGCCCTGTTCACCGTATGGCGGTTCGGTGCACGCAAGGCGCGTCGTGCTGCCGAAACCGCGCGAGCCGGCGCCCGCGTGGTTTCGCTCGCCGGTCGGGTGCTGTTCACCGGCTCGGCATTCGTCGGCATTCAGTGGCTCGTGATCACGCACCCGGGGAACCCGACACTGCTGCTCGTGGTGCTCGGGGCGCCGGACCTGGTCGCGGCCTACGTCCTGACGCGCGCTCTCACCGTGACGTCTCTGGACACGACGCGCCGGGGCGGTGGTCGCCGATGAGCGAGCAACTCCCCCGCGCTCAGCAGCTCGCCAAGGACGCCGCTGAAGCGGCTGACGTCCGGCGCTGGCGAACCCACCCGGACGTGGTCGCGCTGCAAGTCGAGCGAATTCGGACTCAGGTCGACCGGCTGTGCTGGGCCGGGATCGTCCTCGGCCTGGCGTTCACGACGGCCAACGTGCAGTGGTTCGCTGCCGCTGGAGCTGCCTTCGGGTCGCTGCCCTGGTTGACAGCGTGGCTGCTCGACCCGACCGTCTGCCTGGTGCTGCTCGCGATCCTGCGGGCGGAACAGGTGACCGCCCGATACCAGGTCCACACCGGACGATGGGTCCGAGCGGCGAAGTGGCTCACGCTGGCGGCTACGTACGTCATGAACACCTGGTCGTCGTGGGCGGCCGGATCGCCGGCCGGTGTGGTTCTGCATTCCGTGCCGCCGATGGTCGTGTTCGTCGCGGCCGAGGCGGTCACCGATCTGCGCGACAAGCTCACCGACGCCGTTCAGACGGCACACGTGAATGCCACGAGCGTTCATGAACTGCCGGCGCCTGCCCGTGAACGGCCTGCGCGGCGGCTGTTTGCCGACTATCTCACCGAGGCGCGTCAAGCGTGGACGCCTGACGTGAAGGTGACGCCGGCATGGGCTCGGGAGGTCACCGGGTGCTCGCGCGGGTTGTCGTCTCGGCTAGCCACTGCACTTGCAGATGAGGTGCGTCATGACCGCTGAATCGGATGCCGAGGTGAACAGCAGTGCCACCCTCGCTCGGGTGGCTTCAGGGGACGTCGAGCACGTCGGCCCGGTGCTCGACGGCGAGCTGATCGACGACACCCTGCCTCAGCCGCGCGCCCGGACTGTCCGATGCCGGTTCGATCGGTGGTGGAAGCACTCGCCGCGCGTACCCCTGTGGCTCAAGAGCAAGCCGCAAGCGATCCAGGCTGCGAAGGATGCCGTGGTCTGGGTGGTCAAGTCGCCGGTCCGATACGTCGGCGCAGTAGTGCGCGGGATCGTGGTCGGTATCCGGTCGTGGCGCGGGTGGGTCAAAGTCAACGACTACCGGACGGCCGCCGAGGAGTCGCAGAAGCTTGCCGACAAGTTCACGGAAATCCGCGAACTTACCTTGTTCCGCTGGAAGGTCACCGGCGCTGTGGTCGCTGTAGCGGCGTTGGTGGTCGCGGTAGTGAATCTGCGGTACGGCGCCGATCCGCTGTGGATCGGCGGGGCTGCCGCATCACTGGCACTCGCGGTTCTGGGCCGTCGTAAGGACGGCAGTCCGGGGCGGAAGCCCGCACTTGCTGGTCCGCGCACACTCACGTGGACGATGGACCCACAGGTTCTCGTGGACGCGTTCCGAGACGCGAAGCTGATCGGGAAGGACGAGACGCTTCGTCTGGTCGAGCGCGCGACCCGCGTAGGCGACGGGTGGGCCGTGACCGTAGACCTTCCGGCGACGCGTAAGGCCGCGGACGTCGTGAAGAACCGGGATGCGCTCGCGTCGGCGCTCGCGGTCGACGAAGTTCAGCTCATCGTCGAGCGCGTCCGCGGCAACGGCGGGCACGCCGGGCGGATTTCGATGTGGGTCGCCGATGAGGACCCGTATGCCCGGCCGCCGCTTCAGACCCCGTTGCTCGGCGTGACTCGCTGGGACGCATGGCGGGCGGTCCCGTTCGGACGCGACGCACGAGACCGGCGGATCGACCTTCCGCTCGTGTGGACGTCGTTGCTGATCGGTGCGATTCCTAGGCAGGGTAAGACGTTTGCTGCTCGACTGGGGGCAAGCGGGCTTATCTTGGACGCGTGGGTGCGGCTCTACGTGGCGGACTTCAAGGCCGGAAAGGACTGGATCTCGGCCGAGCAGGTTGCCCATCGCTTCATGGCAGGTGACGAACCCGAGCACGTCCTGGCGCTCATTGACTGGCTGGTCGAGCTGGTTGCCGAGGTTCAAGGACGGTACCGGCGAATGCGGGATCTCGACGACATCGTGTGCCCGGAGTCGAAGGTGACGCCAGAGATGTCTCGGGACATGACCCTGGACATGCCGATCACGGCGATCTTCATCGATGAGGTCCAGGTACCGCTCGAAGACCGCACGCCCGTTGACGTCCAAGGAAAGAAGCTCGCAGCGGGCGAGTACGTCGGCGAGCTGCTGACCTGGCTCGCAAAGAAGGGGCCGGCGGCCGGGATCGTGCTTGTCCTGGCCACGCAACGGCCGGACTCGAAGACCATCCCGTCCGGGCTCCGTGCGGTGCTCGGGTCGCGGTTCGCGCTGCGGGTGATGGACTGGCGCGACTCCAACATCGTCCTCGGCGAGCAGATGAACACCCGCGGATTCGACTCCTCGCGGTTGCTGGCCTCGCACAAGGGTGTCGGCGCCCTCCGGCCGGACGGCGACACGGCGGCCGGGGCAGACGTGCTGGCCATGACTGTCCGGACGTACTACATGCCGAACGAGGACTGGCAGACCATCTGCCAGCAAGGCCGTGCGCTGCGCCAGGCCGAGGGGACGCTCACAGGGCACGCGGCAGGCCAGGACACCATGCCGACGGTTGATCATGCGGCCGTGGCGCACGCTCTCGGCGCGGGCACGGCCGCACCGCTGGCCGAGCTGCCCGAACCGCTCGCCTCGCTCGTCACCTACCTGGGTGACGACCTCGGCTCCGACGGTCGCGACTTCGTGCCGACGGCCGAGCTGCTGGAGGCGTTGGACGTCGACCGGCGGACTTTCTCCCAGCAGATGGGCGAGGTCGGGTGCCGACCAACGCGCGATCGCGTGACCAGCGAAGACGGCGAAACTCGGCAAGTGCGCGGCTACCTGACCGCTGATATCCGCCGAGCTGTCCAGCGTGTACGCGACGGCGGTGACCCCGCCGGGGTCGGTGATCCGTCATGAGTGCACGGGTGGAAGGTCAGGCTTATCAGGTTATCCTACCTGCAGGATTGCCACGGCTGACGCCTGCGGCTGCGCGTGCGTTGCTGGCCGTAATGATCGAACTGACTGAGGTGCCGGTGCTCGACGGACCGGCAAGGGAGGCCACCGATGTCCGCTGAAATCAGCGACCCATGGTCGAAATTAGACGAGATCCTTGGGCTGGAGGTAGCCGAGCCCGTTGACGAAGGGATCGGCGCATTGGCGGTCTACGGGCGGTGCTCGACGGAGGACAACCAGGACCCGGAAACCTCGCGCGGCTGGCAATTCGGGAACGCGCGGAAGTTCGTCGAGCCGCTGGGCGGCCGGATCGTGGCAGAGTTCTTCGACATCGGGCAGTCGCGCTCGGTCCCGTGGGAGCGCCGCACCGAGGGGTCGCAGTTGCTTGCCGCGCTTAAGAACCCGCGTCGCGGCTGGAATGCCCTGGTCGTCGGCGAGGGCACCCGATGTTGGTTCGGAAATCAGTTCTCGCTCATCGCGCCGCGGTTCGCTGCCTACGGCGTGGACCTGTGGGTGCCGGAGTTGGGCGGGAAGTTTGATCCGCGGAACCCGTCGCACAAGATGCTGATGAGTGTGCTCGGCGGCATGAGCGAGTCGGAGCGGCAGCATGTTCAGGCTCGCGTGCGGGCTGCGATGGATGCGCAGGTTGTCAACGAAGGACGTCACCAGGGCGGCCGGGCTCCGTATGGATACGTCGTGGTCGACGGCGGGCTGCATCCGAATCCAAGGAAAGCAGCGGAGGGATTCCGGTTGCGCCTGCTCGCCCTTGACGAGTCTGCCGCCGAGGTCGTGCGTCGCATCTTCGCGGAATACCTCTCCGGCAATGGAGACCGGGCGATTGCGAACGGGCTGAATCGCGACGGCATCCCCTGCCCGTCGGCGCGGCGGCCGGATCAGAACCGGCATCGCCTTGCCGACGGCTGGCAGGGCAGTACGGTGCGAGCGATTCTGGAGAACCCGCGCTACACCGGCTTTGCGTTCTTCGGGCGATGGGCGCGGCAAGAAATGCTGCTTGATCCTGACGACGTCGCAGCTGGGAACGTCGTGCGGTTCCGGCGCGCCAAGCCGGATCGAGTGGTTCGCTCCCGCAAGCCCGCACATCCCGAGATCGTGTCTGTCCAAGACTTCACGCAAACGCAGTTGATGCGGCGAGCCAAAGCGGCTGGCGGTCTGCGGACCGCGAGAAAGACCGAGCGCGCCGGCCGGACGGTAAAGCACGCGTACCTGTTCCGTGGACTTGTTCGGTGCGCCGCCTGCGGACGGAAGATGGAAGGCAGCCCACGAAAGCACGGCATGTACTACCGCTGCCCGGCCCGGACGCTCACGCCGGGTTCGCCGGCCTTGCTCACACACCCACCGACGATCTACCTCAAGGAAGAGCCACTACGGGACGCGCTGAACGAGTGGATCGGCGGCCTGTTCGACCGGCAGAACATCGCGCGGACCGTCGAGCAACTGGTTCAAGCTCAGCCGACACCGCGGACAATGGACGACGGGCCCGCACGGAAGCAACTGGAGGATGCGGAAACCAGGCTGCAGCGGTTCTAGAACGCCATCTCCGCGGGTGTGGACCCGTCAGCTGTGATCGAGGGCATCAACCGGGCACAAGCCGATCGAGCGGCAGCTCAGGCGGAACTGATGGCGGTCGGCGAACCTGCGGGACTCGGCGAGGCAGAGGTTTACGCGATGATCGACTCACTCGGCAACGTCAGCGCCGCACTGGCCGACGGTCAGCCGGGCCGGCTGGCGCAGCTCTACCGGGACTTGCGGCTTGACCTGCGGTTCGACCACGAAAAAGAGGCCGTCGACGTGACGGCCTCTCCGCGGGTGAATAATGCGTGTGTCCGAGGACGATCTTGCTCACTATCTACACGCCTGAAGCTGCCCAGTTAACGAAGGAACCTGAACAGCTACACCCCCGAAAACGGATTATCTAGTCCGTTTACAGCTGGATGCCTCTCCGTGATCCAGTCGGCCACATATACCGGATCGGTGCAGCCCTCCCCTAGCACAAGCGCGTCTATAACACGCCAGGTGAGACAAGCTTTAAGCCCGAAGTCCCGACGCCGACGTACTGCGGAGCGACGCCGCCGAGACAAGCGGGCGTGGCGCTGGCACACTTCCGTCGTGCACACGTACGCCATGCTGTCCGACCATGACTTCGAGCTACTCGTCGCCGACCTCCTCGGCGCCGAGGACGGGGTCGTATATGAGGCGTTCGCGCGTGGCGCAGACCAGGGAGTTGACGTCCGCCACTTAACCCCCCATGGCGCAGACGTCATCCAGTGCAAGCACATGCTCAAGTCGAGTTTCTCTCAGCTAAAGGCCGCCGCTTCAGCCGAAGCGACGCGTTTGGCCAACCTTCCTTCTCGAATCTCGCGATATCGCTTCGTCACCAGTCAGTCACTCACGGCGAGAGGAAAGGCAGAGCTTGCCAAAATCCTGACCCCGTGGATTACCCAAGACGACCAGGTTCTCGGCGCTGAGGATCTCGAAGGCCTCCTTAATCGCCACCCGCAGGTGGAACGAACCCACGTCAAGCTCTGGTTAAGCAGTGGCGCTCAACTCGATGAGCGACTGCATGCCCCAACTTGGGCACGCAGCAAGCAATTACATTCTGAAATCTTAGCCTGGCTACCTCGTTACGTCGAAAACCAAGCTTTTCAGAAGGCCCGAGAGCGACTTCATAACGAGCGCGTACTAGTACTATCAGGACCTCCGGGGATCGGAAAAACCACACTGGCTCGAATGCTTCTCGCTGACGCCGCCATAGGAGGCTACCAGCCCGTCGAGGTCTCCTCCGACATCGAGGAAGCGTTTAGTATTATTAATGACCACGAAAATCGGGCATTCTACTATGACGATTTCCTTGGCAGCACGTTCCTGCAAGACCGCCTAGCGAAGAACGAGGACAAACGCCTTACTTCATTTATGCGTCGATGCACAGACAGCGGAAAGAATCTTCTGATACTTACCACCCGCGAGCACATACTCCGACAGGCAGCGTCATGGTATGAAGAGCTGGAGCGAGCGGGCCTACCTCTACGGCGGTTCCTGCTAGAACTCTCGGCATATACACGCTTCGACCGAGCACGAATACTCTATAATCACATTTGGCACTCTCGCCAGGCAAACTCACAAGTTCGCAGTTCTATTTTGAACAATAAGGGCTATTTGAAGATAGTTGACCATCCAAACTACAATCCTCGATTGATCGAGTACATCACAGGCTACACTTCACTAGTCTTCGATACCACAGTACAACAAAACTACCTTCGATTCGCGATCGACGTCCTCAACGATCCCGGCCAAGTATGGGAGCGCGCGTTTGAGCGACAACTAGACCAGCACTGTCGCTGGCTGCTCATTGCCGTAGCTATCGCCGGCCGAGAGTTGGCAATCGAGGACGCGCAACGAGCTTTTGAAGCCACAATAAAAGAACAGGGTATCGCACCCTCGATGATGGATTTCCGGGCAGCATTGCGCGTGCTGGACGACTCATTTCTGCGCAGCACAGAGCGATCCCAGCACACTTTTATTAGTGTCGCCAACCCCTCCGTGCAGGACTTCGTTGCAGCCTGGCTAATCCGCAATCCTGACCAGGTACTCACTGCAATCAAGGGCACCTCCTTCTTTGACCAGTTGATATGGCTGTACCGACGACTCGAAGTAGCAGGCCTCATGCGCACGCAGGCCAAGAACACCTTTGTACGCAAAGTGCAACTTCTTTTCGACAGCGACGAGATAAGATGGTATGACCTTCACTACGTCGCCGCGAATGTCAGAGTCGCTAGGCGTGAATTGCCTCGCCGCGAATACCGACTTCAGTTTGTTCACAGCCTGCTCTCTACAGGCGAATTTAACGAACTAGACGCATGGTTTCAAGAGAAGCTTCAATTCACGGCCTCGACCTGGTCAAGCCACATTCACGATCCCGGGCCACCGGTGGACTTGATCAGAACACTTCGTAATGCGGACTATCCGCTACCTCTAGCTATCATCGAGGCAGCACGCGACGGACTCGGCGAAGTCGGAGACAGTTACGCTTGGTCAGAGCTAGCAGATCTTCGCACCATTGCCCCCGAAGTTTTTCCAGACAACGTCAATCAGCACCTTATCGATGCCTGCGCAGAATGGGTCGCAACACAGCTAAATAACTCAAGCGATATCGACAGCTTAGAAGAACTTGACGAAATCCGCGCATCGGCCGAATCCATGGATGCCTGGTATCCGGCACATGAGTCCTTGTACAGGACCGCCGAACAGGATGTCGCCGAACGAACGGAAGACTCCCCAGAACCAGAAGGTGCTTCCCGCCCTCATACTTCGCCGAGCATGTCGCCAACGGACGAGCAAGCAGCAATCGAGGCCTTGTTCGCCCGAATTGAAGAATGCCACCCAGCCCCCTGAATCTAATGTGCCCGAAGTTCAACCTCTTCGAATCGCGGGCCGAAGCTGAGCACCCCAGGGTTCGTATGCGGCAACTTGCTGACAGTAATAGTGTTGACAACCGAACCTGCCCGCGCACTTTCAACCGTCTTCTTATCCGCATCACTGAGGTTCACGTACCAGTTACCAGGGAGTCGACTGACGGAATCATCCGCCGGAACATTGATCGGTATTGGCTTTAATCTTCCGACGCCCATCTGCGTATAGCTACAAATCCAGTCGGCATACTTTCCCGGCCGCCCAAGGTATCTATTCTCACCGTACTCATAAAATGACGCGCCGCGAGCCAAATACACATCTGATGGCTCGCCCGGCAGCGAGGAAAACGAAGTTTTTCCCAATTTTACTTCGAATGTCGCAGAGTTACCAGGACTTCCCATCTTAAAACGCGGCCGAAACCATCTGCTAGTTGTCGTCAACGAGTAACGCTTGATTATGGAATCATCTCCAACAATCGCCTGCAAGTAGGCATCCGTCGCAAGAGGCCAGACGTATTCCGTCACCTCATTACCTTCTCCGTCGCGTGCAGATGCTTTATAAGCAGCCTTGCCGAAAAGTTCTACGGCATAGTCGAGCTGAAGGCCAAGACTGAGCCGCCGGTAGAGACGAACCCACCGACGTCGCCGACCCAGTGTCTTCCTCCACAGATCGAGAAGAAGCTTGCTTATCGCGATCGCTGCCACAATCGGGCCCGCGTTCCTCAGAAGCTGACCGCCAGTATTGGCGGTCACATCCCACACGTTCGATATCACACTCATACAAAACAGTATGAGCCAGTGTTTGCCCACTCGACCCGCCGACTCGCCGAAGTGGTGGTCGATGACTACGAGCAAAGGAAGCCGCAGACGCAGCGTGGACAAGTGGCAAGCTATCCATCCACGAAGATAGCCATTCAAATCTCCGCCATCTAACGTGATTTCCCATGCCTATACGACCAAGTACTTCAACTAATCCTTTAAAGGAACCAGATCCTGGAACTTTGCCACAAGGTCTGCAACTTCATCAGGGAACTCCTGGGCCCACACAGCAAGAAATGCGCTGGCCACTACCAGGCCAGCAGTAAAGTCTAGGTCTTCACCAATCTGCTCGAATACAACATGACGATCCCTATTCGTGAGCGCACGGTCACTCACAACTTTCTTAACCTGCTCCTGTGACGAGGTCGGTAACTGCATCGAGACAGTTAGCCGAGCTGCAACCTGGTCCAGCCGGCTAAGAATCGCATCGAACACGTGCGCCTCGGGCGCGCCATCCCCCGGAAGCACAAATTCTCGACGGTCCGCATCGACTTTTCCCGACTGATCGCCATCAAGAATGCAAATCGAGGGAAAATGGGAAGTTGGATCAAGATTATGCTGTCTGTTTACCTGCTTTGCTGGATCTTCTCCACCCATTGCATGAATCTTAACAGCTTCAATTAAGATGCCACCATGATACCGCAGAGCAGTTCTTACCATTATTTCACCAAATGAATCTTCCACAAAGATAGCCAACTTGGCGTCAATCTGGCCGGTTATTGTTCGCAAGGATATAATGTCAAGTTTACCCTGGAGGACTTCACCGTTATATGCAGCCCATATAGCCTTGGCTGGAAGTGGCAACAAGGCATCATTACTATGCGTTGTAAATATTACCTGACAAGATTTACGCAATGAGACATTTACCAGGTACTCGACCAGATGACGCGTGGCAACAGGATGCAATCCGTTTTCGATCTCCTCAATGAGAATCAGCGCGCCGTCTTCAACATTCTCAATTGCAGAGACTATCCGAATTACGCTAGCCTCACCTGCTCCGAAATGAAACTCCGAGTACTCGCTGCCATCCGAGTTGCGCGCGGCATACAATGTCGCTTTACTTTGCGAGTCGATAGATAGTCGATTGCACCCTTGCATATCCTTGGCTAGGATCTTCTCGACTTCGTTCACGACCGAGACCGGAAGAGCCACTTCGTTTTGCGCAACAAACTTGTTTCCGATTGCTTTAACGAGCTCCTTTCGTTCAGTCGCTGCGACAGTTCGCGAAACTCCAAAGTAAAGCACCGGTCGCCTGACAGCTCTCCGATTCCACTTTAACTGAGGGAAGCTGGCAGTTCGCTGAAGCGGGAGACGCGGACTAGCAGATTTGTCTATCAGTTCGTACTCTACAGACCAATCTTTCATACTGGCGTCATATTTACCGCTCTTCGCAAAGAAGGTTCCCGGACTAATATCTCGATAAATCAACCCGGCAGCCCCGAGAATGGTTGTCTTGCCGCCACCATTGGGTCCAACGAGCGCCGTGACAGGGAAGTCAAAGCTGACCACTCGGTCAACAAAGCTGCGGATTCGCTTGAGCGTTATGCGACGCAAGTACTGGCCATAGTTCTGGCCACTTACTTTGGCCTCAAGTTTTTCGAAATCACTGTCACGAATCTCGCTCCGGTAGTCATTCACCTACTGCGGTCACCTTCTCCTGTCGAAGCCTGAGTTTCAGGCCAATGGCCGACCTTAGCACGCGAGTCTCAGCATGACCGTCAGGGACACGCGGACGACATTGACTATCGAGAAACGTCTCGCAGACGACAGTTCTCGATTGACCGTAGCCCGATGCGTGCAGGATTACGGCGCAGCACCCGCTTGCGACTCAGTCTAAGTATTTTCTATGGAACATCCATTATCAGCTTCGTTCCGACCACTCTCAATTATCTTCCTTTGGTTGATCACGTTGCAACTCGGGGTGCCGTCGGTAGAACTCTTTTCTCTTGTCCTCTTGGTTCTTTAGGTACTCGTCGTCACCGTCCGCTTCGATCATCGAGTAGAACTCGTTTCGCTCCTCGTCGAGATCACGTAAAGCGACCTCGTACTCGCGGATCGCATGTCCCGCCGCGGAAACGTCTCGCCCTTGAATAAAATCTGCGATCAGCGTCCGAATCTCCCTCTTTACATTCCAACATATTGCATGTGGGCTACTGTAATGTGTTGCCCCATAATTGCCTGAGCCGTACGAGATATCTTCAACGTCGGCGACAATATTTCCAAGCAGCTCGACTCGCATGCGGATTACGTCAGGTAGATAAAGTGATGAGCTGTCGAGATTAGCGTGCGTTTCGCGCACTCTATTTTCTCGCTCCCTTTCGGCCTCATCGTGGTTCTGACGCCACGCGGGAAGAGTGTTTTCGGAATCATCCGCCATGCGGACGCATAGCTCTTCACACTCTTTGGCTGCTCGATACTGACGTGCCCGGACGGCTTCGTCGCGCTCCTTCGCCACCTGTCGACGGTGTTGACCAGCCGCCGAGAGGTACGTCGCTAGACCTCCAACAACCGCTCCGGAGAGTGCGGCTCCTGAGCTGACGAGTGCATTGACGGTGTTCGTGTCCATGACTGACAGGCGTACTCGGTTACAACCGGAGCCGCAAGCGCTTCGGATGCCAGCACAGACGACGAACCCGCAGCACAGATGTTGTCGTTGCGCGCAAAGACAACATCTGCCCCACCAAGGCAAGAAGCTATGTTCGCATGTCAGACACTTGCACGCCCAGCCGAGTCAGCTACCAAGGTGACCGACCGGGACCGAATGGCCGGCCAGTACGCGTTAGGTGCCTGAGATCTCGAAGTCCTCGCCTCGCTCCACCTGGGCCGTGTCCACATCGATCACTCTTCGCATGTCGCTGGGTGCATCTCCAACGCCAGAGTTCCGTGATGGATTCGTGACAGTCGATTCATCGGCGTGTACAGACATGGCGGCAGGCGGCGCCATGGCACCTCACTGGGCGCTCCTCACCCATTGGACAAGGCAACATCTCGCCGCAGCCCGCTCTTACTGGTTCGGGTCTGGCGTCACCGCCGAGTCTTGTGGTGCCCTTCGTGACAGAGGGTCCCGTAAAGGTAACTCTTTGTCACAGAATGGCTGTCACCGCCGACTATGCCGGCCGTCCCGCTGTCACACGGTCTGTGACAGCCGCGACTGTCGGTCGACCTGCGAAACCGTCAGCCGTGACGGCTGTGACGGGTTCTGCCGAAACCCGTCACGGGCGTCACGAACAGCCCTCTCGGGAGCGGGTTTGAGTCGATGGGCGCCCGTCACGGCGAGTCGGATCGGCTGAGCGCGTCGCGCGTAGCGGCGAGAAGTTCGGAGGCTGCGCGTGCAACTGCCTGGAGCGCGGTCACGTGCTCGGTAAGCCGATCGAGTCCAAGCGAGGTCAGGCGGAGGCTTGTCCGGCTCCCTTCGGGCCGAGTCTGCAGGTACCCCGCCCCGCGTAGTTGCTCGATATGCGGTATCAGGCGTCGCTCGCTCAGGCACAACACACTCCTAACGGTGACGTCTTCGTACCATCGCATGTCTGACAGCAAGCACGCGACGAATAGCCTCACCGGCAGAAGCAGCAGTGGATCAAGTTCCCGTTGAGATGCCGGCACGGACGGCGGCTGGCTCGACATCACTGCTCGATCGCCGACTGTTCGATGCTGCCCTGTCCGGGCGACCGCTGGAGGCAGCTCACGCAGGGCATCCCAACCGGGCGGTCCAGCAATTCGAGTTCGCCGGGACCGAACGTCTCGCCGCAGTACGCGGTCAGGCGCTCGGGCGCGGTCTCCTCCGGCGACAGCGGGAAGACGTGCACGACGCGGCGGGTTTCGCCCACTGTGCCGGGCAGCGGGCGCGCAATGATCAGGCGGGCCGTCATCGGGCGCCTCGCCGGGCGTGGTGATCGGTGGGAACGGGCGCGGTCGGGGCGCCGCCCGTTCCCACCGACGTGGTGGTCCGGCCGCCCTGCTCGGGAGTGAGCCGCACGCGTTGAGGCGGGCGCGGCGGCAGGACGGCCGGAGTCTGGACGCGGCCGATGAGGCGACGCCACCGGGACGGCTCCCGATGGCGCGCAGGCGTGGGATTGGCCGGGCGGTTGTGGAGGCGGATCAGCGCGAAGCAAGCAACGCACGGACGACCAGGTGGAACGAGGCACGAGTCGATGAAGACTTCGTGTCCGCAGAGCGCGTGGTAGTGACCCTCGTGGAGGGCGACGCCGTGCGCGAACGCCTCGTCCGTGACGGCGTGGTCCAGGTCGTCGGCGACGCAGCGATACCAGGTCACGTAGAGACGCGGCGGTCGTGAGCCATGCTCGCCGCTCGTCACGGTCGCCCCTTCGGTTGTCGGATGTGTTGAAATCATCCAATCCGAAGCACCCGGCAGAGCCCAGAGCGCAAAGGTCGGGGTTTCGTGGCACAGATGTGGCAGTCGGTGCGTTTACCTGCTGATATGCTTGCTAGGCTGCGATCATCGTCAACCAGATCGAGGTGTTCGGGTGGTCAGCGTTCGTCGGCGCGAGGAGCTTGTTTCAGCTCGCAAGGCGGCCGGGCTGACTCAAGAGCAGCTCGCCGAAGCGATGCGCGTCGACCGATCAACGGTCATCAGGTGGGAGGCCGGCGACTACGCGCCACAGCCGTACCAGTGGCCGAAGCTGGCTCGGGTTCTCGGTCGCTCCGCCGACGAGCTGCGCGAGTTGATCGGCGTGCGCCCGGCCGCAGGTATGCCGCTGCTCGGATTGGCCCTTGAGCCTGCGTTCAGCTGGCTGGATCGGCAGGTCGACTGGAGCCCGGGGACGACACGCGAGCGAGTGGAAGCACGGGCACCAGCAGGTCGGCGCGTCCGGACCCCGGTCGGTCGAAGCCAGCTCGCCGACGCCTTGGCGGGCTACTACGGTGATTCGCCTGCCGGGCATTCGATGTACCAGGTCCGCTGCGGCGGAGTCGCGACACGAACCAGCATCCTGACCCGTCCAGTGTGGACGGAGTTGGCGTGCCCTCTAACGTTTCAGACCGACCGGCTCACATTGCTGTCAGACGTCGCGCGGCCGCGCCATGGCATCGAAGAGAACGCTGCAGTCCGACGGCTCGCGGAAGCTGCGGCCGATGATGTGCGGATAGCGGACGTACCTATCTACCGGCTCTCGGCGATCGAGTCTCTGCAAGACGCCATCGTGGGCAAGGTCGGGTTGGCCCCCTTCGTCGAGTACGCCTTGAGCGTGGATTTGCTTGAGCGCGAGTTGACCGACAGCTTGGAGGCCGGGAAGCACTTGCGGCCAGGGAATGCACCGTTGCGGGACAAGTACTTGCCCGACTTCTCAGCGGTGCTCGGTCTGGACGGGCGACTGTGCGCGGGCGGGGTACTCGCGTTGACCGCGATCGCGCGACCAGCCGACCCGCATCGCGGCGGACCGGACTACTTGCTGCTCGTCCAGGAGCGATCGGGGCGGGTACTGAACGCGGCCGGCCGGTTGGCGGTCATCCCTAAGGCGTTCCACCGGCCGTTGGCGGACCATCGGGCTGACGCCCGGATCGGCGCGACACTGCGACGCGAGCTGGAAAAAGAGCTGTTCAGACGCACCGACGTCGACAACACGGCGGGAGCGCAGCGCGCAGCCGACCCAATGCACCCGAGCAGGTTGTCGGCGCCGATGCGCTGGCTTGCCGAGCCGGAGCGGATGCGGTTGGAATGCACCGGGTTCGGGTTCAACCTGGTCAGCGGGAACTACGAGTTCGCCAGCCTGGTCGTGATCGAGGATGAGGAGTTCTGGCCGCGGTTCGGCGGCGACGTCGAAGCGAACTGGGAGGCTGCCGGGCTGCGGCAGTACTCGACACTCGATGGCGACTTGGTCACCGAACTGATCAGCGACGAAACCTGGAGCAACGAAGGACTGTTCGCGTTCCTCCAGGGATTGCGTCGTCTCGCCAAGATCGACGGCGATCGAGTGCGGATTCCAGCAGTCGAATTAGGTGACTGAGGGCCAACGGACGGTCAAGACGACCGAATCCGCCAGCGCTTCCCAAGAATGGTCGATTCCTGGACCCCACATCACGTAGTCACCTGGGCGGGTCATGGTCTTGCTGCCGCCGGTAACCTCCACGTGAAACTCACCGGAGACGAGCATCACCAACGTGATCCGCTGGTCGTCAGACGTCCACTCGGGACGCTTGTCACCCGCAGGATGGTTGGCCCACTTGACTTCTACGTCCTTCGAGGCGCGGACACCCTGCGACGGGTCGATGAAGTGGCCGACCAGCCAGCCGCGGGTGTCGGCCGCGTCCTCGTTGGCGTTGCCGGCGGTCCAACCGTCGCTCACTGGCTGATCTCCCATTCGATCTCGGGCAGTTTCACACGCTCGCCGCCGATTTCAGCAAGGCGTCGGAGTCCTTGCGTCATGGCGAACAATCCTTCGTTGCTCCACGCTACATCACCCAACAACTCGGTGACGAGTTCCGCGTCGGTAGTCGAATACTGACGAAGAGTCGCGGATTCCCAGTTCGCTTCGACCACTCCCCCGTAGCGTGCCCAGAATTCTTCGTCGTCGACGACGATCAGGCTGGCGAACTCGTAGTTCCCGCTGACCAGGTTCAGGCCGAACCCGGTGCACTCCATCCGCAAGCGGCCGGGCTGTGCCATGAGCCAACCCATCGGCTCGCTGAGCCTGGTCGGATGCAGCGGGTCAGCCGACAGGATGTCGCCCAGCGTGTTGTCGATGTCCGGGCGGCCGAACAGCTCTTCTTCCATCTCGCGGCGGAGCGTGATGCCGACCTGCGCGTCTCGACGAACGTCGGTGAGCGGCTGGTGGAAGCCCTTCGGGATCACCGCGAGCCGGCGCGCGGCGTTGAGCACGTGGCCGGATCGCTCCTGGACCAGCAGGAGGTAGTCCGCTTCGCCACGGTACGGATCGGCGGGCCGGGCGATCGCCGTCAGTGCGAGGACGCCGCCCGCACACAGGCGCTCGCCGACGTCGAGCACCGATCGGAGATCCGGCAAGTAGCGATCTCGGAGCGGCATGGCCGTCGAACCGGAGGCCAAGGCGTCCACCAGCTCGCCTTCGAGCAAGTCGACCGTCAGCGCATAGTGCACGAACTGGGACATGCCGAACGTCCCGCCGAGTTGGTGTTCACGGATGTCCGTGCTCAGCAACCGGTAGATCGGGCTGTCGGTCAGCCGGGTGTTCATGGACAGCGTCTCGGCGAGCCGCTGAACGGCGCGGCCGGCGGCGTGGTCGTCCAGCTCCAGGTCGGCTTCCGGCTGTGCGCTCGGAACCCGGAGCCGGTCATACGGCGGACGCAGTTCGCAGTCCAGGTCCAGCCAGTCTGCGCAGGTCAAGACGCTGGTGTTCATGGCCAGATCGCCGTACCGCGCGGTGTACAGGCCGTGGTCGTCGATTCGGCTGCTGTAGTAGGTGGCCAGAGCTGCCGCTACGTCACGCTGGCTGACCCACCCCCGCCGAGTGCCGCGGTCGTGGAGGTCTTGAGCGTCGATGCTCGCGACTCGCTCGGCGACGGCGCGGCGTGCGGTGCCGGGCGTCCAGTGGGCGTGCCGGTCCAGCCATTCGAGTGCCGCGCCGATGTGCGGGTCCGCGGCGAGCCGGCGGTCGGCTTCCGTCGTGTCCAGCGTCGTCTCGGCGGCCGAACCTTCGCCGATCAGCTCGGCGAAGCGGGCGCGCTCGGCGTCAGACGCCCGTTCATGCGCGGTGTCCAGGACCTGTTGCATCTCCGACTGTGGCCGCAGGTCCGGCTTCTTGTGCCAGGACGCGACCGTGCGCGCGCTGATTCCGAGGTGCTCGGCGAATCGCTCTTGACTGAGCCGCAATGCCGACTGCAACGCGACCGCTGCGCGCCCCGTCCATCCCCCGGCCGCACTCATTGCTCTCCCAAATGTCGGCGATCTGCAGTGTTTGTGCAGTGGCGCTGCGGTGCTTGTGCATGGGTTGCGACGCCGTTCCGGCCTTGAATTAGAGGCATGGAAAACACCTCGCTCACCAAGTCGCTAACGCTTCGGCCGGACGTGCTCAACGACCGTCGCAAGGCTCGATTGGACGTCCTCCAGCCGGTCGGTGATCTCCGCCAGGCGCTGTTCGAGCGCGTCCAGCCGCGACCACAGTTCGTGGCCGTCGTCGGCCGGCTCGTCCGGATGCTGCGGCGTGCGGCTTTGCAGCACTGCCAGCAGATGTTGCGGGTGCCAGCCCAGCGTCGTCGACAGCGCTTCGAGCGTGCGCGCGCTCCGGCGGCGCTCGACCGTGTGGTGCTGGAGCTCGCGCACGATCGCCTGCGACACGTGCGATCGCTCGGCCAGCTCGCGTTGTCGCCAGCCGAGTTCGTTCACGCGCATGTTGATGGCCTTGGCGACTGCCGCCCAGTCCTCCGTCACGTATTCCTCCGCGCTCCGCCTCAGCGCCGAGATTAGCGGTTCTTCGCGCTTTCACCACGTCGCCTAGCGCTTCTCCGGCGGCGCGTCGGACAAACGCGTCCGTCGCAGAGCTGAAATCAACAACATAGTCTTGAAATCATCAGATTGGTCTTTCTCATGAACTCGCAAATCACCTTTCACACCATTCGAGAAGCGGCCTGGCTGCTCGGCGTGTCCCGCGCTGCGGTGAGCCGGGCGATCCGGACCCGCGAGGTGCGCGCCACCCGCTGCCGTTCCGGGCTCCGCGTGTCGTCGACCGAGCTGGCTCGCCTGCTGGGGTCGCGTCAGGTCGGAGGTGCCGCATGAGCGCCGACGACCTTCGACTGATCGGGATCGCCTGGCGGCTGGACCGGCTGCGCTGGGTGCCGACGGACGTCCTGACCGATGTCGTAACCAGCGACGGAGTCTGTATGTGGCCCCCGCCGGACGACGGGCTACCCGACACGGGCAGCGACGGGGAGCTGGCCGATCGGCTGTGCGGCGGGTGCCCCGTCCGGGACGAGTGCCTGGAGCTGGAGTTGCGGACGGCCGGAGTCCACACGGTCGGTGTCTGGGGCGGGATGACCGACGACGACCGGCGTGCGCTGCACCCGCTCTGGTTGCGTCGTGGCGAGCGGACCGATCGGGGTACGCGATGAACGGGCTCACCGTGACGCCCACGCAGATCCTCGCCGGTGTCGGCGTGCTGCTCGTGCTGTTCTGGGTCTGGCGGGCCGGTTCCCGCCGGGCGAAGGCTGCCGCCGAAGCTGCTCGCAGCGGGGCGCGGCTCGTGTCGCTGGTCGGGCGAGTGCTGTTCAACGCCGGACTGATCGTCGCTGTTCAGTGGGTCGTGATCGCCCACCCAGGTAACCCGTGGCTGCTGTTCGCCGTGCTCGGGCTGCCGGCGCTGTTCGCGTCCTATGCGCTGACTCGCGCTATGACCGTGACCACGGTCGACACCTCGAAGCGGGGTGGTCGGCGATGAACCGGGCGCAACGGCTCGCGCAAGACGCGGCCGAGGCCGCGGAGGTGCGGGCGTACCAGACCGATCCGGATGTGGTCGCGCTGCGGATCGAGCGCGTGCGGCGGCAGGTCGATTGGATGTGCTGGTCCGGGATCGTGCTCGGGCTGGCGTTCACGATGACCAACGTCCAGGGCTTCGCGTCGGCCGGGACGCGGCCGGGTTCGTTGCCGTGGCTGGCCGCGTGGGTGCTGGACCCGACCGTCTCTCTCGTTCTGTTGGCGATCCTGCGGGCCGAGCAGGTCACTGCGCGGTACCAGGTCCGGACGGGCGCCTGGGTGCGACGGGCGAAGTGGTTCACGCTTGCGGCCACCTACGTCATGAACACCTGGACGTCATTTGCCGCCGGGGAGGCTGCGGCGATCGTGCTGCACTCGGTGCCGCCGCTCGTGGTGTTCGTCGCCGTCGAGGCGATCACCGACCTGCGGGACAAGCTCACCGACGCCGTGCTGGTCGCGGCTGAACGGCACGCCAGCCACGAAGAGCCTGCGAAGGCTGGGCGCCGCGTGCTGTTCGCCGACTACCTCGCGATCGCTCGGGAGAGCTGGACGCCGGACGTCGAGATCACGCCGGCGTGGGTGCGGCGGGCTACCGGCTGCTCGCGTGGCCTCTCGCCCCGGCTGGCCAGGGCGCTGCGGTCGGAGGTGGGCAATGGCTGACTCATTGCCGGTCAAAGCCGATCCCGTGCTCGACGGCGAGTTGGTCGATGACACGTTGCCTCAACCGCGTCGGCGAGAGCCGAAGACGAACCGCTTCGTGTTGTGGTGGCGGCATTCGCCGCGTGTGCCGTTGTGGCTGAAGAGCAAGCCGCAGGCCGTCCAAGCTGGCAAAGACGCCGTCGTCGGGCTGGTGAAGTCGCCGTGGCGGTACGCCGGCGCGGTCGTTCGCGGTCTGGTCGTAGGAGTGCGGTGGTGGCGCGGGTGGGTCACCGTCCGGGACTACCGGACGGCGGCCGAAGAGTCGGAGAAGTTGGCCGACAAGTTCACGGAGATCCGGGCGCTCACGTTGTTCCGGTGGAAGGTCACCGGTGCCGTCGTGGTCGTTGCCACACTCGCGGCAGCTGTCGTGAACCTCGTGTACGGCGCTGATCCTCTGTGGATCGGCGGAGCCGCCGCGTCCGTGGCGCTCGCGATCCTCGGGCGCAGGAAGGACGGCAGCCCCGGTCGCAAGCCGGCGCTTGCCGGGCCGCGGACGTTGACCTGGACGATGGACCCGCAGGTCTTGGTGGACGCGTTCCGGGACGCAAAGCTGATCGGCAAGGACGAGGCGTTGCGGCTCGTCGAACGCGCGACGCGTGTCGGCGACGGCTGGGCGGTCACCGTCGACCTTCCTGCCACCCGCAAGGCGGCCGACGTGGTGAAGAATCGAGACGCACTCGCGTCAGCGCTCGCCGTCGATGAGGTCCAGCTGATCGTCGAACGGGTCCGCGGCAACGGTGGGCACGCCGGACGGGTGTCGATGTGGGTGGCTGATGAGGACCCGTACGCTTCGCCGCCGTTGCGGACGCCGCTGCTCGGGGTGGCGCAGTGGGATGCGTGGCGACCGATTCCGTTCGGACGGGATGCGCGGGACCGGCTAATTGACCTGCCGCTGGTGTGGACGTCCCTCCTGGTCGGTGCCATCCCCCGGCAGGGCAAGACCTTTGCCGCCCGGCTCGCGGCGGCCGGGCTCATCTTGGATGCCTGGGTGCGCCTGTACGTGGCGGACTTCAAAGCCGGGAAGGATTGGGACGCGGCTGGCCTGGTGGCGCACCGGTTCATGTCCGGCGATGAACCCGAACACGTTCTGGCGCTTGTGGACTGGCTGATTGAGTTGGTCGGTGAGGTTCAGGCGCGGTTCCGGCGGATGCGCGACCTGGACGACCTCACGTGTCCGGAATCGAAGGTCACGCCGGATATGTCCCGCGACAAGGCGCTGAACATGCCCATTACGGCTATCTTCATCGATGAGGTTCAGGTTCCCCTAGAAGACCGCACACCCGTTGACGTGCAAGGAAAGAAGCTCACCGCAGGCGAGTACGTCGGCGAGCTGCTGACGTGGCTGGCGAAGAAGGGACCGGCCGCCGGGATCGTGCTCGTACTGGCGACACAGCGACCGGACTCGAAGACGATCCCCTCCG
Source organism: Amycolatopsis sp. NPDC048633 (assembly GCF_040650695.1). NCBI lineage: Bacteria > Bacillati > Actinomycetota > Actinomycetes > Pseudonocardiales > Pseudonocardiaceae > Amycolatopsis > Amycolatopsis sp. NPDC048633. Next base: position 347,399 of record NZ_JBEZHS010000005.1, read on the forward strand.
GGCTGCGGGCGGTGCTCGGGTCGCGGTTCGCGCTGCGGGTGATGGACTGGCGCGACTCGAACATCGTGCTCGGCGAGCAGATGAACACGCGCGGGTTCGACTCGTCTCGGCTGCTCCCCTCTCACAAGGGAGTGGGCATCTTGCGGCCGGACGGCGACACGTCAGCCGGCGCGGATGTGCTGGCCATGACGGTTCGGACGTACTACATGCCGAACGAGGACTGGCGGACCATCTGCGAGCAGGGCCGGACGCTGCGCGAAGCGGCTGGGACGCTCACCGGACACGCGGCCGGACAGGACACCATGCCGGTACTCGACCACGCAGCCGTGGTGAAGGCAATCGGCGCAGGTCACGCGGTTGACGCGATTCAGTCACCTGGTGAGCTGCCCGAGGTGCTCGCGTCGCTCGTCGAGTACCTGGGCGATGACCTGAGCCCGGACGGCAGGGACTTCGTACCAACGGCCGAGCTGTTGAGCGCTCTGGAGATCGACGGGAAGACGTTCGCGCAGCAGATGACCGACGCGGGATGCCGACCGACGCGAGACCGCGTGACCAGCGAAGACGGCGAGACACGGCAGGTACGCGGGTACCTTATGGCTGAAATCAGGAGCGCCATCGACCGCGCGACCGCTGGTACCGGGGCGACAGACGAGGACGATCAGCGATGAGCGCCGCTCGTTCCGAAGATCCGCCGATCCGGGTTATCCTACCTGCGGGATTGCCTGAGCTGACGCCTGCTGTTGCGCGTGCACTACTGGCCGTTCTGATCGAGGTTACTGAGGTGCCGGTCCTGGACGTTCCGGCGGAGGAGGTGAACCGTGACAGCTGAAATCATCAGCGACCCGTGGTCGACCCTGGACGACATCCTGGGTCTGGAGATCGCCGACGTGGTGGACGACGGGATCGGCGCAATGGCGGCCTACGGGCGGTGCTCGACCGAGGACAACCAGGACCCGGAAACCTCGCGCGGTTGGCAGTTCGGGAACGCGCGCAAGTTCGTCGAGCCGCTCGGCGGGCAGATCGTGACGGAGTTCTTCGACATTGGCCAGTCGCGCTCCGTCCCGTGGGAACGGAGGACGGAAGGCGCGCGGCTACTCGCAGCGTTGAAGGACCCGCGACGCGGGTGGGACGCGATCGTGGTCGGTGAGGGCACGCGCTGTTGGTTCGGCAACCAGTTCTCGCTTATCGCGCCGAAGTTCGCCGCGTACGGCGTGGATCTGTGGGTGCCGGAGCTGGGCGGAAAGTACGACGCGCGGAACCCGTCTCACAAGATGCTGATGAGCGTGCTCGGCGGAATGAGCGAGTCGGAGCGCCAGCACGTTCAGGCGCGCGTCCGCGCGGCAATGGACGCGCAGGTGATCAACGAAGGACGACACCAAGGCGGCCGGGCGCCGTACGGGTACATCGTCGTCGACAGTGGTCCTCACCCGAATCCGCGGAAGGCTGCCGAAGGGTTCAAGTTGCGCGCGTTGGCGACCGACGAGACGACGGCGGACGTGGTGCGCCGGATCTTCGCCGAGTACCTGGACGGCAACGGCGACCGAGCGATCGCCAATCTCCTCAACCGGGACGGCATTCCTTGCCCCTCCGCGCATCGGCGGGATCAGAACCGGCACCGGCTCGCGGACGGCTGGCAAGGTAGCTCGGTACGGGCGATCTTGGACAACCCGCGATACACCGGCTACGCGATCTTCGGGCGCTGGACGAAACACGAGACGTTGCTTGACCCTGAGGACGTCGCCGCGGGCCACGTGGTGCGGTTCAAGCGCGCTGCTCCCGACCGGATCGTGCGGTCGCGCGTGCAGGCACATCCGGCGATCGTGTCTGTGGAGACGTTCACGCAAGCGCAACTCCTCCGCCGGTCGAAGTCGGCGGGTGGATTGAAGACGGCTCGCAAGGCCGAGCGGGGCGCCCGAAAGACCGCACGGGCGTATCTGCTGCGCGGGCTGGTCCGATGCGGAGTCTGCGGCCGGAAGATGCAAGGCGCCACGATCAGGAAAGGCGCCTACTACCGCTGCACCTCACGGACCATGGCGCCCGGCTCACCGAAACTGGCGGACCACCCAAAGACGGTCAACCTGCGCGAGGGCGTGGTCGTCGGGGCGATCAACGGATGGCTTCATGAGCTGTTCCACCCGGACCACCGCGACCGAACGGCGGCCGCGCTGCTCGGATCGGACGGAAGTCAGGCCAATGGTGGTCCGCTCGAAGCGGCGCGAAACCGGTTGACGGACGCGGAAGCGAGGCTTCAGCGGTATCAGGCCGCGATCGCGGCCGGCGTCGAGCCCGAAGCGCTCGTCGACCCGATGAACCAGGCACAGGCGGAACGGGCCGCCGCGAAAGCCCAGATCGAGAGCGTTCCAGCCGACTCGACGGTAAGCCGCGCCGAGATCTACGCGAGGATCGACGCTCTCGGCGACGTCTGCGGAACCTTGGCCGACGCAACGACGGCTGGCATGAGCCGCCTGTACCGAGCCCTGAACCTGGAGCTACGCTACGAACCAAAAGAGCTGGCCGTCTATGCGACGACCAGCCCGGGTGTAGATAGTGCGTGTGTCCGAGGGGGGACTTGAACCCCCACGCCCGTTAAGGGCACTAGCACCTCAAGCTAGCGCGTCTGCCATTCCGCCACTCGGACCTGCTGAAGAAAGAGTATACGGCTCCCCCGCGCCCTGCTTCAGGGGGGTCTGGATCTGTCGCTGCGGCCGCTCTGGGATCATGGATGGGTTTCGCTGCATCGATTCAGCCCGGCCTCGGGCGAACATGCGGACCGGCTCCTGGTAGCTGTAGCGCTCCGTCCCAGACGGGTCCAGCAAGTGCACGTCCACCAGGGACTCCAGCAGGTTCGTCGTGTCCGCGGGACCCAGTTCCAGGACCTCGGATGCCGTCGCTGTCGAGAATGTCGGGAACGCTGACAGCAGCTCGAATGCCCGAGACTGCCAGGGGGACAGCTCCGCCAGCGCCGACTCGTACGGCTTCTCTATCGCCTCGCACTCCGGGGGCCTTGCCGGCGCACCCGGCGCCGGGCGCCCTACCCTCTCCAGCGCCTCTGCCATGGTCCAGTCCGGGCGGGCCGACAGGCGCGCGCCGATTGCCTGGATCACCTGAGGGAGACCTCCCGTGCGGGAGGCCAGCAACCGGGTCTCCGATGGCTGACGGCTGACGCGCTCCGGGCCTAGGAGGTGGGAAAACAGGGCCAGCGAGTCCGCGAGATCCAGGCCGCCCAGTTTCGTCCAGTGTGCGTGCGCCAGGTCGTACAGGCGTTGGCGCGCCGTGATGATCAGCGCTGGGCCGTTCGTGCCTGGGAGCAGGGCGCGGATGTTGTCGGCCGGGCGGGCGTTGTCCAGGATCACCAGCAGGCGGCGGCCTGTTGTTCGGGTTCGCCACAGGGACGCGCGCTCGCTCGGTGACGCCGGGAGATCCGTGACGCCGATGCCGCGCAGGAGCTCGGACAGCGGGTCCGCCGATGCCGCCATGTCCAGGAACAGCCGGCCGTCCGGGAAGCTCGGGGTCAGGGTGTGGCCGAGGTGGACCGCCAATGCCGTCTTGCCTATCGCTGCCAGGCCCTCGATGCCGATCACCGGGGCCGGAGACCTGGTCAGAGCTTCGGACAGCGCTGAAGTCTCGGCAGCGCGGCCGACGAACTCCGGGAGGTCCGGCGGTAGTTGGGACGGGCGGGACATCGGGGCCAGTGAAGGGTCCGCCGCGAGGATGCGGCGTTGCATCTCCCGCAGCTCGGGGCCGGGGTAGATGCCCAGTTCGGATTCCAGCAGGCGCTGTGTCCGGGCGTAGACGTCCAAGGCGGCGGCCCGCGCGGTACAGCGCCAGCATCTGCAGCTCGCGGGGCCGCTCGCGCAGTGGCTGCTCGGCGATCAGGTCCGTCAACGCCGCCGTCGCTTCGGCGTGGCGGCCAGCGGCGATGTCGGCCTCCGCCAACGTCTCCCGGGCCGTCGAGCGCAGCTCCGCGAGACGGACGCGGGCGGCCTCCGCGTAGTCGCCGTTCACCCCGGTCAACGGCGTGCCGTGCCACAAAAGAAGCGCCGCGCGCAAGGAATCGGGGTCGGCTGAAGACAGCAGGCGCTGGAACTCCGTGACGTCCAGGGACTCCGGCCGGATCGCGTAGCCGCCGCCCGCGGACTCGATCGGCACTCCCGCCTGCCGCAGGCGCGACACGTACGAGCGCACCATGCCGACCGCCGCCCGTGGCTCGGCGCCGCTCCACAACGCCGAGACCAGCTGGGACGGCGACAGCGGCGTGCCCTCCTGCAGGAGCAGCACCGCCAGGGCCGCCCGCTGCTGGGGCGGGCCCAGCTCGATCTCGACGTCACCGCGCCACGCCCGGACCGGGCCCAGGACTTCGAACCGCATCGCATCGGTCACGCAGAGCGCAACCGGCAGCCGCGGACCCGTATTCCGTCACAGCCCCTGGAAGGCCTCCCGCCGCGACGCGAGCCAGGTGGCGAAGTCCTGCAGCCGCGGGTTCAGCTTCCGCACCGCCTCCGGGTCGCGCGCGCCGGCGAACGCGCTTTCGTGCTCGGCGTAGTAGAAGAACATGTTCGCCAGGTCGTCGGCGCCCGGGAAGCCCGACGAACGCAGGGCCTCGACGCTCATCGGCCGGTAGGCGACGTCGGTGCCGAGCTCCTTGGCGAACGCCGCCGCGTACTCCTCGCCGGTCAGGTTCTCGCCGGAGATGCTGATCGTCTCCCCCGCCAGCGACGGGCCCTGCACGAAGACGCCGAACGCCGTCCGGCCGATGTCCTCCGCCGCGATGCCCGGCAGCCGCCGGTCGCCCATCGGCAGGTGCAGCGCGAGGACGCCGTCGTCGTCGCGGACCGGGCGGAAGAAGTCGACGAAGGCCTCGAAGTAGAAGGTCGTCGAGAGGAACGTCGTCGGCACGCCCGCCTCGACGAAGAACGCCTCCGCTTCGGCCTTGCTGTCGAAGTGCGGGACCTTGTACCGCTCGTGGAGCGTCGGCACGCGGTCGTCGCGCAGGTGCAGGCGCGTGTCCGGCAGGGTCGACCAGATCACGTGCCGCAGCCCCGTGGCCTTCGCGGCCGCCGCCAGCGCGCGGGCCTGGTGCTGCTCGCGTTCGACCGAGTTGTACTCCCAGAACGCGGTGACCAGGTAAGCGCCGTACGCGCCTTCGAGGGCCTTCGTGACGCTCGATTCGTCGTCGAGGTCGGCGGCGACGACTTCGGCGCCCCGCGCGGCCAGTGCCTGCGCGGCCGCGGAGTCCGGGTTTCGGGTGATCGCGCGCAGGGCGAACCGCTGCTCCGGGTCGTCGAGGATCGCGCGGGCCAGGCCGCCGCCCTGCTGACCGGTCGCACCGACGACGGCGATGATCTTCTTGTCGGACATCGGGAACCTCCTGGGCTCGGGCCGGGATGGTCCGGCCACCGGTCCAGGAAACCGCCGCGACATGCACGGGGAGTGCACGCCGCGTGCACGCGGTTTACAAGACCGCCCCGGCATTCCTAGGATTCGCCGGTCGGGCCGCAGAACGGGAGGTTCCGGATGGCGCGCGCCGATCGGCGGCGGGACGACGAGATCTCCGTCGCCGAGCTGCTCCGGGAGACCGGGGCGACCCCGCGCTCGCTCGGCGGGCCGGCCCCGGCCACGGCGGCTCGCGAGGAGGACACCGGCGATGGCTACCGCGAACGGCTCGAGCAGCGGGCGCGCGAGGCCGCGGCGGGCCAGCAGCGGGTGGGGCGGCGGATCCGGTGGATCTTCGGGATCGCCGGCGCCGTTGTGGTGCTCGGCAGCCTCGTGCTCATCGCCGTCACGTCCGAAAGCTCGCCCCAGCGCCAGGCGGCCGCGCCCCCGGGCCCGCTCGCGCCGGCGACGACGACGCGTTCGACGACGCCGTCCCTGGCGAGACCGAGCCCCACGCCGATCCCGACCGTGCTGCGGCAGACCGCGACGTCGTCGGCCGAGTCCCAGCCGCCGCCCCCGCCCGAAGCCGCGACGTGCGTCGTGCGCTTCTCCCTGTCGGACCAGTGGAACGACGGCTTCACCGCGGAAGTCGCCATCACCAATAAGGGCGGCGAGACGCTGTCGCCGTGGACGCTCTCCTGGACGTTCGCCGCCGGTCAGCGGGTCACCCACGGCTGGGACGGCAAGTACGGCCAGAGCGGCACCCGGGTCACCGTGAACGCCGAGTCCTACAACAGCACCCTCGCGCCGGGCGCGACCGTCAGCACCGGCCTGAACGGCGCCTTCGACCACGGCAACCCGGCGCCCACGGCGTTCACCCTCAACGGCGCCCGCTGCGACGCGGGCTGAACACCGCTGGGCAGAATGGGCCGATGGACTCGTTCGACCTGGGGCGGCTGAGTGACTACGACTTCGAAGTGCTCTGCCGGGACCTGTTCGAGGAGATGCTGGGCCTGAGGATCGAGATCTTCGCGCGAGGCGCCGACGGCGGCGTCGACCTCCGGCACATGGCCGACGACGGCTCGTCGGTAGTGATCCAGTGCAAGCATTGGGCGCGCACCGGCAGGACGAAGCTGCTCGCGCACATGCGGGACAAGGAACGCCCCAAGATCGCGGCCCTTCAGCCTGCCCGATACATCCTCGCGACGAGCGTCGAGCTGACGGTGGACGCGAAGGACACCCTGCTCGAGGACCTTTCACCGTTCGTCCGCACCACCGGGGACCTCTATGGCGCGGAGCAGATCGCCGAGGAGCTCCGCAAACGTCCTGGCCTCGTGCGACAGCACTTCCGGCTGTGGCTTTCCAACACGACCGTCCTGCAGGAAGTTCTACGCCAGGACGCGCTGATCCGGTCAGCCGACCTGGTCGACGAGCTCGACGAAGCCGCGAAGACGTTCGTCCCGACTCCCGTGTTCGACACCGCCCGGAGGTTGCTCGGCCGGGAATCAATCTGCTTGCTCGCCGGGATCCCGGGAGTTGGCAAGACCACCATCGCGAAGATGCTCGCCCGGCTCCATCTCGAGAACGGGTACCAGGTTGTCGACGTGTCCCGCGACGTCGACGAGATCGACAGGGCTTGGTTGGACGGCACACCGCAGCTGTTCTTCTACGACGATTTCCTCGGCCAGATCACCCTCGAACACCAGCTCGGGAAGAACGAGGACCGCCGTCTTCTCCGAGTTATGCGCAGGGTCCGGAAAACGCCCGGAAAGCTCCTGCTCCTCACTACTCGCGAGTACATCCTCCAAGAGGCCAAACGCCGTTACGAAAGCCTGGACGATGGCGATCTCGAGCCGGTGACGTGCGACGTCCGGATGGGTACCTTGAACCGCGGCGTCCGGGCGAACATCCTGTACAACCACGTCTACTACTCGCAGCTCACGACCGCCGAAAAGCGGAGGTTCGCAGACCCGTCTCGCTGGCTGGAGCTGGTCCGGCATCGCAACTTCAATCCCCGGCTCGTCGAAGGAACTCTGCGCCTCGCGGCCCGCGACGACACTGAGGACGTCGCGAAGGCGCTGCTCCTCAACTTCGAGAACCCGGAGCGGATCTGGGCGCACGCCGTCGAGGAGGATCTCGACGAGCCCGCTGTCCACCTGCTCGAGGCGCTCTTCACCTTCAACGGGCACGCGGAACTGGACTTCCTGCACAAAGCCTGGGCCCACTACCGCACAGCGCTCGGGCAGGACGACAGCCGGCGGCTCTTCGACCGCGCGATGAAGGTGCTCGACGGTTCGATGATCGAGACCTGGCGGGAACTCGCGCTGTTCGAAGTCGAGTTCCCGACCCAGCTGCTTGTGGACTTCGACAACCCGTCCATCCGCGACTATCTGCAGGTTCGGGTCCTCTCGAACCGGGCTCCCCTTGACAAGCTCCTGGACAGCGTCACGGACGCGCCGCGGATCCACCGTCTGGCCACCTTGGCCTCCGATCACCCCGGCTCCTTCCTGCTGAACCTGATGCTCGACCGTAGCGATTCCCTGACGACCGTCCTCGTCGACAACGCCGCCGACCCGGAGAGCTGCCTTGAGATAGCGACAGTGATCGCCTCGCACGAACTCGCCGAATTCGCGGTGGGAGCGATCGAGAACGACGTCCTGGACTCCGATCTGTACGACGATTCGAACAGCCTCGCTTCTCTTGCCTCCGGCGTCGAAGCGAGCGAGTTCATACCCGAGGACACTCGGTTACGCTTGTCGGGAGAACTGCTCGACAAGATGATTCGGTATGAATGGGACGCCAACGACGAGCTCATCGAGCGATGGTCGGCCTTCAACTACCTGGAAGACGTACTGACCGACCTGGAGGTTCGTGGAGCGTCAGAGCGCTTGCAGACGCTCGAGCAAGAAATCACCGCGGCGATCTACGAGGAGCTTGGCGAATGGCTGAACGACGAGGTCGGCAAAGCGCAAGAATTGGCACGTCACGAGCCCCTTTGGGAGCTCGACGAAATCTTGTCCTTTATTCCTCTCGAAGAACTTCCTGAAGAGCTTCGCCCTGGTTACTCGGCCGCGATGGCGGCTCTCGAAACGCTCTCCCGCGAGCAGCCGAAAGACTCCCGGCAACTGCCTCTGCTCGGACAGACAGCTTTCGAAGACGGTCCAGCCGCCAAGCCCCGCGACCTGGCTGTCACGGAGTCCTTTCGCAGTCTTCTCGAGGACGCCAGCTAACCCAGTACCTCGCGCATGAATGTCACAAGCCACTGTTGTGCCGGGCTGCGGGCGTGCGTGTGGCGCGTGTACACCGACACCTGCGCCGGCTCGACCTCGAGCGGCAGTTCGACCAGCCGGACCCGGTGCTGCGCCGCGAACATCTCCGCCACCAGGCGCGGCACCATCGCCACCAGCTCGCCGTCCTGGACCAGGTACGGCAGGGCCGCGAAGCGCGTCACCTCCAGGACCACGCGGTCGAGCAAGCCGTGTGCCTCCAGAGCGCGGCGGGGGCCGTCGTGGCCGGTCGGGCCGAACACCGTCACGTGGCGTTCCGCCGCCAGCTCCTCGAACTCGACCGCGGAACCCAAGCGCGGGTGATCGGCCGCGACCATGCCCAGGTAGCCCTCGGAGAACAGCGGAACCCTCGCCACGCGCTGGGAGCTGATCAGCGGCGACGCGATGAACGCGTCGATCTCGCCGCGGCCGAGCTGGTCGGCCGCGCGGTCGACGTCCAGCGGCCGGACCGTCAGCGTCACGCCCGGCGCCTGGGCGGGCAGCGCCGCCATCAGGCGCGGCAGCAGCGAGATCTCCCCCAGGTCCGACAGGCACAGCGTGAACGCCGCCCGGGCCGTCGACGGCGAGAACGACCACGCGCCGCTGACCGCCGTCTCGATGCCGGACAGCGCGCTGTGCAGCGGTTCGTAGAGCGCACGGGCGGTCGTCGTCGGCACCAGGCCGCCGCCGGTGCGGCGGAACAGTTCGTCGGAGAACCGGCGCCGCAGCTTCTGCAGGCTGTAGCTGATCGTCGGCTGCGTGACGTGCAGGGACTCGGCCGTCGCGGTCACGCTGCGGGTCTCGTAGAGCAGCACGAACGTGCGCACCAGGTTGAGGTCGAAGTCCCGCATCATCGATCCCATCTATGAACGACCGAGCCAACATTTATTGGAACACAGCCGGGGACCTCCCTAGGGTCTGGGCAACCCGCCCGAGGAGGACCCGCGCATGCCCACCGCCCGCCGGCTCGCCCACGAGTTCCTGCACCGCCGTGGCCTGACCACGATCTTCGGCAACCCCGGCTCCAACGAGCTGCCGTTCCTCGCCGAGCTGCCTGATGACTTCCACTACGTCCTCGGCCTGCACGAAGGCGCCGTCGTCGGGATGGCCGACGGCTACGCCCAGGCGACCGGCCGCCCGGTGCTGGTCAACCTGCACGCCGCCGCCGGCTCGGGCAACGCGATGGGCGCGCTGACCAACGCCGTCTACTCGCGCTCTCCCCTGGTGCTCACGGCCGGCCAGCAGGTGCGGGCGGCCATCGGCATGGAGGCGATGCTCGCCAACGTCGACGCCACGCAGCTGATGCGGCCCCTGGTCGCCTGGTCGGGCGAGCCGAGCTGCGCCGAAGACGTCCCGCGGTCGCTCGCGCAGGCCGTGTTCGAAGCCGAGCTGCACCGGCGCCCGAGCTACCTTTCGGTGCCCTACGACGACTGGGCCGCCGAACTGGACGCGAACGCCGCCGTCACCCTGGACCGCGACGTCCGAAGAGGACTCAACCCGTCACCGGCCCAGCTGGACGACCTGGTCGCGCAGGTCGCCAGTGCCCGCAACCCCGCGCTCGTCCTGGGCGGCGACCTCGACGCGGTGGGCCTGTTCGACCGGGCCGTCGCGCTCGCCGAGCACCTCGGCCTGCCGACCTGGGTGGCGCCGTCGCCGCACCGGCTGCCTTTCCCCAACCGGCACCCGCTCTTCCGCGGCGTGCTGCCGGCCGGCATCGCGCCGGTCTCGGCCGCGCTGACCGGGCACGACCTCGTGCTCGTGCTCGGCGCGCCGGTGTTCCGCTACCACCAGTACGTGCCGGGCTCGTACCTACCGGAGGGCACGCGGCTGGTCCAGGTGACCGACGACTTCGGCGCGGCGGCCCGCGCGCCGATGGGCGAGGCGCTGGTCGCCGACCCCGCACCGGTGATCGAGGCCCTGCTGGCCAAGGTGCCCGCACGAACGTCGACCGGCGCCTTCGTCGCGAACCCGGAGCCCAAGACCGGCGAGAAAGCGCTGCACCCCGAGCAGGTCTTCGCGGCGCTGCGCGAAACCCAGCCCGGCGACACCCGCTACGTCGTCGAATCGACATCGACGAACTCGGCCTGGTGGCGGCAGCTGGACCTGCGCCGCGAAGGCTCGTACTTCTTCCCCGCCGCCGGCGGGCTCGGCTTCGGCCTGCCCGCCGCGGTCGGCGTCGCCATGGGCAGCCCGGACCGCCCGGTCGTCGGCGTCATCGGCGACGGCTCGGCGAACTACGGCATCACGGCGTTGTGGACGGCGGCGCACTACCGCGTCCCGGTCACGTTCGTGATCCTGCGCAACGGCGTCTACGGCGCGCTGCAGTGGTTCGGCGAGGTGCTCGGGACGCCGGACGTGCCCGGCACCGAAATTCCCGGCCTGGACTTCACCGCGATCGCCGCCGGCTACGGCGTTTCCGCCACCACCGTCACCGGCCTCGACGACCTGTACGCCCAGCTCAAGACGACCCCGGACGGCCCGCGGCTGATCCAGGTCGACACCGAACCGACCTCACCGGAGTGATCATGACCTTGCTCGACGACGACTTCGTCCGCGGTACCGGCGGGACCCATCCGGTCGTCGAACCGGCCACCGGGGAAATCCTGGGCAGCGTGGGCATCGCGACGCCGGACGACGTCGCGAAGGCCGCTTCGGCCGCCGCCGCGGCTCAGCGCGACTGGGCCCGGCGCAAGCCCGCCGAGCGCGCCGCGGTGCTGCGCCGCGCCGGGGACCTGTGGGAGAAGCACGCGGCCGAGTTGCAGGACTGGATCGTCCGCGAAGCCGGTTCGACGCGGCCCAAGGCCGGGATCGAGACGGAGATGGCGGCCGGGATCTGCTTCGAGGCCGCGGCCCTGCCCACCCATCCGCGCGGCGAGGTGCTGAGCACCGGCGAACCGCGCTGGTCGCTGGCCCGGCGCCTCCCGGCCGGGGTGGTTTCGGTGATCTCGCCGTTCAACTTCCCGCTGATCCTGGCGATCCGCTCGGTCGCGCCGGCCCTCGCGCTCGGCAACGCCGTGCTGCTCAAGCCGGATCTGCGCACGGCGGTGTCCGGCGGGGTGAGCATCGTGCGCGTCTTCGAAGAGGCCGGGCTGCCCGAAGGCCTGCTGCACCTGCTGCCCGGGGACGCCGCCGTCGGCGCCGCGGTGGTCGACGCCCCGGAGGTGTCGGTCGTGTCGTTCACCGGCTCGACGGCCGCCGGGCGCAAGGTCGGCGAGGCCGCCGCGCGGGCGCTCAAGCGCGTGCACCTGGAGCTGGGCGGGAACAACGCGCTCGTCGTGCTGCCGGGCGCCGACGTCGCCAAGGCCGCGTCCGCCGGCGCGTTCGGCTCGTTCCTCCACCAGGGCCAGATCTGCATGACGACCGGACGCCACCTCGTGCACGAGTCCCAAGTGGACGAATACGTCGAGGCGCTGGCCGAGAAGGCGCGCCGGCTGCCGGTGGGCAATCCGGCCGCGGGCGACGTCGCGCTCGGCCCGATCATCGACGCCCGCCAGCTCGCCCACGTCACCGACGTCGTCGACCGGAGTGTCGCGGCCGGCGCACAGGTCGTCGCGGGCGGGAAGCCCGACGCACCGTTCTACCCGCCGACCGTCCTCTTCGGACTCTCCGACGAGAACCCCGCCTGGCGCGAGGAGATCTTCGGCCCGGTCGCGCCGGTGCGCGCCTACCGCGACCTCGACGAGGCCGCGCGGATCGTCAACGACTCCGAGTACGGCCTGTCGGTCGGCATCCTCGGCGACGTCGGCACCGCGATGACGCTGGCCGACGAGGTCCGCTCGGGCAAGGTGCACATCAACGAGCAGACCGTCGGCGACGAGCCCACCGCGCCGTTCGGCGGCGTCGGCAACTCCGGCAACGGCTCCCGCTTCGGCGGCGCCCAGGCCAACATCGAGGCCTTCACCGAAACCCAGTGGCTGACCGTCCGCGCGGACATCGCGGGCTACCCCTTCTGAGGAGTACGACGATGACGACGTCTCCCGCCCGTACCGTGTGGACGGCCGTCCTCTGCTGGCTGACCGTCCTGCTCGAGGGCTACGACCTGGTCGCGCTCGGCGCCACCATCCCGACCCTGCTGAAGAGCGGCCACCTCGGCTTCACCGCGGCCGGCGCGACGGCGGTCGCCACCGTGTCGCTGGTCGGCGTGGCGGTCGGTGCGGCGTTCCTCGGTCCGCTCACCGACCGCTTCGGCCGCCGCGGCATGCTCATCGGCTCGGTGCTGCTGTTCTCGCTGTTCACCCTGCTGACGCCGGTGGCGCCGAACGTCGCGACGTTCGGGATCTTCCGGTTCGTCGCCGGGCTCGGCCTCGGCGCGTGCATGCCGGTGGCGCTGACCGTGATGTCGGAGAACCTTTCGGCCCGGCGGCGGGCCAGCGCCAGCACGTTCACGATGACGGGCTACCACGTCGGCGCGGTGCTGACGTCGATCCTCGCGCTGTACGCGAAAGACGACTGGCACCTGCTGTTCTACGGCGGCGGGATCGTCGGCCTGCTGGCCGTGCCGCTGATGTGGTGGAAGCTGCCCGAATCGGCGGCCTACCTCGCGTCCCGAGAGGACGCGGCGACCGAGCGCGTCGGGCTGCGCGACCTGCTGGGCGCGCGGTTCCGGCGGATCAGCATCGCCGTGTGGACCGGTTCGTTCATGGGGTTGCTGCTGGTCTACGGGCTCAACACGTGGCTGCCGCAGCTGATGCGCACCGCGGGCTACCCGATCTCGACGTCGATCACGCTGCTGCTGGTGCTCAACATCGGCGCGGTGCTCGGGCTGGTGCTGGCCGGCACGATCGCCGACCGGTTCGGCATCCGGCCGATCGCCCGGATCTGGTTCGGCGCGGGTGCGGTGCTGCTCGCGGCGCTGAGCCTGAAGATCGGGAACGCGTTCGTGCTCAACGCGGTCGTGCTGCTGACCGGCGTGTTCGTGTTCTCCGCGCAGGTGCTGATCTACGGGTACGTGGCCCAGGCGTTCCCGGCGCAGGCACGGGGCACGGCACTCGGGCTGACGTCGGCGGTCGGGCGGCTCGGGTCGATCCTCGGGCCGTTCGTGACCGGCGCGCTGGTCACGGCCGGGGTCGCGTATCCGTGGGGGTTCTACTTCTTCGCCATCGTGGCCGCGTTCGGGCTGCTCGCGGTGCTGATGCTGCGCGGCGAGTCGCGGGCGCCCGCGGAGCTGACGGCGGTGTAGTCAGGCCGTTTCCTCGGGGCGGCGGCGCATGGTCGGCTCGGGGTCCTCGGTGCGGCGGTCGGAGTCTTTCAGCACCTCACGGGCCTGGGCCTCGGGGTCGGCGCTGTCGGCGGCTTGCTCTTCCGGGAGGAGCTCGGCGCGGGTTTCCGTCCGGTCGGGGATCTTGTCGTCCATGGTGGGGTGGTACCCGCTGCCGCGCGGGCTCAGACACCGTTCAACCGGCCGTGGGTAGAGTCGGGCTCCGTCTCAGTCCTTCGTCCGCCGGTTCCCCGCCGCGTCCCGGCGAAGGCGGTCCGCTTCGTCCGAGATCTCCCCGAGCTGCTCCGCCAGCCCGGCGTGCTCGACAGCCAGGTGCGGCTGAGCCGCGGCCAAGGGCGGCAGGAGCGTCGCGGGGTCGTCGCCGCCCAAGGCCGCCCCCAGGCGGTCCGCGCTCTCCTGGGCTGCCGGGCCGAGGCCGTCCAGCGCGCTCACCCGGCCGGCCAGCTGGCGCAGGACCACCGAGTTGCGGCGCGCCCAGTCGGCGACCGCGCGGTCGCCTGCCCGGCGGTCACGCTCCGCGTCGACCCGGGCCTCGCCCGTCTTCTCCCCCGTGTTCGACGGCTGCAGCCGCAGGTAGCGCCGTTCCGCGGCCTGACGGCTCGCGACGCCCAGTGCAGGCGCCAGCGCCACCCAGCTGGCACCCGCCGCCCGGGCCGCCGTGATCAGCTCGGGCTCCCAGCCGGCGAGCTCGTCGCGCAGCACCCGGAGGCCGGCCAGCGCGGACAGCAGCCGATCCGGGTCCGCCGAGCCGGCGCGGGCGGCCGCGACCACCTCGTGGATCCGGCGCAGCGCGTCGGCGGGATCGCTTGCGTCCACTCGTCATCCTTTCGACGACTCGCATCTTGTCATCGTTCTGACGACATGCTAGAACACAAGCGCGTGGTGACGCCAGAGTCGCCGAGCAGGTGCTGCGGGCGTTCGTGGGCGAGGTCGAGCCGACCGGCTGGTGACGCCGGGCCCGGAGATCGGTCGCCGGCAAACAGCTCGACCTCGACCACCGGCTCAGAGCGACTCGACCCTGAACACCGCGATGCGCTCCGCCGCCGCGGCCGCCGCGTCCGGGGTCGCCGCCTCCGCGAGACCCGTTGTCACCAGCCGCTTTCCCACGCTGGCCGGGCTGTTCGCCACCAGCTCGCGCAGGAGCGGGCGGCGCTCCTCCACCGGGACCTCCATGAGGCGGGCCGGCGACGTGCGGCGGCCGCGGGTGAGCGTCACCTCGGCCGCCGCGCGGGCGTTCGCCACCCAGGCCGCCTTCGGATAGGCCTGGAAGATGTAGCGGTCGCCGCCGATCGGGATGACCGCGATCGGGAACGTGCGCGGCACTCCCGTGCGCCGTCCGGGGACCGTGAGCAGCTGCATCGGGCCGAACGCGACCCCCATCCGCTGGAGCCCCACGACGAGCTTGTTCCCAGCGTTGACCATCCGCCGGTAGTTCTGCGCTGTTGTCATGCCACGACCGTACACGAGATCATATGAGTTTCATATGATCTCGGACTCGTATGTCAGTGGCGTGCCGGACCGGGTTCCGTTTCCGGCGGCAACGGGTCCGGCACGGGCGTACCCGGCTCCGGAGCCGGCCGGTCCGGATCCGGGCCCGGCAACGACGGGTCCGGGGCGACGGGATCGGACGGAATCGGCTCGGGCGGGGCCGGCGGTGCGGTCATACGAGCTGTGGTCGGCATCGGTTTTCCCTCCGCCACACTGCGCCGTCCGCGACTCGGACGGCGATCACTGGGGGCTACCACCGTGGCGCGACGCGGAAACAACCGGCGCCCACGCCCGGCCGAGGAAGGCCAGCATCCGCGTTTGCTCGTCGGTCGTCGCGCACCTCGGCCGGCACCGCGCCGAACCCGTCCTGGGCACGCCGGTACCGGACTCGACAGTTGACCCTGACACCGTGTCAGCCGCTATCCCGGACCCATGACGTTCTTCCGCACCGCCACCGAGGTGGCCGCCGACCTCCGCCGGGGCGTGCTCTCGGCCCGCGAGCTGACCGAACAGCTCTTCGCCCGCATCGACGCCTCCGAGGTCAACGCCGTCGTCGCGACCCGCCGCGACTTCGCGCTCGAGGCTGCTTCGAAAGCCGACATGACGACCGGTGGCCCGCTGCACGGCGTCCCGATGACGGTCAAGGACGCCTTCGCCGTCGCCGGGATGGCCACCACCTGGGGCGAGCCGGCGTTCGCGACCAGCGTCGCCGACGAGGACGCCACGGTCGTCGAACGGCTGGAGGGCGCGGGCGCGATCGTCGTCGGCAAGTCGAACGTGCACCACATGCTCGCCGACTTCGGCCGGACCGAGAACCCGGTCTACGGCCGGACGGTGAACCCTAGAGACCCCGAGCTGACGCCGGGCGGGTCGAGCGGCGGGGCGGCGGCCGCGCTCGCGGCCGGACTGTCCTTTCTGGAGTACGGCTCGGACCTGGCCGGGTCGATCCGGATCCCGGCCGCGTACTGCGGCGTCTACGGCCTCAAGCCGACGCCGGGAACCGTGCCGCTGCGGGGTTTCCAGCCGCCCGGGCCCTTCGCCGATCCCGTCCGCGAGTTCCCGTCGGCCGTCGGCCCCCTGGCCCGCTCGGCCGCCGACCTGCGCCTCGCGCTGAGCGTCACCGGCGAACCGGGAGCCCGGTCGCGGCGATCACGGCTCGCGGACTTCCGCGTCGGCGTCGTGCTCGACGATCCGGGCTGCCCGGTGACCGACGAGGTGGGCCAGGTCCTGTCCGACGCCGTCGACGCGCTCGCCCGGGCCGGAGTGCGGGTGGTCGAAGGCTGGCCGGACGACGTCGATCCGGTCGTCCAGGCGGAGGCGTTCGGCTTCCAGGTCGAGCTGTTCTTCGCCGCACAGGAAGGCCGGGAGCCCGACGGCGTGGCCGAGCAGGAGCGGCTCCGGGCGACGCTGGGGGTGGCGTGGGGCCGGTACTTCGCGGACGTCGACGTCTTCCTCTGCCCGACCGTGTTCACGACGGCGTTCCCGCACGACGACCGGCACCGCTACGACGACCAGGTGTTTTGGGTCGCGCAGGCGTCGCTGCCCGGGCTGCCGGCGGTGAGCGCCCCGGCCGGCGGCGCGCTGCCGGTCGGGCTCCAGGTGGTCGGGCCGGCGCACGAGGACGACACCGCGATCACGTTCGCCGAGCTCGCCGCGGACGTCGTCGGCGGATTCGTCCCGCCTGCGGAATGATCGGATGCGTGTTCTCCATCGGCGACTTCGCCCGCCACGGCCGCGTGTCGGTCCGGATGCTGCGCCACTACGACGCGCTCGGCCTGCTGCGGCCGGCGCGCGTCGACCCCGCGACCGGCTACCGCAGCTACGACGCAGGCCAGCTGGCGCGGCTCAACCGGATCGTCGCGCTGAAGGACCTCGGGTTCACCCTCGAGCAGGTGGCGACGCTGCTGACCGACGAAGTCACGGTCGAGCAGGTGCGCGGCATGCTCGCGCTGCGGCGCGCGGAGCTGGAAGCCGCGTTGGCCGAAGGCGCCGCGCGGCTCGTTCAGGTCGAGGCCCGGCTGCGGACGATCGAGGACGAAGGCCGGCCGACGACGCACGACGTCGTCGTCAAGGAGCTCCCCGCGCTGCGGGTGGTCGAGCTGACGGGCGTGGCGGCGGGGTTCGCGCCGGAGGCGATCGGCCCGGTGGTCCGGCCGCTGTGCGCGGAGCTCGGCCGCCGCCTCCCCCTCGCCGACGTCACCCCGGCGGGCCGGCTGACGTGCTACTACGAGCAGCGCGCGGAGGACGAGGTCGTCGTGCACGCGGCGGTTCCGGCGTCGGCCGGGCCGGGCGACCTCAACGGCTTGACGGTGGTGGACCTGCCGGCGGTCCGCGCGGCGACGCTGGTCCACCGCGGCGCGATCGACGGCGTGCTGCCGAGCTGGCAGGCGGTGGTCCGGTGGGTTGCCGACCACGGGTTCACGTCGGCCGGGCCGCAGCGGGAGCTGTACCTCGACTGCCCCGAGGACCCTTCGGGCTGGGTGACGGAGCTGCAGGAGCCGATCAGCTGAGAGGATCCTCCGATGACGCCGCCCCGTGCCTTCATCTCCTACACCCGGGACACCGACCAGCACTGTGCCGCGGTCCGGCGGTTCGCGGCTCTTCTGCGGGAAAACGGGGTCGACGTCGAACTCGACCAGGGAGCCGGCGAGTACGCCTGGGCGCTGAAGAACCTCACTGAAGCCGACTTCGTCATCGTCGTGGCGTCGGAAGGCTATCGGCGCCTCGGCGACGGAGCCGACCTCGGCGACCAGGCCGAAGCGTCGGCGCTGCGCGACCTTCTCCAGGGTGATCGGCCCCCGAAGCTCCTCCCCGCGATCCTGCCCGGCCGGAAGATCGGCGACCTCCCCGCGTTCTTGCACGGTCACAGCGCCGACCAGTTCCTGGTCCCCGCGCTGACGGCGGACGGCGTCGACCACCTGCTCCGCCACCTGACCCGGCAGTCCCTGGCGGTCTCGTGGCGATCGGAGCTGCTCCCGCAGGGCTACCAGCCGCAGCGCCCGCTCGTCGAGGTGCATCTCGTTCCGGCGGCACGACACGGCGTACCGGAGTTCGAGCGGACGTGCGACGAACTGGCGACCCTCGGAAGGGCCGATGGGCTCTTCTCGCCGACGCAGTCCTTGAGCGTCGGATCGTCCGAGGACGCGGCGTGGGCGTTTTCGACCGACTCCCGCGCAGAGGACTGTGGACTCGCCGTGGTGCGCGACGGACAGCGGACGTGCTGGTTCCCGTTGCCCGGAGCGGTTCTCGATCAGGAGGGCCTGGCGCGGCAGGTCGCGGTCCGGCTGCGGACGCTGCTGGCCATCAGCCTCCCGGGGTCCGGCCACCTGGCTCCCGGGATCGGGCTGGACCCGGTCACCGCGACGACCGGGATCGCCGAGGCGTCGGCCCACCACGCGACGTTCAGCCTGACCAGTCCCGGGCGCATCAGGATCGGCCCCGAGGAGGCCTTCGCCCCCGAAGAGCTGCATCGCGGGGCGGGGGCAATCGCCGAGGAGCTCGTCGCGCGGCTCGCGGCTCCGCTCGAGCGCTAGTCCGTCCGCGGGTGGTGGGCGTGCTCGGCCGGGAGGTCGCGGTCCAGGTGGTCCGCGTGGTGCAGCGCCTGGGCCAGCAGGCCGCGCACGTGGTTGTCGGCCGCCGAGTAGTAGACGAACGTTCCCTCGCGGCGGCCTTTCACCAGGCCGGCCAGCCTGAGCTTCGCCAGGTGCTGGCTGACCGCCGTCGGGGCCGCGCCCGCCAGCTCCGCCAGGCACGCCACCGACGACTCGCCCTGCAGCAGCGCCCAAAGCACCTTGATGCGGGTCGGGTCGGCGAGCAGGCGGAACGACTCCGCGGCCAGGTGGACCTGCTCGTCGGTGGGCATGTCGAACTCCGGCGACGACGCGTGCATGCGGCGAACCTTACTACTTGCGTATCTGCGTGCATACGCAGATAGGCTCACCCCATGGGACACGGGCACGGGCACAGCCACGACTCCGCCGACCGCGTCGACCACGCCCTCGAGACCAGCCGGCGCGGCCTGCGCACGCTGGCGTGGTCGTTCGCCGCGCTGCTCGCGACCGCCGTCGCGCAGCTGGTGCTCGTGCTCGTCACCGGGTCGGTCGCGCTGCTCGGCGACACGATCCACAACTTCGCCGACGCGCTGACCGCCGTCCCGCTCGGCATCGCGTTCCTGCTCGGGCGACGGGCCGCGACGCGGCGCTACACCTACGGCCTCGGCCGCGCGGAAGACCTGGCCGGGGTGGTCGTCGTGCTGGTCGTCGCCGCTTCGGCGATGCTCGTCGGGTACGAGTCCGTCCTGCGGCTGGTCGAGCCGCGGCCGGTCGGTCACCCGTGGGTGGTCGCGGTGGCGGGGGTGATCGGCTTCGCCGGCAACGAAATCGTCGCGCGGTACCGGATCAAGGTCGGCCGGGAGATCGGCTCGGCCGCGCTGGTCGCCGACGGGGTCCACGCCCGCACGGACGGCTTCACGTCACTGGCCGTCGTCGCGGGCGCGGCCGGCGTGGCGTTCGGCTTCCCCGCGGCGGACCCGATCGTCGGGCTCGGCATCACGGTCGCGATCGTGTTCGTGCTGCGCGACGCGGCGAAGGAGGTGTTCCGGCGGCTGCTGGACGCCGTCGACCCGGCGTCGGTGGAGCTGGCCGAGCGGACGGCGCTCGAAGTCGACGGCGTGCTCGGCGCGCGTGACCTGCGGATGCGGTGGATCGGCCACCACCTGCGGGCCGAGCTGGCGGTGACCGTCGCGGCGGACCTGACGGTCCGAGAGGCCCACGCGCTCGCGCACGCCGTGGAGCACCGGCTGGTGCACGCGGTCGCGCGGCTGGCCGCGGTGGTCGTCCACACCGAACCGGCTACCGGGGCGGAGCGGGATCACCAGCCGCTCGCCCACCACCGGTGAGGCCGAACGCCAGCTTCAGGACGACCAGCAGCACCGTGCCGAGGATGAGCGGCTGCGCGAGGATCAGCTGGACGAGCGCCGGCATCGCCTTGAGCGTCGGCGCGGGGACGAACAGCCCGCCGATCGCCGTGATGAACGGGAAGCCGGCCAGCATCAGGTTGTCGCGCGACCAGTGCACGCCCGAGAGGACGTCGATCGCGCTGGCGAACAGCACGCCGAACAGCACCGTGCCCGCCGCGGCCAGCACCGGCAGCGGGACCGCCTGCAGCAGCCGGTCGAACGGGCCGAGCCCGCCCAGCACGAGCAGGATCACGCCGGTGGCCAGCGTGACGTACCGCGAGCCGACCTTCGTCACGCGCAGCAGGCCGATGTTGTCCGGGTAGGCCAAAGTGGACAGTCCGCCGAACACCGCGCCGACCGTGCTACCGAGGACCTCGCCGAACACGCCCTGGGCCACGCGGTGGGCCGACAGCTCCTGCCCGCCCCAGTCCGCGACGATGTCGTAGGTGGCGATGCTCTCGGCGATCGCGGGCAGCAGCGTGATGAAGAAGATCAGCACGAGGTCGCCGTGCACCTCGAAGCCGAACGGGAAGATCCGCGGCGCCGTGAAGCCGAGGTTCTCCCCCACCGCGCCGAAGTTGGTCGGCGCCAGCAGCGCGTAGACGAGCGTGCCCACGACCACGGCGACCAGGACCGCACCGCGGCGCAGCAGTTTTCCGCGGCGCAGCAACGTCAATGCGATGACGAGCGCCGCCGCGACGCCGCCCGCGACGAGGTTCACCCACGGGAAGCCGGGGCTCGTCGGTGTCCCCATCCAGTTGGGCAGCGCGGTGCTCGTCAGCTGGGTGGCCAGGATCAGCACCAGCACACCGGAAATGATCGGGTCACGCACGAACTTGGCCAGGTAGGTGATCGGCCCGAACCGCTTGAGCGGGATCGCGATGACGCACCAGATCAGCCCGGCGACGACCATCGACCCGAACGCCGCGCCGAGCCCGCCACGCCCGTGCCCGACGGCCAGCAGCGCGGCGAGCGAACCCGCGTACGGGCCCTGGATGATCGGCAGCCGCAGCAGGAAGACCGACTGCAGGATCACCACCAGCCCGGACGTCATGAACGTGACGCCGTAGAGGTAGGCGGTGTCGGTGGCGGACAGCTTGAACGCCGTGCCGATCAGCGCGGGGAAGATCAGCAGGCCCGCCATGCCGAGGATGTTCTGGATCCCCAGCCCGACCGCGCTGCCGACGCGGACCTTGTCGTCGATGCCGACGTCGAAGACGGGAACGGGCTCGGCCGGTGCCGGGACGGTGATGCGCGTGGTCATCGGAACTCCTGGGTTCTCACCGGACGGGACGCGGCGCGCGGAGGCGGGCGGCCCAGCGTTCGAGCATCCCGGCGAGCACCGTGCGGATCAGGTCGGACGCCTTCATCGGCGGGACTTCGGCTCGTGGCTTGCTCACCGGCGGCTCGGCCGGCACAGGTGCGGCGGGTTCGGCCGGCGTCGGTGCGGCGGCGGGCTCGTCGCCCTGCTCGATCCGCTCCCGCACCCGGGACGCCAGCTCGCCGACCATCCGGCCCGAGACGTCGGCCATGATCCCGCGGCCGAACTGCGCGAGCTTGCCCGAGATCGTCAGATCCGTGGCCAGCACGACGTTCGCGCCCTCGCCCGACGGCGTCACGCGCATCGTCGCGCGCGCTTTGGCCGTCCCGGAGCCGCGCGTGTCCTTGCCGTCGGCGAGCAGCACCGCCGTGCGCGCGACCGCGTCGCGCTCCACGACCTTCGCCACGCCTTGGTAGGCCGCGGTCACCGGGCCGACCTTGATCTTGACCTTGCCCTGGTAGGAGTCGTCGCCGAGGTCCTCGGTCAGCTCCGCACCCGGGAAGCACGCGGCGACGTTGTGGGCGTCCTGCAGGAAGCGGTACACCTCGTCGGGGTCGGCGGCGACCTCGAAGGAGTTCTCGATGAGCATCAGGAGACCCTCTTTTCAGCAACTGAGTCGACTACTGAGTCGGCAACTGAGGCGGCGGCGAGCAGGGCGTCGACGATGCGGGCGGGGGTGACCGGCGCCCGGGTCACGCGGGCGCCGAGCGGGCGCAGCGCGTCCTCGACGGCGTTGGCGATCGCGGCCGGCGGCGGGACCGTGCCGCCCTCCCCCGCGCCTTTCGCGCCGAGCGGGTTGAGCGGGCTGGGCGACTCGATGTGGAACAGCTCGACCGGTGGTACCTCGGCCGAGGACACCAGCGCGTAGTCGAGGTAGCTCGTGGCCTGTGGGGTGGCCTCGTCGTCGTAGACGGCTTCCTCGTACATCGCGTTGCCGAGGCCGTGGGCGAACCCGCCGAGCACCTGGCCGTCCACCAGCAGCGGGTTGATCACCTTCCCGCAGTCGTGGCCGATGACGTACTTGAGGATGGTGATCCCGCCCGTCTCCGGGTCGACCTCGACCAGCGCCGCGTGCGCGCCGCTGGCGTAAGCCGCCCGCTCCGGCGAGAAGTAGCTCGCCGTCTCCAGCCCGGCGGTGATCCCGCGCGGCAGCGTGATGCCGTGCTTGCCGATGTTCGCGACCTGCGCGAGCTGTTGCAGGGAAACGGACTTCTCGCGGTCGCCACCGAGACAGGCGTGGTCGCCGTCGAAGTCCACTTCGGACGCGTCGCAGCCGAGCAGCACCGCCGCCGTGTCGAGCAGCCGGGCCCGCATCTGCTTCGCCGCGTCGAACACCGCCGGCCCGCAGGTCGCCGTGATGCGTGAGGCGAACGTGCCCTGGCCGAACGGGATCCGCGCGGTGTCGCCGGTGGTGACCTCGATGTACTTCATGTCGAGGCCGAGGCCGTCGGCGGCGATCTGGGCGTAGATCGTCTCGTAGCCCTGGCCCTGCCCCGCCGCGGCGAGCGTCACCAGGATCCGGCCGCGGTTGGTGACGCGGATCTTCGCGCCTTCGTACGGGCCGAGGCCGCAGCCCTCGACGTACACCGCGAGCCCGATGCCGACGTACCGGCCTTCCTCACGGAGGCGAACTTGCTCGCGGCGGGCCTCGTCGTAACCGATGCGCTCGAGCGCGCCTTCCAGCAGCGCCGGGAAGTTCCCGCTGTCGTAGGTCAGCGGGCTGCCGTCGCGGAACATGATGCCGACCTGGTACGGGAACTCGTCGGCCTGGATGAGGTTGCGCCGCCGCACTTCCGCGGGGTCGAGGCCGAGGTGCGCCGCGATCCGGTCCATCATGCGTTCCATCACGAACACCGCCTGCGGCCGGCCCGCGCCCCGCACCGACGAGGTCGGGACCATGTTCGTGTAACAGGCCCGCAGCTCGATGTCGATGTTCGGCACCTTGTACGGGCCGGGCACCGTCGACGTCGTGATCGACGGGACCTGCAGCCCGGCGCAGTACGCGCCCTGGTCGTGCTCGATCACGTCCTTGACCGCCAGGAGCCGCCCGTCCGCGTCGAAGCCGACGTCGATCCGGTGCGTCTGCGAGCGTTCCATCATGGCCGAGACGAAGTTCTCCTGCCGGTCCTCGACCCACTTCACCGCGCGGCGCAGCCTCTTCGCGACCCACGGGATCACGACTTCTTCGCCGTAGAACTGGGCCTTCGGGCCGAAGCCACCGCCGACGTCCGGCGGGGCGATCACGCGCAGGTCGTCCTCGGCCATCTCGTAGATCATCGACAGCTGCTGGCGCGCGTAGTGCGGCGACTGGGTGGTGTCCCAGATGGTCAGCTGCCCGGTCGCCGGCTCGAACCGCGCGGCCACCGCGCGCGGTTCCATCGAGTGGCCGCCGCCGCGCATCTGGTAGAACTCTTCGCTCAGCGTGTGCGGCGCGGTGCTCAGGGCTTCCACCGCGTTTCCGGCGCTCTGGGTGAGCAACACGGCCACATTGGACTCGTCGCCGGTGTGGACCAGCGGGCCGCCGGGACGCAGCGCGGCGGCGGTGGAGCCGACGGCGGGCAGCACCTCGTAGTCGACGTCGATCAGTTCCAGCGCGTCCTCGGCGAGGTACCGCGACTCCGCGATGACGACGGCGAGGGGTTCGCCGACGTAGTGCAGCTCCTCCGGCGGCATCGGCAGCCGCGGGTAGTCCCGCAGCTGCGGGTGCAGCACCTTGGGCGCCAGGGGTTTCTGGATCTCCATCAGGTCGGCGCCGGAGAACACGGCGACGACGCCGGGCAGCGCGCGGGCTTCGCTCGCGTCGAACGCCGTGATCCGCGCGTGCGCGTGCGGCGAGCGCAGGAAGGCCGCCGCGAGGGCGTCGGGCAGGTCGAGGTCGTCGAGGTAGCGGCCGCGGCCGGTGAGCAGCCGCTGGTCCTCGCGGCGCGGCAGCCGCTGCCCGATCATGGCCTCAGGCATCGGACCGTCCGTTCGCGACGTCCAAAACGGACTGGACGAGCCCGGTGTAGCCGGTGCAGCGGCAGATGTTCCCGCTCAGCACCTCACGCGCCTCGGCTTCGTCGCGGACGGTGTCCTCGCGCAGCGCGGCCGTGACGCTCATCAGGAACCCGGGCGTGCAGAACCCGCACTGCAGGGCGTGGTTGCGCTTGAACGCCTGCTGCAGCGGCGCCAGCTCGCCGTCGGTGGCCAGGCCTTCGACGGTCTCGACTGCCGCGCCGTCCACCTGCACGGCGAGCATCAGGCACGCGCGCGTCGCGGCGCCGTCGACGATCACCGTGCACGCCCCGCAGACGCCGTGCTCGCAGCCGAGGTGCGTGCCGGTGAGCCGCAGCTTCTCGCGCAGGAAGTCGGCCAGGGTCAGCCGCGGGTCGACGACCTCGTCGAACGGCTCGCCGTTGACCGTGCCCCGGACCTGCCGGGTCGCTTGCTCAAGCATGGGCCTTCTCCCACTTCTGCTGGATGTCGGCCAGCGCGCGCTTGACCAGCACGCCGGTGAGCCGGGCGCGGTACTCGGCGCTCGCGTGGATGTCGCCGGTGGGGTCGACCTGGGCGCGGGCGGTGGCCTCAGCGGCCGCGCCCAGGTCGGGTCCGAGGGGCTGCCCGATGACGAGCAGCTCGGTGTCGGTGAGCCGGTGCGGGGTCGGCGCCACTCCGGCGGCCGCGATCCGGCACGCCGTGACGACACCGTCGTCCACTTCGCACACCACGGCGACGCCGGCCAGCGCGAAGTCACCGCGCCGGGTCGCGAACTCGCGGAACGCCGAGTACTGGTCGGCGCCGGGCCGCTCGACGCTCACCTGCAGCAGCAGCTCGTCCGGCTCCAGCGCGGTGGTGAGGTGGAACAGGAAGAAGTCCGCCGCGGACACGGTCCGGACGCCCCGGGCCGAGGCGAGCGTGAACTGCGCGTCCAGCACGGTGAGCACGCTCGGCAGCTCGGCGGCCGGGTCGGCGTGGGCCAGGCTGCCGCAGATGGTGCCGCGGTTGCGGATCTGCGGGTGGGCGACCTGGCGCAGGGCTTCGGGGAGGACCGGCAGCAGGCGTGCGGCCTCGGCCGAGCGTTCGAGCTGCCGCTGCCGGACCAGGGCGGGGATCGTGATCGTGGTTTCGCCGAACTCCGGCGTCCCCCACCGCTGCCCGATGCGGTTGATGTCGACGAGGTGCTCGACGTGGGCCAGGCGGAAGTTGAGCATCGGCATCAGGCTCTGGCCGCCGGCCAGGACCTTGGCCTCGTCGCCGAGGTCGCGCAGCAGCTCGAGGGCTTCGTCGAGCTCGCGCGGCGCGTGGTAGGTGAAGCGGGCGGGTTTCATCGGGTCTCCGTGACGCGGCGCAGGTGCTGCCGGACGCGGCCGGCGAGCAACGGGCGTTCGATGAGCGACAGGTGCCGCAGGTCGGGCAGGATTTCGAGCTCGGCGCCGTCGATGCCGTCGGCGAGCGCGCGGGCCATCGACGGCGGGGTGGCGTAGTCGTGCCGCCCCACCAGCACCAGGGTGGGCGCGGTGACCGACGCCAGCAGCGGCCGGGAGTCCATGGCGCCCATGGCGATCGAGGCCGCCGCGTGGGCTTCGCTGTTGGTGCGCAGGAAGATCTTGACGACGCGGTCGGCTTCCTCCGGGTGCCGGTCGCGGAACTCCGGGGAGAACCAGCGGTCGAGCTGGAAGGTCACCTGCTTCGCCCGCGGTACGGCGACGGCTTTCTGGGCGCGTTCGGCCCAGGCGGTGCCGGCGTCTTCGCCGTACCAGGCCGTCGTGTCGGCCAGCACGAGCGACCGGACGCGCCCGGGGTGGCGCCCGGCGAAGTTCACCGCGACACTGCCGCCCATCGACAGGCCGAGGAGGCTCGCCGAGGGCAGGTCGAGCGTGTCGAGGGTGCGGGCGACGTCGTCGGCGAGGTCCTCGATGCTGAACGGCTTGCCGTCCCAGGCGCTGTCGCCGTGGCCGCGCAGGTCGAGCGCGAAGACCTGGAACTCGTCGGAAAGCGCCTCGGCGAGCGGGGTCCACAGCTCGCCGGACAGCGCCAGCGGGTGCAGCAGGACCAGGGGCTCGCCTGCCCCGCGGCGGTGCACGGCCAAGGGCTTGCTCATGCGGGCCTCCGGAAGAGCGTGTCGGCGTTGGTGTGCAGGACCGCTTCGGCCGCCGCGGCGCCGAGGCCGCTTTCGCGCACGGTCCGGACCGGCTCGGGGTCGCCGAGTGCGAACGGGTAGTCGCTGCCGAGCAGCACCTTCCCGGGACCGACGAGCCCGGCGAGGAACGCGATCGACGGGCCGGACAGCCCGACGGTGTCGTAGTGGAAATCGCCGAGGTACGCGGACGGCTTCTCGCGCCGGAGCTCGCCGGCGAAGGCTTCCTTGGTGCGGTAGCCGCCGTCGAGGCGGTGGGCCTGGTAGGGCAGGAAACCGCCGCCGTGCACGAGGACGAGCCGCAGGCCGGGGTGGCGGTCGAGCACCCCGGCGAGGATCAGCTTGGTGATCGCGACGGTGTTGTCGATCAGCCGGCCGTGCACGTTGCCCATCGTGCCCAGCGAAGCGAGGTCCCCGGACGGCCCGCACGTCGGCGGGTGCAGCACCACCGGGATCCCCTCGGCCGCGGCGAGCGTCCACAGTGGATCGAACGACGGCTCGTGCGAGGCCGGGCCGGCGGGCGGGTCGGTGTTGAGGATCAGCCCTGCGAACTCGGGGCGCTTCCAGGCTTCGAGGAGGTCCTCGGCGGCCTGGTCGCCGTCGTCGGTGGCCACCGAAGCGAGGGCGACAGTACCGGCCGCCGACTCCGCCATCGCGTCGTTGACCGTGCGCGCCCAGTCCCGGGCGCGGGCCGGGTTCAGCGGCGCCGACTGGATGTCCAGCCACGGCGAAAGGATCTGCCGCGTGACGCCGGCTTGGCGCTGCCAGCCGGCCCGGGCGCCGGGCTCGGTCATCCGCGCGCCGATCGGCCGGGTCTCGCCGGTGCCGGGCACCGCCACCACCCAGCCCACCTCGGTGCGCCGCGCCGAGAACCCCGCGAAGGGGGCCTGTTCCAGCGCGGTCAGCAGCGAGGGCGGCACGATGTGCGCGTGCGTGTCGAGGACTTCCGTCCGACTCACCTCCACCGGTCGGGTTGGTGTCCTGACGCTAAGCCGGGGTCGCACGGGGGACCAGCGCGCTTTCCTGGCAGCAGGCGTAAGGAGAACTGACAGCCGGGGCCTCGCTTCCGGCGGGCGTTCGTGTTGCGATGAGCGGACGAGTCCACAGAGGAAGGCGGCGGTCGTGACGGAAACCCGGAACGTGGTCGTGGCGATCACCGGCGCCAGCGGAGCGTGCCTGGGCGTGCGCGTCCTGCAACTGCTGCGCGAGCGGCCGGAGTTCCGCACGCACCTGGTGCTGTCCAAGGCCGGGATCCTCACCCTGCGCCACGAATGCGACCTCACGGTGGCCGACGTCCGCGCGCTCGCCGACGTCACCTACCGGCCGGGCGAGATCGGGGCGACGATCGCGTCCGGCTCGTTCCCGGTCGCGGCGATGCTCGTCGTGCCGTGCTCGGTCAAGACGCTCTCGGCGATCGCCACCGGCTACACCGACGACCTGGTCAGCCGCGCCGCCGACGTCTGTCTCAAGGAGGGCCGGCCGCTGCTGCTGATGGTCCGCGAAACCCCGCTGCACCTGGGGCACCTCAAGTCGATGGTCGCGGTGACGGAGGCGGGCGCGATCATCGCGCCGCCGGTGCCGGCGTTCTACCCGCGGCCGCGGACCGTCGGGGACCTCGTCGACTACACGGCTCGCCGTGCGCTGGCCCGGGTGGGACTATGGGAGCTGGCGCCGGAACCGTGGGACGGCGAACTGACCAGGGCCGACCCGGCCGACCTGCTGGGGCGGTGACGAAAGGGACCGGGGTGCTGGAGGCGCGGCGGCTGCAGATCTTCTCCGCGGTGGCCGAGCACGGCTCGTTCACCGCGGCGGCGGAGGCCCTGTTCATGACGCATTCCGCCGTCTCGCAGCAGATGGCGCTGCTCGAACGGCAGCTGGGCGTGCCCCTGATGATCCGCGGGCCGCGCGGGATCGAGCTCACCGAGGCGGGCAAGCTGCTTTCGGAACGCAGCACCGGGTTGCTCGGCACGATCGCCCACATCGAGCAGGAGATGTCGGACCTCAAAGCACAGCATTCGTCGGTGCGGCTCGGCGCGTTCCCGACGGCCGGGGCCGACCTCATCCCCCGCGTCGTGCGCGAGTACCAGCGCCGGTACCCGGAGACGAAGATCGTGCTGCGCTCGGCGCACGCGTCCGACATGACCGCCGCCCTGCGCGACGGCTCGATCCACCTCGGCCTGGTCTGGGACTACGACTTCGACCCGCGTTCGGTGCCCGCCGACGTCGAGTGGGTCCACCTGGCCGACGACCCGCTGTGCGTGCTGGTGCCCCTCGATCATCCGGTCGCCGGGGAGTCCGAAGTGGAGCTGCGGGAGCTGGCCGGCGAGACGTGGGTGGTGCGCAGTCACCGGCCGCCCTACGACGAAGCGTTCACGACGTTGTGCCGGTTGTCCGGTTTCGAGCCGCGGATCGGCTTCGCGGCCGAGGACTACTTGTCGGTGCAGGGCCTGGTCGCGGCCGGGATCGGCATCGGCGCGGCCCCGCGGCTCGCGCTGGTCGCGCAGCGCCCCGACGTCGTCGCGGTGGCGATCGCCCCGGCGGCCCCGCGGCGGCGGATCGCGGCCGTGCGCCTGCTGGAGGCGAGTCATCCCCCCGCGGCGCGGCAGATGCTGGAAGTATTGCGGGTGGTGGCGACGACCGACCCGGAGGAACACGCGTGACCGAACCGCCCGACGTCCTGCGCCGGATGCTGCTCGACGGGCGCGCGGACGTCTCGCTGGTCGATCGGATCGTCGAGGACCTGGCCCGCCGGATCATCGACGGCTCCCTGCCCCCGGGCGCGGACGTCAACTCGGTCGACCTGGCCCGCCGGTTCAGCACTTCCCGGACACCGGTCCGGGAGGCGCTGCTGACGTTGCAGCGCGAAGGTCTGGTGGACATCCCGGCCCGCCGCCGGCCGCGGGTCGCGCCGGTGACGCTCGCCCAGGCGCGGGAGCTGTACGAGATCCGGGCTTCGCTGCACGCGCTGGTGAGCGAGCTGATCGTGGCCGGTTCTCCTGACTTGTCGGTGCTCGCTTCGTGGCAGGCGCACCTGCGGGACGACGCCGCTCGCGGGGACGTCGACGCGTACTTCTGGCACAACGTCTCGTTCCGGCAGGCGGAGGCGGAGGTGGCGGGCAACCGGCAGCTGACGCGGTTGCTGGGGTCGCTGGGACTGCGGACGTTGCAGCTGCGGCACGTGAGCTTGTCGCTGCCGGGACGGCTGGACCGGTCGGTGGCGGACCATGAGCGCCTGCTGGCGGCCTACGCCGACGGGGATGCCGCGCTCGCGGTGGCGTTGACGCGGTCGATCATCATGACGGGGCTGCATTCCATCGAGGCTTCCCAGTGGCCGGGTCTCGAGGTCGCGGACTGAGCTGTGGGTTCCGGCCGCGGCGCTGGTCTCGAAGGCTGGTCGGGCGCGCACGTGAACGTCATGAACGAGTCGTTCATGACGTCGGGCGCGATGAACGAGTCGTTCATGACCTCCGGCCGGACTGAGCCGACCCGGGTAGCGCCGCTGGAAGGCTCACACGCCGCCGGCGCGTTCGATCGCCCGGTAGCCCCTCATCACCAGCGAACGGCTCACCGCCGCCGCCAAGCCCGCGTCGCGGTCCGCGTACGCGTTCACCAGCCTTTCGTGGTCCGCCACCGAATGCAGCAACCTTCCCGGCAACGACAGGCTCAAGTGCCGGAACCGGTGCATCTGCAGGCCCAGCGAACTGAGCCGGCGCTGCAGCTCCCCGTTCTTGGCCAAGCCCACCTCGGCGTTGCGGAACCCGACGTTGTGCCAAAAGTAGGCGTCGACGTCGCCCGCCGAAGCGTCCGCCGAGAGCAGTCCCTGCCAGCGCCGCAACCCGAAGATCTCCGCGTCGGACGCCCGCGCCACCAGCAGCTCACTGACCAGCGCGTACAGCGAAGCCCGGATCTCGTAGATCTCGCGGACCTGCGTCATGTCCACCGGGGACACGTACGGCCGCCGGCGCGGCGGGACGATCACCAGCGATTCCCGCTCCAGCAGCAGCAACGCTTCCCGCACCGGCGTCCGCGACGTGCTGAACCGGCGGGCCAGCTCGGCCGAGTTCACCTCGTGGCCCGGCGGCAGGCGCCCCTCGACGATGCCGACCGCGATCTCCTGGAAGATCGTGAACGCCAGCGACGAGCTGCCCTCCACCCCGCGCAGCGCGGTGAAGAGCAGCTCCCGCCGGAGATCGGGCAGGTCGACCGCCGTCACTAACCGAGCACCTCGGGCCAGCGCCGGCTCACGTCGGCGATCAGCGAGGGGCTCGACTCCGCCACCTCCGGGAAGTCGGCCAGCCGCTCGAACGGCCGGCAGGCGTCGATGATCGCGCGGCTGTTGAAGGGCACCGCACCGGGCAGCGTCAGCGGGTCGACCCGGCTGCCCCACGTCCGCTTCATGACCTCGATGTCGAGCGACGGGTCGGTCCGCCCGCACATCGCCCAGACGACCTCGCCGAGGTCGCGCGGGTTGACGTCGTGGTCGACGACCACCGTGAACCGGTTCATGTACGCCGCGCTCGGCAGCTGCGAAGTCAGGTACGCGGCCTGGCGCGCGTGCCCCGCGTAACGCTGTTCGATCGCGACGATCAGCAGCGACCGTCCGCCGCCCGCTTCGTGCGCCCAGACCCCCCGTAGGCCCGGAAGCCCGGTCTTGCGCAGGGAGTCGGTGATGATCGCGGACTTCATCACCGTGCGCATGTACGAATAGTCGTGCGGCGGCTTGCCCGGCGGCGCGCCGAGCAGGATCGGGTCGTCGCGGTAGTACACCTTTTCGACGTCGATGGTGAGGATCGGGTCACGGGAGCCGGAGTAGTACCCCGTCCACTCGCCGAACGGGCCTTCCGGACGTTTGTCGTCCGGCCGCACCCAGCCTTCGATGGCGATCTCGGCGTCGTGCGGCAGCGGCAGCCCGGTCGCGAGCCCGGCGATCGTGCGCACCGGGGCGCCGGCCATCGCGCCGACGTAGTCGTACTCCGAGACGTCGCCGGGGACCTCGACGCCGGCCGCCACCAGGTACGCCGGGTGGTGGCCCAGCGACGCCGCGATCGGCGCCCGGCCCTCGGCTTCGAACCAGCGGCGCAGGTGCTGGGCGCCGTGCTTGCCCGCCTCGATGTTGACGCTCACCGCGCGGCCGTCGTCCTGCACCTGCATCCGGTACGCGCCGAGGTTGATCCGGCCGGTGTCGTAGTCGCGGGTGACCACCGCGCAGCCGGTGCCGATGTAGCGGCCGCCGTCGCCTTCGTGCCAGCGCGGCACCGGGAACTTCAGCAGGTCGACCTCGTCGTCCACATGGGACAGCAAGGGTCCGTCCGAAACGGTCTCCGCGCGGAAGTCGCCCGAGCGTGAGATCCACTCCCCCGGCTTGACGGCGAGCTTCTCGACGAGGTCCTCGTCGGTGTTGTCCCAGCCGAGGCCGAGCACCGAGCCGAGCAGCCGCGGGTTGCTGACCGAGCCGGACAGCACGCGCGAACCGGAAGCGTAGTCCTTGATCGAGTCGAACATCAGGGCTTTGGGGTGCGAACGCCGGTAGTTGACCTGGGACAGCGCGCCGATCTCGAGCTCCCAGTGGGCGCCTTCGACGGTCTGCACCTCCCCGGCCGCCTCGGCTTCGGCGAGCCACTTCCGCAGGTCGGTCATGCCGGAATCCTTCGCGAGGTCTGGCGGAGGTGGCCGATCGCCGCCTCCGCGGTGAGCACGTCCGCGTACTTCTGGTCCAGGTCGAACAGGCTCAGCCAGTGCGAAGCCTCGAAGCGGTCGAAACAGCAGTCGCCGACGACGCCGACCCGGTAGCCCCGGGTGCAGGCGTCGACGACGGTGGAGCGCACGCACCCGCTCGTAGCCTCGCCGGCCACGAGCAGGGTGTCGTGACCGCCCGCCCGGAGGATGGTGTCGAGCGGGGTGCCGTGGAAGCAGCTGGGGCCGATCTTCTCCAGTACGATGTCTTCGGCCCACGGTTCCACTTCGGACACGATCGCGTTCGGATCCACAGTGGACTTAGGTGCGAGTGTCGAGCCCGGCTTGCGGTTCCACCGGCCGTAACTGGACGGTGTCGCGTGGAAGTAGATCACCGGGGCCCCGGCGTCCCGGGCCGCTCGCAGCAGCGGAGCGGTGCGGTCGACGGCGGCCCAGCCGTCGGCGCCGCACGCACTGGGCCAGTCCCCGACCGCATCGAGGATGTCCTGCCGGGGCAGGCCCAGCGCCGCGTAGTACAGGTCGACGACGAGCACGGCGGGGTTGGCGCCCAGACCGAACGGGGCCTGCTTCGCCCACGACGTCGCCGCGAGCAGCGCGCGGTCCCGTTCGGTCAGGTACTTCGTCCACTCGGCTTCGAAGTTCATGACGCCGTGAGGCTGTTGTCGATGTACTTCGCGATGTCCGACGGCGGCGACGTCTTCGCGTTCTCCGCGGCTTCGTCGAAGGCCTGCTTGATCACCTTCTCGTCCACCACCGGGGTCTTCGCCCAGACGTCGAGGAAGAAGTCGTAGGCGTAGGAGGCGAGGTCGGTGCTCTGCACGCCGCTGTACTTCTGGATGCTCTTCACCGTCTCGGCCTTGTGGCCGCGGATGTACTGCAGCGCCTCGGTTTCCGCGGCGATGAACCGCTTCACGACCTCGCGGTTGTTCTGCAGGTACTTCGACTGCACGGTGTAGGCGCCGAGCGGGAAGGGCATGTTCGACAACGCGGCGAGCCGGTGCGCGCCCTTGTTGCGGCTCTCGGTGCCGTTGGGCGGCTGGGTGAGGATCGCCGACACCGCGCCGCTGCCGAGCGCCGCGACCTCGGCCGGGACGCCCTTGACGAACACCGCCGTGACGTCCTCGCGCTTGAGGCCGTTCGACTCCAGCAGCGCGGTCAGCCCGAAGTCGCTTTCCGAGCCGGGCGAGGTGATGGCGACCTTCTTCCCCTTGAGGTCGGCGACCGACTTGACGTCGGGGCTCGCCCACATCTCCAGGTTGTAGTGCGGCTCGGACATCGCCACGTACTTGAGGTCCGCGCCCTTCATGATCGCCGCCGCGGTGTCGGCCGCGACGCCGACGCCGATCTGGACGCTGTTGCTGGCCAGCCCGGCGACCAGCTGGGAGCTGTCGTTGAGCCGGCTGAGCTTCACGTTCAGGCCGTGCTTGGCGAAGATGCCGTAGTCCTGCGCGGTGTAGAGGTCGGAGTAGCCCGCGCCGAGCGCGGTGTAGCCGATGGTGACCGGCAGCGCGCCGCTCGCGTCGGCGGTGACCGTGCCGCCGGCCCCGCCCCCGCACGCGGTGAGGCCGAGCATGAGCGCGGCTGCCAGGAGGAGTTTCTTCATTCTGCACCTGCCCAGTGGGTGAAACGGCGTTCGACCAGCCGGACGGCCCAGTTCAGCAGCAGGGCGAGCACGGCGAGGATGACGATCCCGGCCATCGCCGAGTCCATGTTGAAGTTGGAGGTCTGCGTCTGCACGAAGTAGCCGAGGCCCTGGCTGGCCAGGAACAGCTCGGCGACGATCGCGCCGACCAGTGCCCGGCCGACGGCCAGCCGCACGCCCGCGAGGATGTACGGCAGCGTCGCGGGCAACGCGATGGCGTAGAAGAACTTCAGCCGCGGCGTGCAGAACACGGTCGCGACGCGGGTGTAGTCGCTGTCGAGGTTCCGCACGCCGGCGGTGATGTTGATGATCAGCGGCAGGATCGCGGCCCACACGATGACGATCACGCGCGAGGTGTTGTCGATGCCGAACCAGAAGATGATGATCGGCAGGAACATCACGTACGGCACCGAGTAGAGGATGTTGACCATCGGCTCGGTCATGTCGTGCAGGATCCGGCTGCGGCCGAGCACCAGCCCGATCGGGATGCCCAGGACGAACGTGATGCCCAGGCCCCACAGCAGTTCCAGGCCGGTCGCGCCGAGCGCCGGGTAGATCTCGCCGGAGCCGAACAGCTTCGCCTCGGCCGCGGCGATGCGCAGCGGGTTGCTGCTGAAGGAGACGTCGACGAGGCCGAGCGCCGTCGCGAGCTGCCACAGCACGAGGACGATCGCCATCCCGGCCGTGCCGAGCAGCCCGCTACGGTGTCGCCGCGCCCAGCCGGAGCTCGCCGACGGTGCCGGTGGTGGGGTCGGTGCGGTCGTCGTGCGCGGGAGTGACGCTGTTGTCATGGGTCGGCTCCGAAGCTGCTGGGGCGGGTTCGTGGTGGAGGGCCGAGAGGATCTTGTCGCCGTAGGCCAGGAACTCGGCGCTGCGCCGCCAGGCGGCGTCGCGCGGGCGGGGCACGTCGATGACCACTTCCAGCGCGACGTGCGCGGGGGACGGGGAGAAGACGAGCACGCGGTCGGCGAGCAGCACGGCCTCGTTGACGTCGTGGGTCACGAACATCGCGGTCTTCTTCGTGACCGTGTCCGCCTGCCAGATCCGCAGGAGCTCGTCCTGCAGGTTCTCGCGGGTCTGCGCGTCGAGCGCGCCGAACGGCTCGTCGAGCAGCAGGAGCGTCGGGTCGGTGGCCAGGGCGCGCGCCAGGTTGACCCGCTGGCGCATGCCGCCCGACAGCTCGTGCGGGTACTTCTTCGCGACCTTGGCCAGGCCGACGATCTCGAGCAGCTCCTCGGCGCGCTTCCGGGTCTCCGGCGTCAGCCTGCCCTGGACCTGGGGTCCGAAGAGGACGTTGTCGAGGACGGTCCGCCACGGGTAGAGCGAGGCGTGCTGGAAGACCAGCGACCGCTCCGGCCCGGGCCCTTTGATGGGCCGGCCGGCGAGTTCGAGGGCGCCGCCGGCGACCGGCACGAGCCCGGCGACGGCCTCGAGGAAGGTGGTCTTGCCGCACCCGCTGGGGCCGACGATGACCACGAACTCCTCGTCGTGGATCTGCAGGTTCAGGTCGAGGCACGCGGTGGAGAACCCGCCGCCGCGCCGGGCCTTGTGCCCGAGCAGCAGGTCCCGCGCGTCCAGGCAGATGTTCGGGACGGACATCAGCGGGTCCTCGCCTCGTCCGGGTTTTCTGGGTGGTTCACAACCGCTCCTCCTTGCCGATGGCTGCACTGCGGATCGCAAGGTGTCGACACTTCGGGAGAGTCTGCGACTGTGATACCGACAATGTCAAGGATCGGAATCGAGCAAGGAGGTCAGATGAAACAAACTGTCGACACTAGCCACTTCACTACAGGTGCACCGGCGCACTGCCCCGGAAAGCCGTGAAGGCCACCTCGAGGGACTCAGAGTCCCTCAAGGTGGCCTTCGCGGACCTCGGCGAGATCAGCCGACGGGTTGCTCCGCCGGTTCCGGCTTCGGGCTCAGCACCCCGGCGAACACCGCCGCCAGCACGCACAGCACCACCGGCACCGCGAAGGTGACGTTCAGCGGCATCCACCGCGTCAGCCCGCCGATCAGCGCCGGCCCCGCCAGCAGGCCCACGTAGCCCAGCCCGACCACCCGGGCCATCAGCGCGCCCGACGCCCGCGTGTCCAGGTTGCCCGCCGCCGTGAACAGCTGCGGGACGCCGCCCGAGAGACCCAGCCCGAACAGCGCCCAGCCCACCAGCGACAGCGGCACCCACGGGGCCGCCGCCGCGATGGACAGGCCGACCGCCGCCAGTGCCGCGCCGTAGCGGACGATCGCCGCCGGGCCCGCCCAGGCCGCGACGCGGTCGGTCAGGAACCGGCCGGTCGTCATCGCCACCGCGAACGCGCCGTACGCCAGCGCCGCCGTCGAGGACGACGTGCCCAGGACCTTCTCCATGTGCAGCGCGGCCCAGTCGTTCGCCACGCCCTCCGACAGCATCAGCGCCAGCGCCAGCAGGCCGAGCAGCCAGACCACGCGACCCGGGGTGCGGCGGCGGCCAGGAGCGGCCTCGGCCGCGTCCGTGACGGCGGCAGGCGCGTCAGACGGCTCCATCAGGAACCGTGCGGACGCCAGGGAAAGCAGCACGCACAGCAGGCCGGTGCAGGTGAGCGTCACGCCGGTCGGCACGGCGGCACCGAGCGTCGCCGCGCCGATGACCGCGGCGAACGCGCCGCCGATCGACCACATCGCGTGGAACGCCGCCATGATCGGGCGCGGGTAGGCCCGCTCCACCACCACCGCGTGCGAGTTCATCCCGACGTCGATCGCGCCGTTGCCGAAGCCGAACAGGATCAGCGAAAGCCCCAGCGTCCACCACGAGTTCGCGAACCCCGGGGCGCACACGGCCAGCCCGAGCAGCACCCCGGCCGCCGGGACC
Source organism: Amycolatopsis sp. NPDC048633 (assembly GCF_040650695.1). Taxonomy (NCBI): domain Bacteria; kingdom Bacillati; phylum Actinomycetota; class Actinomycetes; order Pseudonocardiales; family Pseudonocardiaceae; genus Amycolatopsis; species Amycolatopsis sp. NPDC048633. The sequence goes on from NZ_JBEZHS010000005.1 coordinate 384,319, forward strand.
AGGCGGCGGTGGCCGAGCCGGTCGACGAGCGGGCCGGAGATCTGCATGCCCGCGAACGCCGCGCCGCCGAGCACCAGCAGCAAAGCGCCCAGCGTGCTGTGCGAGATGCCGGTCGCGCGCTCGACGTTCGGGATGTGCACGACCCACATGCCCATCGCGAACCCGTTGAGGCCGAAGAACATGAAGGTCGCGAACCGCGCGGCGCGCGGGCGGGGCGGAGCGGTCGTCATCGGTTCTCCAAGGGGACGGCGACGTGCACGAGCACACCGAGGGCGGCCAGCGCCGCGCGCTGGTCCTCGGGCGCGCCCGGGTCGGTGATCACTACGTCCGCGCGGTCGGCGGGACAGACGTGGGCGAGCGCGGCGCGGCCCCACTTGGCGCCGTCGGCGAGCACGATCGCCCGGGTGGCGACGTCGAGGGCCGCCCGCTTGACCTCGGCGTCGCCCAGGTCGAAAGCGGTCAGCCCGGCGTCGAGGCCGAACGCGCAGGGGCTCAGCACGGCGACGTCGAACCGCAGGGCCCGCAGCGACGCCAGCGTCAGCGGGCCCACCAGGGCCTGCTCCCCCGGCCTCGGCTCGCCGCCGGGCAGCAGCAGCCGGACGTCCGGGTCGTCGGCCAGCTCGTGGGCCGCGTGCAGGGAAAGCGGCATCACGGTGACCGCGCGCCCGCGCAGGAGCCGCGCCAGTTCCAGGGCGGTCGTGCCGCTGTCGAGGACGATCGTCTCGCCGTCGCGGATCAGCTCGGCCGCGGCGGTCGCGATGGCCCGCTTCGCCGCGACCTCGGCCGTCGCGCGGGCGGCGAACGGCGGCTCGATCCCGGACGGCGCCGCCGGGACGGCTCCCCCGTGCACCCGCCGCAGGACCCCGCTCGCGGCCAGGTGGTCGAGGTCGCGGCGCACGGTCATCTCCGACGCGCCGGTCGCCGACGCCAGGTCCGCGACGGCCACCAGGTCGGCGTCGCGCAGCCGCTCCACGATGATCCGTTGCCGCTCCGCACTCTTCACGCCGCGATACTCGCAAGCCGGGAACATTCGCACAACCGATTTGTTCGTCCGCTCACGTCGTTTGTGCGAAACCCCGCTGCGGCATGATGGTGCCGTGCACGCCGCCGAGACCACCACGACCCCGTGACCGGGGGCTACCTGAAAGGCCGGATCCGCCGCGAGGACATCATCACGGCGGCGGCCGCGGCGTACGGCGAGCTCGGCTACCAGGGCTCGTCGCTGCGCGAGATCGCCAAGCGCGTCGGGATTTCGCACGCCGGCCTCCTGTACTACTTCCCCACCAAGGAAGCGCTGCTCGCCGCCGTGCTCGAGCGGCGCGACACCGAGGACTCCGAGCGCGAGCAGCTGACGGTGCCGCCCGGCCTCGAAGTCCTGCGCCACTTCGTCGCGCTCGCCGAGCACAACGTCCGCCACCCCGGGATCGTCGACCTCTACTCCCGGCTCGCCGCCGAGGCCGTCGCCCCGGACCACCCGGCGCACGAGTACTTCGTGCGCCACTACCGGGCCGCGCGCGAAGGCGTGCACGAGTCGTTCGCGGTCCTGGCCGCCCGCGGCGAGCTGCGGGACGGCGTCGACCCCCGGCTGGCGACCCTGACGTTCATCGCGCTGATGGACGGCCTGCAGGTGCAATGGCTGACGGTCCCCGGCGAGGTGGACCTGGTCGGATCGCTGCGCTTCTACCTGCAGAACCTGCTCACCGTCCCGTTCTAGAGGGTCTTCGCGTACGGGTCCCAGGCCGCCGGCAGCGCGGGCGGGACGTCGACGGTGCTCGCGACCTCGACGGTCTGTCCCCGGGTCAGGGACTCGTCGATCGCCAGCATCGCGTCGAGCACGTGGTAGGCCAGCTCACCGGACGCGCGTTCGGGCACGCCGGCGCGGATCGCCCGCGCCAGCTCGAGCGCGCCGGTGCCCCGCGAAGCCGCGTGTCCCTGCGGCGTCAGCTCTTCCGGTTCGTCGTGCCCCAGCAGGTGCAACGCCGTCGAGCCGTCGAACCGGTTCGGGTCCGGGAGCACGGCGGTGCCGAGCGTGCCGGTCAGCTCGACGAACCCGACGCGCTTGAGCGCCGAGTCGAAGCTCAGCACGAGCTGGGCGGAGCCGCCCGTCTCGAACTCGACGAGCGCGGTGACCGTGGTCGGCACCGTCACCGGGAACTCCGTGCCGGCCCGCGGCCCGGACCCGATGACGCGGGTGTCGCGCGCCCGCCCGCCGGCACCGGTGACGCGCCGGATCGGGCCGAGCAGCTGCACCAGTGTCGTCAGGTAGTACGGGCCCATGTCCAGCAGCGGCCCGCCGCCGGCCTGGAAGAGGAACTCCGGCGCCGGGTGCCAGCTCTCCGGCCCCGGCACCTGGAACAGGGCCAGCGCGGTGAGCGGCTGCCCGATCCGGCCCGCGTCGACGGCCTGGCGCGCCGTCTGGAGCCCGGCGCCGAGGACGGTGTCGGGCGCGCTGGCCACGCGCAGGTTCTTCTCCCGTGCGCGATCGAGGAGCTTGCGGCCGGTCTGGCGGTCGAGCGCGAGGGGCTTCTCCGCCCAGACGTGCTTGCCCGCTTCGAGGGCGGCGAGCCCGACGTCGACGTGCGAGGCGGGGATGGTCAGGTTGACGACGAGCTCGACCTCGGCGTCGTCGAGCAGCTCGGCCACCGTGCCCGAGTGCGGGACGCCGTACTCGGCCGCGCGGGCCGCGGCGCGCTCGGTGTCGAGGTCGGCGACCCGCAGCACGCGGACGTCCGGGAAGCTCGTCAGGTTCTCGAGGTAGGTGCCGCTGATGACGCCGGCGCCGACGATCCCGACGCCGACCGGCCCGCCGGTCATCGGCCGGCGCCGGTCAGGAAGGCGCGGCTGGCGGCGATGGCCTCGAAGAGGTCGCCGTCGTAGGCGTCGAACTCGATGACACGCAGCGCGGCCGGCGCGGCGGCGAGCACGTCGGCGACGGGCACGCGACCCTGCCCGGCCGGGACCTGGCCGGTGGCGTCGGTGGCGAGGCCGCCGTCCTTGACGTGGATCGCCTTGACGCGGTCGCCGAGGCGGCCCAGCAGGGCGGGCGCGTCTTCGCCGCCCGCAGTCGCCCAGTACGTGTCGACCTCCAGCGCGACGGCCGGGTCGAGCTGGTCGGCGAACACCTCGAACGCGCTGCGGCCGTCGATCCGGGACTCCAGCTCCCACCAGTGGTTGTGGTAACCGACCTGCACGCCGTGTTCGGCCGCGACCTTGGCGGCGGCGTTGAGCGCGTCCGCCGTGGCGGCGATGTCGGCGGGGTCCTGCCACTGCTCCGGCTTGACCAGCGGGTCGATGACCAGGCCGATGCCCAGCTCGGCCGCCGCGGAGAAGACGGCCGCCTGGTCGGCGCCGATCAGGCGGGCGTGCGCGGTCGGGGCGGTCAGCCCGTTCGCGGGCAGCCCGACCCGCAGCGCCTCGACGTTCTCGACGACGCCGTAGGGCTCCACCTGCGTGAAGCCGAGGGCGGCGAGGCGCCGCAGGGTGTCGGCGGGATCGGCCGCGAAGGCGTCACGGACCGAATACAGCTGCACGGAAAGCTCGCTCATCACCAGCTCCTGGAGGTCACGGGGTTCCTTGAATTTCTACCACTTGGTCAAAATTGACACCAGGGATTTCCCCGCCGGTCCACCGGACGGCGGCACCGGCCGTGCGCAGGCTCACTGCTGTGGTTGTTTTGGCGAGCCGCGGTTGGGGCAGTAACGCTTCGACGAGGTCAGAGCCGATCCGACCCGGGAGGTGCCGGTAGTGGACAGGACAGGGGACGAAGTGGACACGGGGGCCGTCGGCCACCCGGCGTCCCGTCGCGACCTGACGGAACTGTCCGAGGCCGCACGGGACCTCGACCGCCGGATCGAGCAGCACCTCGCCCGGCTGCGCCGTGAACGCGCCGAGCGCGCCCGGGACGACATTCCTGACCAGCGCCTTCGCCCGAGCGGCTGACCTCGGGTTCACCGCCCGGACGCGGACTACTACGCTGGGTTGTCCCACGCCACCCGCCGAAGTCCTGCGAGGTCGCCATGTCCGACTCCCCGTCCGCACTGTCGCCGAGCCAGAAGCCGGTGGGCCTCGACCCCGAGCGGCCGAGCATCGCGCGGATCTACGACGGGTTCCTCGGCGGCCACAACTTCTACGAAGTCGACCGCGTGGTCATGGAGAAGATCCGCGCGGCGGTCCCGGAAGCGGTCGACATCGCCCGCGGCAACCGCGGCTTCCACAACCGCGCGCTGCGCATGCTGGCGAGCCAGACCAAGATCCGGCAGTTCGTCGACTGCGGGTCCGGGCTGCCGACGGCGGAGAACACGCACCAGATCGTCCAGCGCATCGACAAGGACAACACGGTCGTCTACATCGACAACGACCCCGTGGTCCTCGCGCACGGCCGGGCGTTGCTCGTGGAGAACGACTTCACGCACATGGTCGAGGCGGACATCTTCAAGCCGGACGCGGTGCTCGGCCACGAGGAAGTGCGCCGGCACGTCGACTTCTCGGAGCCGGTCGCGCTGCTGCACGTCGGCACGATGCACCACTTCGAGGGCGACGGCGCGGCCGAGATCATGCGGGAGTACATCGACGCGCTGGCCCCGGGCTCGTACGTGGTGCTGTCGCACTTCTTCGACCCCGAGGTGCCGGAGCTGACCCCGATCGCCAAGCGCATCGAGAACATCCTGACCCAGGGCCCGCTCGGCGCCGGCCGGTTCCGCACCCGGGTGGAGATCGAAGCCATGCTGCCGGGCCTGGAGCCCCTCCAGCCGAACGCGACTTCCGAGCCCGGCCTGGCGGTGTGCGACGAGTGGTGGCCGGACGGCCCCCGGCTCACGCCCCTGTCGGGCTCGGCGAAGTGCGTGGCCGGGATCGTCGGCGTCAAGCGCTAGCGCTCTTCACCGCAGCCGCCACAAGTGGTCCGCGGTGCCGCTGTCCGCGAACTGCACCACCTGCGCGCTGTCCGCAGTGGACATCCGATCGACGCCGAGGACCTTGCCGGAGTTGCGGTTCTTCAGCCGCCACCAGCCGTCGCCGTTGTCGACCAGCTGCCAGAGGTGGTCCGCGGTGCCGTTGTCGGTGAACTGCACGACCTTCGCACCGTCCGCAGTGGACATCTGATCGACACCGAGCACCTTGCCGGAGTGGTGGTTGCGGATCCGGTACCAGCCGTCGCCGTTCGCGACGAGGTGCCAGACGTGGTCGTCGGTGCCGTTGTCCGCGAACTGCACCACCCGCGCACCGTCCGCAGTGGACATCTGATCGACACCGAGCACCTTGCCGGAGTTGCGGTTCACGATCCGGAAGCCCGCTCCCCCGCCACCCGGTGACCATTGTTGGCCGTTCGGGTCGGCCGTCGGGAACGACGTGACGCGCAGGCGGGCTGCGCCCATCGGGATCAGCGTGACCGTTTCGACCGGCGCCTCGCTGCGCGCCGGTGACGCCTGCAGCGGCGTGACGACGTGCTGGTCGTCGGCGGTCCACTCGGCGATCTTCCGGGCGGGCGCGGTGATCTTCACCGGCGCGGTGTCGGGCGTAAACGGGTTGGCAGGCAACGCGCCGCCGACCGCCGAGAAGGTCAGCGCGGCGCCGGGGGTGAGGCCGTAGTTCCACGGCGTCGTCGCGTGCACCGCGTACTCCGGGAACTGCGCGGTTCCGCCGATCTGCTGGTGGTTCTCGCCGATCTTCAGCGAGTAGGTCAGCGGGCCGTGGTCGACCGACACGGAGCCGTGGTTCGCCGACCAGGTCCGCGTCGTCGTGCGCTGGGGCAGGGTGAGCGTGACGACGTCGCCGTTCGCCCAGGTCCGGTCGACCTTCACGAACGACGGCCCGGCCGTCGCCGCGACCGCCGCACCGGCCACGACCAGCCGCGGCGCGGCGCACCACGCGGGAATCCGGAAATACAGCGGGAACGCCAGCTGCTTCGGCGTCCGGACGGTGAAGGTGACCGTCTCGGAGAAGGGGTAGGTGGTGTCCTCGGTGATGGTCACCGACGTGCCGTCGCCGACCTTCGCCGTGACGCTGCTGGCGGAGTACATCGCGGCGGCGAGGCCGTTGTCCGGGGTGGCCAGCCAGAGTTCCTCGGTGAAGTACGGCCAGCCCATGCCGTAGTTGTGCGGGCAGCAGCGGTACTGGTCGACGCCCGGCAGGTAGGCCTGCATCGCGAAGCCGTTCTGGAACTGGCCTTCGCTCTTGGGCACGTTGTCGAGGTCGACGCTGTTCGCGCTGGTGATGTAGTGGATCGCGCGCCCGGCCGGGTCGAGCGACGCGGGCAGGGAGTTGAAGGCGAGGTCCTCGCAGCGGTCGGCCCAGACGGGGTCGCCGGTCAGCCGGGTGAGCAGCTGGTGGCTCGCCATGAACTCGACGATCCCGCAGGTCTCGAAGCCCTGCCGCGGGTCGCCGAAGCCGGGCCGCGCGTTCTCGTCCCCGGCGAAGCCACCGCCGGCGAACTGGCCGTAGGTGGCCATGACCGTGTCGTAGTCCTGGTAGGTGGCCTGGGTCAGGCGCGCTTCGCCGGAGCGCAGCGCGTATTGCGCCGGCTCCCGGAAGCCCTGGGCGATGTTGACGTTGTGCAGGCTGGGCAGGGTGCCGACCCAGTTGGCGCCGTAGGCGTGGATCTTGTCGGCGAGGTCGAGCAGGAAGGCGTCCCCGGTGCGGTTGAAGAGCCAGAAGACGCTGTCGAGGCCGTCGCCCCAGCGCACGGACACCCAGCTGGAGTCGAACGCGCTCTTGCCCTGGGCGTTCATGTAGCGGAGGAACCGGGTCAGGAACGGGATGACGCGGGTGTCGCCGGTGTACTCCTGCCAGGAGCGCAAGGCTTGCAGGAGCGGGAGGTACGGCCAGAAGTCGGGACCGTTGTTGAGCGCGGTGCGCAGGGCGGTGGGTCCGAAGAAGCCGTCGGACTGCTGGGTGGCGAGGATGGCGTCGACCCACTTGGCGGCGGTGGCTTTCGCGGTGGCGTCGCCGGTGACGGCGGCAAGGTCGACGTAGCCGCGCAGCCAGTAAGGCACCTCTTCCCAGCCGGCGCGCTCGGGGTGGACCCAGCCGCTGGTGGCGAAGTCGAGGAAGTGCGAGGTCTCGGCGTAGTGCCCGCAGAGGCCGTCGAGCTGCAGTTTCAGCTGACCGGCGAGCCAGCCCCGGGCGGTGACGGCCCCGGGCGGCAGCTTGAGGAAGGCGGCAGGCTTCAGCGGAGCGGCGTTCGGCGTGTAGAGGCCACCTGGCGCGGCGGCGGCCTGGGCTGCGGGTGCGTGGGCACCGGCCAGCACGCTGGCGGCGGCGACTCCGGCTCCGGTGACGAACTGCCTGCGGCTCAGCGACACGGGATGGCCTCCGCTCGTCTTTACAACGTTGTAAAGGTCCGTTCTACTTAGTGGATACAACGTTGTAAATCCGCCGTTCGTCGGAGCGGCCGAAAAGGCCAGGCAGTCGGGTCGAGCACGCGGGCGGGCTACGGCACGTTCGGCGAGACCGGGTCGGCTCCACTCGCCGCCGGGTCGCCCGCCGAGCCAGGAGCGGGACCGCTAGCCGGCTTGGCCGGTTCCTCCTCCACACTGTCCTCAGTGGACGCCTCCCCGCGCACCCACTTCAGCTTCACCTCGAACTGGCCCTGCAGCCCCGTGCGCGCGATCACCGCGCCCGCCTGGGCGTCGAGCTTCACGCCGAACTTGAGCTCGACCTCGTCCGGGCCCAGGTCGCGGAACTGGGCCAGGGCCGCGCCCGCCGCCGCGCGGACTTCGTTCAGCGCGTGCTCGAACGTCGTTGTTGCCTTGCGGAGCACGCCCGAGGGCGCCGACGCGTGCTCCAGGCCCGGCTCCGCCTCCACCTCGACGACCACCGATCCGCCGTCGGCCAGCGGGAAACGCACGAAGTCCGGCACCGAAAACCTCCTTGGACGAAGATCAACAACTCAAATCCAGCCACTGCTCCCGGGCGATGCCCAACCGCACCTGTTCCAGCTCGCCGAGCAGCACGTCCAGCCGGTCCGGGTGAGCCAGGAACTCCAGCACCGCCTGGTAGAAAGCGCTGCTCATCGCCGACGGCATCAGGTCCGACGCGTCGAAGCACAGGTCGGTGCCCCGCGCGAGGGTCGTCGCGATCCGGTTGGTGACGTCGCTGCGGTAGACGTCCTGGTCCACGAGCTTCCGGTGCACCGAAAAGGTCGTCCCGCCCGACGGCCAGATCCGCTGGCCCGCCTCACTGGCCAGGTACACCATCAGCTTGCGCGCGGCCGGGGTGTCGTGGAACAGCCCGGCGAGGTCGGCCGAGACCTCGGACGGGCCGGCCGCACCCGCGCCCGGGAACGGGAAGAACCGGAAGTCGCGGTCGGGCACCGGCGGCCCCGGGAGCGCGGAGTACCCGCCGATCGCGAACGAGCCGAGGTGCTCCCACGCGCAGCCCGGCGGGTCGGCGAACATCGCTTTCCCGGCGTCGGCGAACGAGGTCAGCAACGCCGCCGTGCTGCCGCCGCGGACCGCGTCCGGCGCCAGGACCAGGTCGCCCCAGCTCTGCCACGCGGCCCACATCGCCTTGTCGGTCCACGGCAGCTCGCCCGCGGCCCAGTCTCTGTAGACCTTCGGGCCGGCGCTGTGCAGCAGGATGTCCTCGATCCAGTCGGTGCCCGGGAACCCGGAGTTCGGCGGGGCACCCATGCCAAGGCACCACGGACGCTGCCCGCTCGCGGCAAGCTGCCGCGATGTCGTCAGGAGCTGGTCCCACGTCGCCGGTTCCGGCCCGGTGAACGTCTTCGGCGTGTACCAGACGATGCTCTTGAGGTCGGCCTTGACCGCGACCGCGTACATCGCGCCGAGCCCGAGCTGCTGCAGCTTCAGCCACGACGGGCTGTACGTCTCGGCCGCCTCCGCGCCGAGGACGGCGTCCAGCGGCTTCAGGTCGCCCGAGCGCGCGTACCCGGCGAGCTCGGCCGGGTTGGACAGCACCGCCACGTCCGGCGGGGTGCCCTGCTGCAGGTCGCCGCGCAGCACCTGGTTCTGCGCGCGGGTGCCCTGGTACCGCGTCGGAATCCCGGTCTCCCGGGTGAAGCCGTCGAGCACGCGCTGGAACGCGGCCTGCTCGTCGCCGGTCCACGACCCGAGCACGGTCACGACCTCCGCGCCGGACCCGGTCGAGCACGCGGGCACCCCGACGAGCAAAGCGGCGGCCAGCGCGACGACGGCGAAGCGTCTCCTCATCGAATTCTCGCTCCCCGGAACCGGTATTCGTCGAGCCGGGGTTGCAGGCCGCCCACGACCAGCGCCCCGATTCCCACGGCCAGCACGGGAATCCCGTAGCCGAGCAGCCCGTTCCAGCCCGGTTCCGTGAGTCCCGCACCCAGCAGCGCCGCCTCGTCGACGTCGGCCAGAGCCGCGGGCGGGACGGCGGGCGGCGAGGCCGTCGCCGCGGCGAACGCGGTCACCGTGTCGCCGCAGGCGCCCGCTCCCCTCGTACTGCACGAGGCGACCAGCACCCGGGCGAGCGTCGACTGGGCCCGGGCCGCGACGGCCGTCGTCGCGGCGGAGCGCGCATCCACCGTCTGTTCCAGCGCGACACCGCTGTCCCGGGCATCGGACTGCACCCCGAGCAGCAGCGCCGTCCCCGCGCCCAGCAGCACCAGGGCCGCCGTCGCGGCGAACAGCGCCGAGTTCACCGTCCGCCGGAAGCGCCGGGCGAGGAACCGCTGGGTCCACACCAGCAGTGCGAGCAGAAGCAGCAGCGGCAGCGCCCACAGCAGCGTGATCGCCGGATCCAGCCAGTCGGTGCCGAGCTGCTCGTCCAGCGCGGCGCGCTGGGCGGCCGCCAGGGTGTCGAGCCGCGCGAGGATGCCGTTCTCCTCGGCGGTCAGCAGGTCGGACGCGGACTGCAGGTTGCTCGCGGCGAGCGGGCGGCCGTCGTCCTGGCGGAAGTGGGCGTCGGCCTGCCCGATGAAGCTGTTGTACGCGGGCACCAGCCCTTCGATCAGCTGCAGCGTCTGGCTGCCCTGCTCGCCGGCCGCGTTGTGCTCCGCGACATGGGCGAGCTGCTGGCTGGCCAGTGCGATCTCGTCCTCGTACTGCTCGCTGGGGCCGGTCAGACGCACCTGGTCGCGCTCGAAGGCGGTCACCGCGGCTCCGTGGGCGGCCACGAGCGCCTCCTTGGCCAGCGACACCTCGAGCACGGCAGGCGCGGTCCGCTCGCGCACCTCGGCGATGCTGGCCCGCACCCCGAGGAAGGTGGCCAGCGCGGTCACCAGCACCACGGCGCTGCCGGCCATCAGCCCGAACCGCAGCCACCACAGGGTCTTCCGCGTGGTGCTCACGACGGATCCTCGAACGGTTCGCCGCATCGCCCGCAGCGTTTCGCCGCGGGCCGCGCCTTGTGTCCACAATGGACGCACACGCGCGGCGCGCCCCCCTCGTCGGCCCGTGCCACCGCGGCGACGGGTTCGGCGGTGTAGGTCGAGATGGTCGACCCGAGTACGAGCGAGAACCCGTCGCGCGGGCGGACGCCCTCCTTGATCGCGACGGCGCCGTCGTCGCGGACGTCGATCAGCCGGCCCAGGCGCTTAAGGATCTCCGCGTTGCCGAGGTCGGACGCCAGCCGGTACGCGGTGCCCCATTCGCGCGCCGCCTCCGCCCGGTCTTCGCGCTCGAAGGCGTCCCAGCCCGCGCGGACCGCCCGGCCCAGCTCGGCCTGCCCGGTGATGCGGGCGACGTTCTCGTCCGGCACGCTCGACAGCGCCAGGTCGTCGGTCAGGTAGCCGACGACCGGGAGCTGCTCGCTCACCACGGCGTCCGCGCCCTCGAGCAGGGTGACCGTGCCCAGCAGCCGGTCTTCGTGCCGGGTCAGCTCCGCCGCTTCGACGTCGAGGCAGAGGTGGTACTCGCGCTGCTCGTCGCCCCACGCGCCGGTGGGCAGCTCGAGCACCCGGCCGGCGGCGCGGCACTGCGCGGTGAGGTCCACTTCGGTCGGGAAGACCTGCTTGACGAACCGCAGCCGGCTGTAGGGCATCGTGGTCAGCCGCAACCGCAGGTCGGGCACGGTCCGCCCCATCGCCTGCTCGACCAGCCACCGGAAGTCCCCGGCCAGCTCGGTGTCCTCCAGCACCGCGTCGGCACTGCCGCGCAGCGCGGCCGCGATTCGCTGCAGGTCCCGCGGCTCCCAGTCGTCACCGATTCCCCGGGCGTCGCAAGCGAACTCGCCCCGGCAGCGGTCGAGCGCGGCGTCCAGCGCGCCCATCCGGTCGGACTCGTTCTTGCCGTCGGTGAGCAGCACGGCGTGCCGGATCGCCACGGGACTGCGGTCGAACAGCTCCCGGGCCAGGTCCAGCCACTGGCTCATCGCGGTGCCGCCGCCGGCGATGAGCCCGGAGACCGCCGTCTTCGCCTCGTGCCGGGTCCGGTCGCCGGCCACGGCCAGCTCCGCTGTCGCCGGGTAGACCAGCCGGGCGTGCGCGGTGCACTCCACCACCCCGAACAGCACGCCGTCGCGCAGGGAGTCGACGGCCACCCGGCAGGCGTGCCGCGCCGCCTCGATCTTCGTGGGCGGCCAGTCCATCGAGCTGGAACAGTCCACCAGCAGCAGTTCGGCGGATCGCGGCGGATCGGCTGCCGCCGTCGCCCCGGCGTCGCCCACCCGCACGGTGAGGACGGCGTCCATCCGCTCGTCCGAGGGAGCCAGGTACTTGTTCTGGCTCAGCTGGAGTGCGAACGACGGGGTCTCGGGCATCCGATCACCTTCTCGTCTTCGGCCGGACGGAGTTGGCGAGGTCGACGAGCACGCCGTGTTCGTCGCGGTCCCGAGCCCGCTCGGCGAGCCGGCGCAGGGACTGTTCCAGCAGGGTGCGCAGCCCGCGGTCGGTGACGCGCTCGCCGAGCAGCGCACCGCCGTGCCAGCCCGGTTCGCCGCCGGTGCCCAGCGCGTCCAGCGCGGCCTCGCGGACGAGCGTCTCCAGCCGGTCCTGGGCCTCGCCGTCGAGGTAGAGCTCGGGCAGCCGCCGCGCCGCGTCGGCGAGGTCGTCCTGGCTCGGCGACCCGTACGGCAGGCGCGCCACCCGGATCCGCACGGCGGCGATCCGCGCGGCGTCGTAGTGGCGGGAGATCGGCGGGACGGCGTCCAGCAGGGTGACCGCGCCGTCGCGGCCCCGATCCCGCAGGTGGCTGCGGGCCAGGCCGAAGGCGGCGCTGACCTGGCCGTGGTCGCGGTGCCACACCGAGCGGTAGCAGCGCTCGGCCTGCCGGGTGTCGCCGCGCAGTTCGGCGCAGAAGCCGAGCGCGAGCTTCGGCGCGAGCTCGCCCGGCCACGCGCGGTGCACCCGGTCGAACGCGGCCGTGGCCGGCTCGGCGTCGCCGCGGACGAGCGCCAGCAGCCCGTGGTGCCACGCCGCCCGCCAGTCGCGCGCGGCCTCGGCCCCGAGCAACTCTTCGGCCATCGACAAGGTCATGGCCGCGCGGTCGGAGTCGCCCACCGCGACGAGCGCCCGCATCCGGGCGAACTCGATCTCGACCGAGCGTTCGCCGAAGAACGCGAGCTTGTCCAGCCAGCGGTGCGGTCCGGGCGCACCCGCGGCGGCGATGAACTCCGCTGCCGGGTCGTCCGGCGCGACCCGCGGGATCGGCAGCCGGCCGGCCCCGTCGGCGGCGCGCGGCAGCCCGAAGGCCGGCTCTTCGCCACGGGGCGCGGCGCTGACCCAGCGGTCGAGGCCGGGCACCGCCCCGAGGCCGTCGTCGAGCAGTTCGGCGGTGTCCTCGAACAGCGCCGACGGCATCGGGCGCGGCCGTTCGTCGCGCAGCGAAAGGATTTCCCGGCGCACGCCGTCGAGCTGCTCGGCCATTTCGGACGCGGTGGCGAACCGCCGTTCGAACGGCGCGACCGCGCGCTCGAGGACCCGGCGCAGGGAGTCGACGCCGCCGGCGACGCGGTCCGGGTCGGTGGCCTCGCCCGCGGCGTCCAGCATGACCTGCAGCGTCCGGCCCACGGTGTGCAGGTCGGACCGGACGGTCAGGCCGTGCCGGGTGAGCTCGTGCGCCGCCACCTGGAACCCTTCGGTCCCGACGCTCGGGCCGGCCGGGTCGTCGATCGCGCGGGCCGCGCCGAGGTCGATGACCTTGACGCGCTTGTCGCCGTGGATCACGTTCTCCGGCTTCATGTCGCAGTACAGCAGGCCCTCGCCGTGGAGGTAGTCCAGCGCGCCGAGGATCGCCCTGCCGTAGACGATGACGTGCTCGACGTGCGGCGGCGGGCCCTTGACGAGGAGGTCGCGCAACGACCGGCCGCCGACGTACTCCATCACCAGGTAGGTGTCCGGCTCGCCGCCGCCGGGCGGGACGTGCTCGACGAAGTCGCTGATCCGCACGATGTTCGGGTGGTCGAGCCGGATCAGCACGTCCCGCTCGACCCGCGCGAGCGCGCGCAGCACCGCGCTCTCACTGTTGATCACGCCCTTGAGCACGACGTGCTGGCCGCCGAGTGCGGTGTCGGCGGCCAGGTACACCCAGCCGAGCCCGCCGCGGGCGAAGCAGCCGAGGACCTCGTAGCGGTCGCCGACGCGCTCCTGGCGGGAAAGCTTGGGCAGGAAGGAGAACCGCTCGCCGCAGTTCTCGCAGAACCCTTCGGCGAACGCGGGTTCGCCGGCGTAGGCGCGGCCGACGGGTTCCCCGCAGCGGCCGCAGAACCGGTGCTGCTCGGGGTAGTCCGGATCGGCGAGGACGAGCTTCTCGGGATCCGGCACCTCGACCGCGGGCAGCGACTGGAAGTCGGCCTCACCACCCCAGAGCTCGACGCTGCGCCGGGTGCTCTCCGGAGCGGGCGTGCTCAGCGCGGCTGAAGGCGCTTCGACCGGCACTCTTCGGTGGCCGCACACCTCGCAGAACCCCGTCGGCCCGACGGGCTGCCCGTGACACCACACCGGCTCGGCGGTCATGAGCCCGCCAGCCGCTGGCGGACCGCACGCACGTAACGCTCGACCAGTTCCGCGGCGGCCTCCAGGTCGCCGGGCACCACGGTGAGCGCCGCCATCGCCGGGCGGTACGACTCCGCCAGCTCCTCGTCCTCCATCAAGCCCGCCTCGGTCGCTTTCGCGTTGTAGCCACGCAGCCGTCCGTGCAGCTCGTCGTGCCGGGCCGCGTGCGCGTCGAGGTCGGCGTACAGCCGGACGAGCGCCCGGCGGGCCGCCTCGGCGTCGCGCTCGGTCACCGTCAGCGCGCGCCGGACCCGGCCGGGGTCGATGCGCTCGCCCGCTGAGCGCAGAGCGGCCAGCCGCAGGCGCAGGTCCGCGGCGGGGCCGGGCACCTCGGCCGCCGGGTGGGCGCGCGTGCCGACCTGAGTGGCGCGTTCCCGCGTCCGTTCTTCCTCGTGCTCCACCATCTCGACCAGCAGCGCCAGCCGGTCCAGCCGCCGCGCGTTCCGCTCGGTCTCCCAGCGGCGGGCCAGGTGCACGCCGGGCGAGTCCGGCCCGCTGAACTGGACGAGCACGGTGGCTCCCTTGTCCATCAACGGTTTCACCGCGCCGGTCAGGACCTCCTCCGGCGCGCGTGAGGCGTCGACCCCGGCCACCGCGACGGCGACGTCCTCCGGGTTGGTCGCGAGCACCGTGGTGACCTCCTCGGTGCTGATGCCGGCGCTGACGTTCTCGGCGACCTCGTCGGCGGTCTTCCCGGTGGCGTCGACGATCGCGGCGAGCCGCTCGCCCCGGCCCGGCGGGGACCCGCGGCGCTCGCGCCGGACCTGGGCCAGGAAGTCCCGGACCACCGCCGAGTCGCGGTCGCCGATCACGACGACCAGCGGGCCGGACGGCGGCCGCGGTGGCTCGCCCACCCACCGCGCGACCTCCGGGACGTGCCGGACGATCGTCTCGACGGGGATCAGGTAGGCGAGCCCGAGCCGTTCGTCGGTGTATTCGGTGACGACCATGCCGAGCACCGCGCCGGTGGCCTTGTCGATCACCCCGGCGCCGCTGAACCCGCGGCGTACGCGCTCCCCGGGCAGCTTCGAGTTCAGCTGGATCCACTCACTGCCCGCACCGGCCGGGCCGGCCAGCTCGGCGTCGTTCACCCACACGCCGTGCCGGTGCGGCGGCGGGAAACCGTAGGTGTGGACCACCCGGTCGCGGACGGCGCCGAGGCGCACCAGCGGCGCGCCCGGCACGCCGGGGAACGCCTCGCTCAGCTCCAGCAGCGCGATGTCCCCACGGCCGTCGGTCAGCGGCGGCACCCAGCACTCCGGCCGGACGCCGGCGTACGCCTCCGGCATCCCGGGCAGGCCGACGAAGCGGACGACGAGCTGACCGGCCGGGACGTCGGTGGGCGAAAGCGCTTCCTCCCCGGCGGCCCGCACGACGTGCGCGCAGGTCAGGACCGTGGATTCGCCCAGCAGCATGCCGGCACCCAGTGCCCGGCCCGACGAGTCCAGCAGGCACACCCGCCACGGTTCCGAATCCCCCGCGCGCCCAGCGGAAAAGTATCCGTTGTGCTCCCTCACCGTGAGCGACCTTACGGCGGCTCGCCGGCACTCCGGGCCCCGTTCGCCCGCTTCCCTCGGCAGACCACCCGAACGGCCGCAGGGCGCCGACACCGTCGTGAGCAACTCACCACCCGGCGGGATGCCCGGTGGAAAATGGTCAGGCGATCGTGCGCACCCGGCGCAGCGCGAAGAACACGAGAGCCGCCGCCAGCAGGACGAAGAGTCCCGTCTCGATGCTCTGGAACGTCCAGAACCGGTCGCCCGGCTGGTACTGCATCCAGTTGTAGGAGCCGGGACCGGCCTCGTTGTTGCCACAGCCGCCGGGGCCGCAGGGCCCGATCTCGGCGCCCGGCGACACCATCTCCCCCGCCGCGTTGCGGACGCCCCGCGAAAGCACCCAGTCCCCCGAGGCCAGGTTGGGGGTCTGGTCGCCGTCCGGGGAGAACGTGAGGGTCTGCGCCGGCAGGTACCGCGGCCGGGCCAGGACCTCGATCGCGATGCGGACCACCGTGAAGCCGACCAGCGCGATCCCCATGGCGGGCAGGACCCGGTGCCAGAACGCCCCGGCGAAGACGCCCAGTGCCAGCGCGAACAGCGTGTACGCGATCGGCACGACACCCTGGACGTCGAACGAGATGTACCCCAGCCGGCCGGTGCTCGCCGAGACAAGCGGCCGGAACCACCACGACACGCCCAGCGCGTACCCGACCGCCAGCACCGCGGTGATCCCGCCGACCAGGCCGAACTTCACCAGCACCCAGTGCAGGCGGCTCACGCCCTGCGTCCACACGAGACGGTGGGTGCCCTGCTCGACCTCGCGGGAGATCAGCGGCGCCCCGAAGAACACGCCGACCAGCACCGGCAGGACGACGAACAGGACCGCGACGAACACCATGCCGCCGAACTGCTGCTCGAACTGGTGCGCCAGGCTCGCGCAGTGCGACACCGGCTCGGTCTGCGTGATCATCGACGCGCCGCCGAGCGCGGCCCGGCAGGCGGCCAGGCCGAGGCTGTCGTACTTCGCGTGCATCGCCAAGCCGGTGGGCACCATGATCGCGGCGAGCACGCCGAGGGCCACGAGCGTGAACAGCGCCTGCTTGCGGTGCTGGCGCCAGGTCAGCCAGATCATGCCGGCACCCCCCACGCTTCGGCCGTCACGCGGGCGTCGGCCTCGGCGAGGTGGGCCAGCACCAGGTCCTCCAGCGTCACTTCGTGCTCCGTCCACAGTGGATCGATCGGGCCGTCGCCGCGCTGGACCAGCAACGTCGACTGGCGTTCGGTGTGGCTGGCGCGGACCACCTTCGCGACACCCGCGACGGCCTCGCTCCCCGCCCGCGGGCCGACGAGCGTGCGGTGCGTTTCGAGGAGCTCGTCGACCGGTCCGGTCAGCTGGACCCGGGACTGCTGCAGGACCACGAGGTAGTCACAGCTGCGTTCGAGGTCGGCGAGCAGGTGCGAGGACAGCAGCACGGTCGTCTCGCTCTCGGCCACCGCGCCCATCAGCGCCTGCATGAACTCGCGGCGTGCCAGCGGGTCCAGGCTCGCGATCGGCTCGTCGAGCAGCAGCAGCCGCGGGCGCTTGGCCAGCGCCAGCGCGAGCGCGACCTGCGCCCGCTGCCCACCGGAGAGCTTGCCGGCCGGCTTGTCCGGCGGGATGCCGAGCGCGGCGAGCCGTTCGCGGGCCAGCGCGGCGTCCCAGCGGCGGCGGTTCAGCTTGCCGCCCATGGTGATCAGCTCCGCCGCGGTGAAGTCCCGGTACACCGGCGTGTCCTGCGCGACGAACCCGATGTCGGCGAGCACCGAGGTGCCGGCCCGCGGGTCGCGGCCGAACACCCGCACCTCCCCCGCGTCGGGCCGCAGCAGCCCGACGGCCAGGTGCAGCAGCGTCGTCTTGCCCGCGCCGTTCGGGCCCACCAGCGCGGCGATCCGCCCGGCGGGTACCTCCAGCGCGCAGTCCTGCAACGCCCAGGCCCGCCCGTACCGCTTGCCCAGCCCCTGGGTCTGCACGGCCAGCTCCATCACGGAACTCCCTATGACAGGTCGTGCGGCACCGGGGCACCGCGCAACGTGGTCTCGATCAGTGCGGCGATGTCGTCCGCCGTCATGCCCGCGGCTTCGGCCCGCTCCAGCCAGGCCAGCAGCTCGTCGCGCAGCCGCCCCTGGCTGCCCAGCGACGGCCCGGCCAGGCTGCCGGTGACGAACGTGCCCACCCCCGGCCGGCCTTCCGCGAGCCCCTCCAGGACCAGCTCGCGGTAGGCCTTGAGCACGGTGTTCGGGTTGATCGCCAGCGCCTGGGCCACATCCCGCACCTTCGGCAGCTGGTCGCCGGGGCGCAGCAGGCCGACCCGCAGCGCCTGCTTCACCTGGACGACGAGCTGCATGTACGTGGCGACCCGCGAGCGGCCGTCCAGGACGAACTCGATCACCCGGCACCTTCCTATTGTCTTACGACATTAAGACAACACCCGCGAACGCGGCGCTGTCAAGGAGCGCCCGCCGGGCATAGGGTTTCGATCGAGACGCACACCGGCACCGGGAGGCAGGCATGTCGTTGTTGGACGGACTGGGCAAGGCGATCGCGAGCGGGGCGATCGAGATCGTCGACCTCACCGCGCCGCTGAGCGCGAGCACGCCGATCCTGCAGCTGCCGGAACCGTTCGCCAACACCATCCCCTTCCGGCTGGAGGAGATCAGCCGCTACGACGAGCGCGGCCCGCGGTGGTACTGGAACGACATCCACACCGGCGAGCACACCGGCACCCACCTCGACGCCCCCGTCCACTGGGTGTCCGGAAAGGACGGCCACGACGTCTCGCAGGTGCCACTGAAGACGCTGGTCGCGCCCGCGGTCGTGCTGGACTTCTCGGCCAAGGCGGCCGAGGACCCGGACTTCCTCCTCTCGATCGACGACGTCCGCGCCTGGACGGCCGAGCACGGCCCGCTGCCCGACGGCGGCTGGCTGCTCTACCGGACCGGCTGGGACGCGCGCAGCGACGACCAGGAGCGGTTCCTCAACGCCGACGAGGCCGGATCGCACGCCCCCGGCGTCTCGCCGGAGTGCGCGCGGTGGCTCGCCGAGGAGACCTCGATCACCGGGCTCGGTGTCGAGACCGTCGGCACCGACGCCGGCCAGGCGCCCGCCTTCGAACCGATGTTCCCGTGCCACGAACTCCTGCTGGGCGCCGGGAAGCACGGCCTGACCCAGCTGCAGAACCTCGCCGCGCTGCCGCCGACCGGGACGCTGCTGGTGGTCTCGCCGCTGCCGATCGTCGGCGGGTCCGGCAGCCCGGCCCGCGTGCTGGCGCTGGTGGAGCGGTGAACGTCGCCGAGCTCGTCGGCCGCACGCTGGCCGGCCTCGGCGCGGGGACGGCGTTCGGCGTGGTCGGCAGCGGCAACTTCGAGGTGACGAACGCGCTGCGCGCGGGCGGCGTCCGGTTCGTCGCCGCCCGCCACGAGGGCGGCGCGGCGAGCATGGCCGACGCGTACGCCCGGATGAGCGGCCAGGTCTCGATCCTGTCGCTGCACCAGGGCTGCGGGCTGACCAACGCCGTCACCGGGATCACCGAGGCCGCCAAGAGCCGGACGCCGATGCTCGTGGTCACGGCCGACTCGGCCGGCGCGTCGGTGCTGTCGAACTTCCGCATCGACCAGGACGGGCTGGCCGGCGCGGTCGGCGCGGTGCCGGAGCGCGTGCACTCGGCCGCGAGCGCGGTCGCCGACACCGTGCGGGCCTTCCGGACCGCGCGCCAGCAGCGCCGGACGGTCGTGCTGAACCTGCCGCTCGACGTCCAGGCCGAGTCCGCGCCGTCGCTGCCCCCGCTACCTTTGATTCCCGGGCCCGCGCCGGTGCGGCCCGACGCCGACGCCGTGGCCGCGTTCGCGGACCTCCTCGCGTCCGCCGAGCGGCCGGTGTTCGTCGCCGGCCGCGGGGCTCGCGGCAGCCGGGATCCGTTGCGGGAGCTGGCTTCGCGATGTGGCGCGCTGCTGGCGACGTCTGCCGTCGCGCACGGCCTCTTCCACGGCGAGGAGTTCGCGCTCGGCATTTCGGGCGGGTTCGCGTCGCCGGCGGCGGCCGAGCTGATCGTCGGCGCCGACCTCGTCGTCGGCTGGGGCTGCGCGCTGAACATGTGGACCACCCGGCACGGGAAGCTGCTCAGCCCGCACGCGAAGCTCGTCCAGGTCGACGTCGAGCAGGGTGCGCTGGGCGCGCACCGGCCGATCGACCTCGGGATCGTCGGTGACGTGGCGTGCACCGCCGCCGACGTCCTGGCCGTGGCGAAGGAGCGGCAGGGCTACCGCACCGGCGAGGTCGCCGCCCGGATCGCGGCGGGCCGCTGGAACGACGTCGAGCACGAGGACCTCTCCCAGGGCGGCCGGATCGACCCGCGGACGCTGAGCAAGCTCCTGGACGAGCTGCTGCCCGCCAAGCGGATCGTCTCGATCGACTCCGGCAACTTCATGGGCTACCCGAGCGCGTACCTCTCGGTGCCGGACGAGCAGGGGTTCTGCTTCACCCAGGCGTTCCAGAGCATCGGGCTGGGCCTGGGCACCGCGATCGGCGCGGCGCTCGCCCGCCCGGACCGGCTGCCGGTGCTGGGCACCGGCGACGGCGGGTTCCACATGGCACTGTCCGAACTGGACACCGCGGTCCGGCTCGGCCTGCCGCTCGTGGTGATCGTCTACAACGACGCCGCCTACGGCGCGGAGGTCCACCACTTCGGCGACGCCGACATGACCACCGTCCGCTTCCCCGACTCCGACCTGGCCGCGATCGGCCGCGGCTTCGGCTGCACGGGGGTGACGGTCCGCTCGGCCGAAGACCTCTTCGCGGTGCGCGAATGGCTCAGGGGTCCCCGCACCGAGCCACTGGTGATCGACGCGAAGATCGCCGACGACGGCGGGTCGTGGTGGCTCGCGGAGGCGTTCCGGCACTGACCCGGCCTTGACAGCTCCCCCGGGCGGGCTGGATGCTGACCGAGTTGTCTTACAGTCGTAAGACAGTGGGGAAAGTCGTCCGAGGAGCCACCATGCGCATCTTCCGCACCGTCCTGGCCGTGCTCGCCGCAGCGACGCTGGTGGCCGCACCCGCCGACGCCGGCCAACCGAGACCACCGGACGCGGCCGGCGCCCTGCTGGCGGCGTTCGACACCCATTCGATCGTCGCGAAGTCCAGCCCGGACGTCGGAACGTTCCTGTTCGACCTGATCCGCGACCCCCGCTTCCCGGGTCGCGTGAACGACATCGCCGTGGAGTGCGGCAACTCGCGCCTCCAGCCGCTGCTGGACACCTACATCGCCGGTGGTGACGTCCCCGACGTGAGCCGGGTCTGGCGGGACACGACCCAGCCGAGCTGTGGTTTCTCGACGTTCTACGAGCAGCTCTTCGCCTTGGTGCGACAGGTGAACACGACGCTGCCGACGGCGCGGAAGGTCCGCGTGCTGGCATCCGACCCGCCGATCGACTGGAGCAGAATCCAGGCACCGGCGGACATGGAACCGTTCTACGACCGCGACGCGTCGATCGTGTCGGTGGTGAAGACGCAGGTGTTGCAGAAGCACCGCAAGGCCTTGATGCTGTTCGGCCTGGGGCACTTGACACACGACGGCGGCAGCGGCGCGGTAGCACAGCTGGAGCGAGAGTACCCGGGCGCGGCGTACGTCGTCGCGGACCACCGCGGGTTCACTTCGGACAACGCGCGGCTCGAGAAGAGCCTGGGGTCGTGGCCGTCACTGATTCCGCTCCGGGGTTCGTGGCTGAGCGCGCTCGACACGAGTCTCTTCCCGACGAACCAGGACTACCCGCCGGGTACTCGCGGGCATCCGGGCGTGGACGCTTACCTGTACGAAGGTCCGGCCGACCTCTTGGTGCGGGAGCCACTGTCGGCCCGGGCGGTCTTGGACACGGCATTCCTGAACGAGCTGCGGCGGCGGGCGGTGGCGGTTGATGCACCGCCGGACGGGCTCTTGTGGCCGGAGACGTTCTTCGAGCGGGAGCGTACGTCCGGGGTGCTGCTGCACGGTTAGTGGCTTGCGGTGCGGGCGGGTCTCCCCGCGTTCGGCTGGTCAGGCCGCGAACGACACGACGCCAGACGGACCTTTGTGACCGAAGACCTTCTTCGAGCGCGAGCGCAACTCCGGTACGGCTCGCGACGTGGGTGTAGGCCCGTAGCCGGTGGCTGCGGGCCTTCCCCATATTCGATTGGTCATGCTGCGAAGGGCAGTGGTTGGTGGAGGTTGTTGCGCCTGGGTTTTCGGCGCCTGTCCAGGAACACTGGCGGCAAGAACTCGGGCAATCCATCAGCGGCGATCCGTACCTGCCAACCCGAACGATGCAGCAGCCGGTGGTGATGGGCGCACATCAGCACCAGGTTGCCCAGTTCGGTCGGGCCGCCATCTGCCCAGTGACGGATGTGGTGCCCCTGACAGTGCCGCGGCGGGCGGTGGCAGCCAGGGAAAGCACAGCCGCGGTCACGCAGGTACAGCGCCCGGCGGATCCCGGTTGTCACCAACCGGCTCTGGCGGCCAAGGTCCAGAGGTTCACTCTTCTCGCCCAACACGGCGGGGATGAGTTTGCAGTCGCAGGCGTGAATCCGGGCTTCGGCCGCGGAGATGGTGCCTGTGTCGCCGAGGATGGCCCTGCCGACACCGGACTTCAGGTCCTCCAGAGAGACCGCGATCATCACGTGCGCTCGCTCGCCAGCCTGCATCGGCAGGTCCGGGGTGTTGAGCGCGAGGTTGATCGCGTCGGAGAAAGCGTCGCCGTAGCGTTCCTGCGGGGAACGGAGGTCTGGGCCCTCGTC
The DNA here is from genome assembly GCF_040650695.1 of Amycolatopsis sp. NPDC048633. NCBI lineage: Bacteria > Bacillati > Actinomycetota > Actinomycetes > Pseudonocardiales > Pseudonocardiaceae > Amycolatopsis > Amycolatopsis sp. NPDC048633. The sequence continues at coordinate 406,529 of NZ_JBEZHS010000005.1, forward strand.
GGTGGTGCGGCGTTGGGCCAGGGAGTCCAGCAGAGCGCTGGTGCGGGTGCCGGTCTCGTCGTCGAAACGGCCGTTCAGCTCCCAGACCCCGGATCTTCTGCGGCGCAACGACAATTCTCGGGTGGGGGTGGCCGGTTCAGCCTCGTCGGGTTCGGTGCCGTCGGGGTCGAGGTGGGCCACGATCCGGGCACCCAACGCTGCGACCTGCTTGTGGCCGGCGTCTTCGGCGAAGGTCAGCAAATCGCGTTCGGCGTCGTCGCGATGCTCGGGCGGGACCTGGGTGAGCGCGCCGACGATGGTGTCGATCATCGGATTGCTCAACCGGCCATCCAAGGCGGCAGTGCCGGTGGCGGGAGCTACCGCGGGGATCGGAGTGCCGTCGAGGTTGTGGCCGGGCGTGAGGGCCCGGGCTCGTTTGACCACGGTCTCGGCGGCAGACTTGGGAACATCAGCGAGGTGCTCGAAAAGCCTTGCTACAGAGCGGTACCCGAACAACTCCATCACGCCGCGCGACTCGATTTCCACGAGAAGCGAACCGATCTCAGCCTCGGCAGACCGCACAACAGTGAGCAGCGCAGAGACGCGATCGGCCAAGGCCACCGCATCCGCTTTCCACACCGTTTCGCTGTCCACACACCAAGATTACCGGCAGTCGAACGCATGGGCATCACACGATCAGGTGGAAGCGGCGGCGCGGCAGGGGCACCGTTGCGTGGGGAATCGGCGCTCCCGCACCGAGCAGGAAGCAACAACAAGAAGCGCCGATTTCCCACGCCCCGGCGAAGCCGTATCAGTAAAACTCAACCCACCCGATGCGAAACCCAAACATTCGGTTCAACGTAGACAGCAAAGTCCTGCGAAGCAGAGACGAACACCGGAGCAAGAGCACCCGGGACCGCCACAACACCGTCACGATCAAACGGCAACCCAGTCCAACCCCGCCAGTCGTCCACCGAAGCCTGGACAGTAGCCGAGCAGGGAGCGACAGCCTCGATCCGGCCACCAGCACGCACATGGGTCCGCAGCCAACGGTCGGCAGGCAAACCGTCCGCCCGCGTCTCAGCGACGTAGTCGCGCATCGGCGTCGCCGGAACCGAAGCCTTGTCCGGCGGACGAACAGGGATCACGAGCGCCCCCAACCCGGCGGCAGCAACGGCCGAGCGCATCCCCTCCAGCACCACGCGGGAATAGCCGCGGCCCTGGCACTCCGGATGCACGGCGATCTCCAGCGCACAAGCGGTGTCCGGAGCGACATCGTCGAGGGCATCCTCCGCAGCCCACACGGCGATCTCGTCCCAGCCGCGGGCAGGAAGGAAGCCACGACCAAGGAAAGGCACCATCACCCCGCGCGCGACCGGCAACTCGTCTTCGAGCAGCGCGACGACCAGGTGCGGCCAGCGGCGCACCACCCGGCGGCCGCGGACCAGCAGGCTCGTGAGGCTGCCGGCCATGAACTTCGGCGAGTCCGCCGGGTACGGGATCGCGTAGGCAGCCGAAGCGAGGTCAGGGCGCTCAGCCAGCGTCACGAGCACGTCAGCTCCCCCGCGACCAGGATTCCAGCGCGATCAACGTCTTCGTGCCGGTCACCTGGTGGTGGCGGCGGATCTCGTCGATCGTCTTCTGCAGGTGGGCCATGTCGCGCACCCGCAGCCACACCAGCGCGTCCGGGTCGCCCGCGATCGTGAACACCGCCTGGGCCTCGGGCATCCGCGTGGTCGTTCGCAGGATCTCGGCGACCTTCGTGTTCCCGACGAACCGCAGCTCGGTGAACGCTTCGATCCCCCAGCCCAGCTTCGCGTGGTCGACCTGCACGGTGAACCCGGTGATCACGCCGGTCTCCCGCAGCCGGTCGATGCGGCGCTTGACCGCGGCCGTCGACAGCGTGACGCGGCCGGCGATGTCGGACAGCGTCCGCCGGGCGTCCTCGCGCAGCAGGCCGAGGATCTCGTGGTCGGTCGCGTCGAGCAGCTCTTCGGTCATGCGCGTGAGCGTAACCTCGCGCAAAAAACCGAGCCAGCCGAAGCCAGATTACACCGAAGTTTGCGCGTGAACCCCGGATTCGCGGTCGGCTGTTGCGTGGCTAGGGTACGCATCGCACTGTGCCCCGAAGCACATCGACGCGAAGGGAGCCGCGCCGTGGAGACGTTCACGCTGGAGGACCGGTACCTGCGAGAGGCGGGAACCGTCCACCTGACCGGGGTGCAGGCCCTGGTCCGGCTGCTGTTCGACCGCGTCCGCCACGACCGCGCCCACGGCGGCGACCCGGCCGTGTTCGTCTCGGGCTACGAGGGCTCCCCGCTGGCCGGCTACGACCTCGAACTCGGGCGCCGCGCGAAGCTGCTCGAGAAGCACGACGTCGTCCACCGCCCGGGCCTCAACGAGGAGCTGGCCGCGACCTCGGTCATGGGCAGCCAGCTCGTCGCGGGCGCCGGCGGGCAGCGGGGCGTCACCGGGTTCTGGTACGGCAAGGCTCCCGGCCTGGACCGCGCCTCCGACGCTATCCGCCACGCCAACCTGGCCGGCACCGACCCGCGCGGCGGCGCCGTCGCCCTGGTCGGCGACGACCCGAACGCGAAGTCCTCGACCGTCCCGTGCGCGTCCGAGCTCGCCCTCGCCGACCTAGCGATCCCCATCCTCTACCCGGCCGACTCCCAGGACGTCCTCGACCTCGGCATGCACGCGGTCGAGCTGTCCCGGGCGGCCGGGGTCTGGACGTCGCTGAAGATCGTCGCCAACGTCGCCGACGCTTCGGGCACGGCGACCGTGAGTCCACAGTGGACCGCGCCAGAAATCGCCAAGGCTTACCGCCACACGCCGACATCGCGCCTGCTCGGCACGAGCCTCGCCGAGCTGGAACGCAGCCTCTTCACCGTCCGGCTGCCGCTCGTGCTCGACTACCTGCGCGCGGCCGGCATCAACCAGATCACGCGAAAGGGACCGGCCGACCGGATCGGCATCGTCTCCGCCGGTAAGTCCTATCTGGACCTCCAGCAGGCGCTGCGCGCACTGGGGCTCGACCCGGAAACACTGAAAAAGCACGGCATCCGCGTGCTCAAGCTCGGCGCGATCCACCCCCTCGAACCCGGGATCGTCCGCGAGTTCGCCGACGGGCTCGACGAGATCATCGTCGTCGAGGAGAAGCGCGCGTTCGTCGAGAGCGCCCTCAAGGAGGTCCTCTACGGCGTCCCCGGCGCGCCCGCGATCACCGGCAAGAAGGACCGCGACGGCCGGACGCTGTTCACCGAGCTCGGCGAGCTGGACCCGGACGGCGTCGCGACTGGCCTCGCCCGGCGGCTGCCCGAAGGCATCGCGTCAGTGGACGCCTTCAAAGCGCGCCGCCGCCGCGAGCGCATCTCCGTGCCGCTGCTCGCGCGGACGCCGTACTTCTGCTCGGGCTGCCCGCACAACTCGTCGACGAAGGTCCCCGAGGGCACGCTGGTCGGCGGCGGCATCGGCTGCCACACCATGGCCCTGTTCATGGAGCCTGACCAGGTCGGCACCGTCCTCGGCGTGACGCAGATGGGCGGCGAGGGCACCCAGTGGATCGGGATGGCGCCGTTCGTGGAGGCCGGGCACTTCGTCCAGAACATCGGCGACGGCACGTTCACCCACTCCGGCAGCCTCGCCGTGCGCGCGGCGGTCGCCGCCGGCGTGAACATCACCTACAAGCTGTTGTACAACTCCGCCGTGGCGATGACCGGCGGCCAGGACGCGGTCGGTGGCCTGCCCGTGGAGAAGGTCGCCGAGCTGCTGCTGGTCGAGGGCGTGAAGCGGGTCGTGATCACCAGCGACGCGCCCGGACGGCTGCGGCGCCGCAAGCTGCCCACCGGCGTCGAGGTCCGCGACCGCACCGAACTCCTTGCCACCCAAGAGGAACTGGCCGCGATCAAGGGCGTCACCGTGCTCATCCACGAGCAGGAGTGCGCGGCCGAGAAGCGGCGGAAACGCCGTCGTGGCAAGCAGGAGACGCCCGCGACCCGGGTCGTGATCAACGAGCGCGTCTGCGAAGGCTGCGGCGACTGCGGCACCAAGTCGAACTGCCTGTCGGTGCAGCCGGTGGCCACCGAGTTCGGCCGCAAGACCGCGATCCACCAGTCCTCGTGCAACGTCGACTACTCCTGCCTGGCCGGGGACTGCCCGTCGTTCGTCACCGTCGTGCCGACCGGGAAGAAGGAGCGCCGCAAGCTCGGCGAGCTGGCCGCGGACGACGTCCCGGCGCCGCCCGCCACCGAGAAGGACTTCACCGTGCGGATCACCGGGATCGGCGGCACCGGCGTGGTCACCGTGACGCAGATCCTCGCCACCGCCGCGGTGCTCGACGGGCGGCACGTCCGCACGCTCGACCAGACCGGGCTGGCCCAGAAGGGCGGCGCCGTGGTGTCCGACCTGAAGGTGACGGCGGAGCCGGTCGAGCAGGCCCCGAAGCTGGCCACCGGCGAGTGCGACCTGTACCTGGCGTGCGACGCGCTGGTCGGGGCGGACGCGGCCAACCTCGGCGTGGCCGACGCGGCCCGGACCACCGCGGTCGTCTCGACCACCGAGGTGCCGACCGGCCGGATGGTCGTCGACACGACGGTGTCGTTCCCGGACCCCGGCAGCGTTCTCGCGCCCATCGACACTGCCGCATCGCGCACGGTGTCGCTGGACGCGCGCGGCCTGGCCGAGGAGCTCTTCGACGACGACCAGTTCGCGAACGTGCTGCAGCTCGGCGCGGCCTTCCAGACCGGCGCGATCGGACTGCCCGCCGCCGTGATCGAGCGCGCGATCGAGCTGAACGGCACCGCGGTGGCCGCGAACCTGCAGGCCTTCCGTCGCGGCCGTCAGCTGGTGGCCGACCCGGACGCGCTCACGACGTCACCCGCTCCCGCACAACGAGTCGCGCAGCCCGCCGCGCGGAAGTTGGTGCACGCCGCGCCGGAGTCCGAGCTGGGGCGGCTGCTCGACGTCCGGGTCCCCGACCTGGTCGCCTACCAGGACGAGCGGTACGCGCGGGCGTACGCGGAGTTCGTCGAGCAGGTGCGCGTGCTGGAGGACGGCCCGACGGAGATCACCGAGGCCGTCGCTAAGCACCTGTACAAGCTGATGGCCTACAAGGACGAGTACGAGGTCGCACGCCTGTCGCTCGACCCCGCGTTCACCGCGGATCTCGAGGACCGGTTCGGCGCGGGCACGAAGTACGCCTACCGCCTGCACCCGCCGGTCCTGCGGGCCCTCGGGATGAAGCGCAAGATCAGCCTCGGCCCGTGGTTCCGTCCGGCGTTCCGGCTGCTGCACGCGCTGCGCCGGCTGCGCGGCACCCGGCTCGACCCGTTCGGCCGCGCCGAGGTGCGGCGGGTCGAGCGCGAGCTGATCGAGGACTACCGCGGCACCGTGCTCGAGGCCTTCCGCGCCGAAGACGCCGACCGGGCGCGGGTCCTGGCGCTGGCCGAGCTGCCGGACCTGGTCCGCGGCTACGAGGACGTCAAGCTCGCCAATGTCGCCCGGTACCGCGAGAAGCAGGCCGAGGTCCTCACGCTCGTAAGTAACTCACGCTCGTAAATAGCTCAGCATCGCCTGGGCTTCGTCGGGGACGCGCAGCTTCGCGCTGACGTCCCCGGCGTGCTGCCGGGCGGCGGCGGTGCCGATGCCGAGCAGCCGGCCGATCGTCGGCACCGAGTGGCCTTCGGCCAGCAGCGCGACGACCTCGCGTTCGCGCGCGTTGAGCGTCGCGACCGGGTCGCCGGGCCTCGGCCGGGCCAGCTGGACGGCGACGACGTCACGGTCCAGCACCGTGCCTCCGGCGGCGACGCGCTTGAGGGCATCAAGGAACTCGTCCGGCTTCCCGACGCGCTCCTTGAGCAGGTACCCGGCGCCGCCCCCACCGGCGGCCAGGAGATCGCCGGCGTAGCCGTCCTCGACGAACGCCGAGAGCGCGAGGATCGCCAGCCCGGGCGCGAGCCGGCGCGCCTCGAGGGCGGCCCGGAGGCCTTCGTCGGTGAACGTCGGCGGCATCCGGACGTCGACGACGGCCAGGTCGGGGGCCACGGCGTCCACCGCGGCCAGCAGGTCACCGGGGTGGTCGACGGCGGCGGCGACGTCGAACCCCTCGCTGCTCAGGAGCAGGACCAGCCCCTCCCGCAGCAGGGCGTCCTCCTCCGCGATCACGATCCGCACCACGGCTTCCTCCTCGCCTCCACGTCCTCTCCCTGCTTGGATGCACGGATCGGCCCCCGGAACCGGTTCAGCCGATGCCTGTGGTCCGGAACCGGGCCCGGTAGTCGCTCGGGGTCACGCCGAGGCCGCGCGCGAAGGCGCGTCGCAACGTCTCGACGGATCCGAAGCCCGATCGCCTGGCCACGACGTCCAGGGGATCGGTGGTGCGCTCCAACCGCTGCTGGGCGGCCTCCAGCCGTACTTGCTCGACGAACCGCGCGGGTGTGCGGCCCAGCTCTTCGCGGAACAGGCGCGTCAGGTGCCGCGCGCTGACCCCGGCGCGGGCGGCCAGGTCGTCGAGGGTGTGCGGCGCCGCCGGGTCGGCCGCGACGGAGTCGAGCACCGCCCGCAGCACCTCGGTGCGCGGGCGGCCGGTCTCCAGCCGGACGCTGAACTGCGACTGCCCGCCCGGCCGCTGCAGGAAGACGACCAGGTGCTTGGCGACCAGCCGGGCGATCTCGGCGCCGAGGTCCTCCTCGACCAGCGCGAGGGCCAGGTCGATGCCCGAGGTGACGCCCGCCGAGGTGATCACCGGGCCGTCCTTGACGAAGATCGCGTCCCCGTCGACCCGCACGCGCGGGAAGCGGCGGGCGAGCTGGTCGGTCAGGTCCCAGTGGGTGGTGGCGCGGCGGCCGTCGAGGACACCGGCCGCGGCCAGCGCGAACGCGCCCGCGCACACCGACGCCGTCCGGTTCGCACCGCCGGCGAGCCGCCGGATCTGCCCGACGAGCTCGGTGTCGGCGATCGTGCGGGCCCATTCGGGGCCGCCGGGGACCAGCACGGTCGCGCCGCGCGGATCCGCCGCCGCGAGGTCGAGGTCGGCGCCCAGCCGCGTCCCGGTGTTGGCGCGGACGTCGGCGCCGCCGGGCGAGGCCGTCTTCAGCTCGTACCGGCCACCGTGCTCGTTGGCCTCGGCGAAGACCTCCAGCGGCCCGGAGACGTCCAGCAGCCGGACGCCGTCGTAGAGCACGACGAGAATGGGGCGGCTGCGCACGTCAGCCCTGGCCGGACCAGCCGCTCAGCCGCGTGAGCAGGCGCTCCAGCACCTCCGGGTCCGCGGCCACCGGAGCGCCGGAGACCGGCTCGTCGACCAGGGTCCGGCGGTCCTGCCGGCGCGGCAGGCGCACCTGCTTCGCGTTCATCCCGCCGGGCAGCTCGAGCTCGCACCAGGTGGTGCGGGCCCCGCCGATGCCGGGCGTGACGCCCACGCGCTCGCCGGGCCCGGCGACCTTCGGCTCCGGGAGGCCGGGCACGTCGTCGTCGACCTCGACCACCAGCACGTCGGCGCGCAGCCGCAGCCGCAGCGTGACGAAGGCGGGCGCCCGGGGATCGCCGGCCTCGATGACGGTCTCGACCAGCCGTCTCGCGGTGGCGGTCACCTGCTCCAGCATCGGCATCAGGGACCAGTCGGTGAGAATCAGGCGGACGAACAGTTCCGTGACCGGCAACGCGCTCGGTTGCGCGACCAGCCGGATATCGTCCATCTGGGAGGTGTGCGCGCTCAAACCTGACCTTCCTCGCCCAGGTGCGGACCGTCCGGGTTCCCGCATTTTGCCACCCGGCCTCCGGCGGCACGGTACCGGTTGGGGTGGCGTTGCTACCGTCGGGCCCATGGGCGAAGTCGTCGAAGACGAGGATCTGCGCGCCGAACGGTTGCTGGACGCGCAGCGGAAGGCCGTCGAGCTCTTCTCGGCGGTCGAAGAACGCGGCATCCTCGCACCCGGCGTCCGGGAGACCGAGGCGAGCGACGCGATCCGTGACCTGGCCGGTGACCTGCTCGGCATCCGCCGCTACTGGCACAAGCGGATCGTCCGCGCGGGCGTCAACACCCTGCGCCCGTACCGCGAGAACCCGCCGGACCGGGTGCTGGGCGAGGACGACATCGTGTTCGCCGACTTCGGCCCGATCTTCGAGGACTGGGAAGCGGACTTCGGCCGCACGTTCGTCCTGGGCGACGACCCGGTGAAGCACCGGCTGCGCGCGTCGCTGGCACCGGTCTTCGACGCGGGGCGCGCGTACTTCGCCGCCCGGCCGGACATCACCGGTGCCGAGCTGTACGCGCACATGGTGGAGCTGGCGCGCGAAGCGGGCTGGGAGTTCGGCGGCGACATCGCGGGCCACCTGGTCGGCCAGTTCCCGCACGAGACGATCGACGGCACGAAGATCGACTCCTACATCACGCCGGGCAGCGACGGACCGATGCGACGACCGGACCGCAACGGCCAGACCTCGCACTGGATCCTGGAGGTCCACCTGGTGGACCGGAGGCTGGGGATCGGCGGGTTCTTCGAGCAGCTGCTGACGTTGGGCCCGGGCGCCGCGGAGTCGTAAGCGCCCCAATGTGGCCTTCGGTGCGTTCAACGCACCGAAGGGCCCCTTGGGTGCGTTGGACGCACCTCGAAGCCGTGCCGCCGCCGGACACCGCGGTCACGCAG